>JAYUFR010000110.1:0-5593 GCA_043738625.1 Sterolibacteriaceae bacterium
CGGGCGGAATTTCGCCGCCGCGATCTGGACTACGATACGCACACGGAAATCGTTGTGTCCCCCGAGGATGACATTGAGCTGCGCCGGGTACGTATTGACAATCGCGCGCGAACACGTCGCACTGTGGAAGTGACCAGCTATGCAGAAGTGGTGCTGGCAGATGCAGCCGCCGATGCGACACATCCGGCATTCAGCAATTTGTTCGTTCAGACTGAAATCGTCGCGGACCACAAGACCATCCTGTGCACACGCCGGCCACGCTCGCTCGAAGAGCATGCGCTATGGATGTTCCATGTGGTGGCTATACATGGCGCAGTGGCAGAGAAAACCTCGTACGAAACCGATCGAATGAAATTCATCGGTCGCGGACGCACCGTGGCAGCGCCTCAGGCCATGACCGATGTCGCGGCGCTTTCGGGCAGCGCAGGATCGGTACTCGACCCGGTTGTTGCGATTCGCTATCGCATCACGCTAGAACCGGAACAAACCGTAACTGTAGACATGGTGACCGGTATCGGCGCCACACGCGATGCGGCGCTGGGGCTGGCAGGAAAATACCAGGATCGCCATCTCGCCGATCGTGTTTTCGAACTGGCGTGGACCCACAGCCAGATCGTGCTGCGGCAAATCAATGCCAGCGAAACTGACGCGCAACTTTACGGACGTCTTGCCAGTTCCGTACTCTATGCGAATTCCACGTTACGTGCCGATGCAGGCGTTATCAGCAAAAATCGTCGCGGTCAAACCGGCTTGTGGGGCTACGCGATTTCGGGTGATTTGCCTATCGTGCTGTTGAAAATTTGCGATTTGGCAAATATCGACCTCGTGCGGCAACTCGTTCAGGCCCATGCTTACTGGCGCCTGAAGGGATTGGCGGTCGATCTGGTGATCTGGAACGAGGACAACGCCGGCTATCGGCAATTGCTGCAGGAGCAGATCATGGGGCTTATCGCCGCCGGCATTGAGGCTCACGTCATGGATCGGCCCGGGGGCATCTTCGTCCGCCGGACCGAACAGATGTCGGAGGAGGACCGAATCCTTTTCGAGTCAGTCGCGCGCGCCATCATCAGCGATCGACGCGGAACACTGGGAGACCAGATCAATCGTCGTGGTCTGATGGAAGTGCGCGCACCACGTTTGCCCATACCCAGATTGGCGCCGACACGAGTTCATCGCATTGAACCCCCGCCAACCATGACGATGCCGGCTATCGATCTGCTCTTTCACAACGGCCTGGGCGGTTTTTCGCCCGACGCTCGCGAGTACGTGATTACGACTGCGCATGACCATGTCACTCCGGCGCCCTGGGTCAATGTTCTGGCCAATCCAAACTTTGGCAGCGTCATCTCGGAGAGTGGTCAAGCCTACACCTGGAGCGAGAATGCCCACGAGTTTCGCCTGACGCCATGGGGCAACGATGCGGTCAGCGAAGCCAGCGGCGAGGCATTTTATGTGCGTGACGACGAAACCGGACACTTTTGGTCTCCCACCCCATTGCCGGCACGTGGTACGACACCTTATGTAACCCGGCATGGCTTCGGTTACAGTACTTTTGAGCACGCCGAAAGCGACATTGCCACGACACTGCGCGTCTATGTGGATATCGAGTCTGCGATCAAGTATTCGGTCTTGAAGATACGAAACAATTCAGCACGCACGCGGCGTCTTTCAGCAACCGGCTATGTCGAATGGGTGCTCGGCGACCTGCGTCCAAAATCTGCCATGCATGTAGTGACTGATCTCGACGCCGCGTGTGGCGGAATTTTTGCGCGCAACACATACAACGGCGAGTTCGGCGAGCGAACTGCATTTTTTGATATCGATGATTCCACCCGTACTTATTCTTGTGACCGCGCCGAATTCCTCGGGCGCAACGGCACGCCGAAGCACCCGGCCGCGATGTCGCGTTCGCGCCTGTCCAACAAAGCCGGCGCGGCGCTGGATCCGTGCACCGCGCTTCAGTCATCATTCGAACTTGCCAGTGGACAAGAGCGCGAAATCGTGTTTCGTCTCGGCGCCGGAAAAAGTGCGGAGGAGGCGCGCAAGCTCATGCAGCGCTCGCGCGGTTCGGCGGTGGCACGTGGGGCTTTGGAAAAAGTGCGGCAATACTGGGATCGGACCCTCGGCGCCGTGCAGGTGGAGACGCCGGATCCGTCGCTTAACGTGTTGGCCAATGGCTGGTTGGTTTATCAAACGCTGGCGTGTCGACTTTGGGCGCGCAGCGGATATTATCAATCCGGTGGGGCCTTTGGATTTCGCGATCAGTTGCAGGATGTGATGGCCCTCATCCACGCTGAGCCAGCCCTCGTTCGCGAGCATCTGCTGCGCTGCGCAGCCCATCAATTTCGTGAAGGGGATGTCCAGCACTGGTGGCACCCGCCGTCGGAGCGTGGTGTTCGAACCCATTGCTCCGATGACTATCTCTGGTTGCCATTGACCTTGTGTCGCTATGTGCTGAGTACCGGAGACACCGGCGTTCTGGACGAATCCATCCGTTTCCTTGACGGACGCGCAGTGAGCCCTGACGAGGACTCGTATTACGATCTACCCAGCCACTCCAATGAGTCGGCCAGCCTCTATGACCATGCAATGCGGGCGATCCTTCACGGCTTGAATTTCGGTGAACGCGGCTTGCCGCTGATGGGATCCGGTGACTGGAACGATGGCATGAATCTGGTCGGTGCAAAGGGCAAGGGCGAAAGCATCTGGCTGGGACTATTCCTGTATGAAGTGCTGACGAAGTTCGAACGTTTGTCACAGATGCGTGGCGACACCGTTTTTGCCGAGCGCTGTCAGCTAGAGGCGGCACAGGTGCGACAAAATATTGAACGCAATGGCTGGGATGGCGACTGGTACCGCCGCGCCTACTTTGATGACGGCACCCCGCTCGGATCGGCGGGTAATGAAGAGTGCCGGATTGATGCCATTGCCCAAAGCTGGTCAGTACTGTCCGGCGCAGGGGAGCCTCAGCATTCACGCATGGCAATGGAGGCCGTGGACAAGCACCTCGTGCAGCGCGACGAGCGATTGATCCAGTTGCTGGATCCGCCGTTCGACAAATCGGCATTGAATCCCGGCTACATTAAAGGTTACGTTCCCGGTGTGCGCGAAAACGGCGGCCAATACACCCATGCGGCAATCTGGACGGTGATGGCGTTTGCCGCTTTGGGTGACAACGCGCGGGCATGGGAACTGTTCGACATGATCAATCCGATAAACCACGCGAATACGCAGGCGAAAATCGCCACGTATAAAGTCGAACCTTACGTGGCCGCCGCCGATGTCTACGCGGTCGCGCCACACACCGGGCGCGGCGGCTGGACTTGGTACACCGGATCCGCCGGATGGATGTACCGGCTGATCTTGGAGTCTCTTCTGGGGTTGAGGCTGGAAGCCGACCGACTGCGCTTTGAACCATGTCTTCCGGCAGATTGGAAAACCTTCAAGCTGCATTATCGTCACCGGGAAACGGTCTACAAGATCACCGTTAATCAATTACAAATTGCGGATGACAGCGCAAGGATAATAGTTGACGGCATTGAGCAGCACGACGAGGGCATTCTTCTGGTTGACGACCATATCGAACACGTGGTCGAGGTGAAAGTTTTCCGGGTTAAAGAGCCAAGTAATTAAACTTGGCGTGAACGGCGTTGCATTATGAAACTTTGTGCGGCGAACTTTCCAGGGCGATCTGGCTGGATTCTGCGGAAAAGATAACAACCTGATTTCGTCCGCGATGTTTGGCCTGATAAAGCGCGACATCGGCTGCCTTGACCAGAGCCGCTATCTCGGATCCGTGGCCCGGGAAAATGGCCACCCCCATTGATAGCGTAATGGCGGCGCGAGATGATTTTCATGCCCAATTGCAGCTTCGCCAGATCGGGATTTGCTCATGGCTTACTTCTTGACACTCATTTCATTGTGAATGTTGGTGACACCTTCAATTTTGCTGGCGATGGCAATCGCCTGATCGATTTGGGTCTGGTTGTCTACGAAGCCGCTGAGCTGGATTTCGCCCTTGCGCGTCACGACGGCGATATCTAAACTCTTGACACTCGGGTCGGCCAGCAGGGCTGATTTCACTTTGGTGGTGATCACGCTGTCATCTACCGTATTGCCGACAGTCGCATGTCCCTGCTTGACGCGGATGCTGTTGTCGATATTCTTGACTCCCTCCACCGTCCGAGCGGCAGCAACTGCACGATCAATCTGGGTCTGACTGTCAACAAAGCCGCTAAGCTGGACGACGCCCTTGCGAGTTTCGACTTTCAAGTCGAAGCTCTTGATATCAGGATCACCGAGCAGCACGGTTTTCACTCGTGTGGTCACGACGGCATCGTCGATCTCGGTTCCTGCGGTGATGGTCGCAGCGGGAACCGACGATGACTCCTGGCGGTTGTTGCAGCCGGAAATAAGAATGGAAATTGCACTTGCAATCGTTATTCCCAGAACAAGAACTTTTTTTTGGTCGGCGCACATGATGGGTTTTCTGTAATAAAAATCGAAACTCATCATCAGCCTGTCAACCTGTGAAGTCTGTACCGTATCCAACATAGCCGGTCCATGTCTTGATTTTTATCAACCGCAGGTCATCAGCCGCATGTCATTGTTGACAGCGGTCACGCCACTGACACTGCGCACTACCTCGACTGCCTTGACCATATCGACGGGTGACAGTGCGATACCGCTCAACTGCACGGTGCCTTTGACGGTTTCGACGTTGATTGCCATAACTTTGAGCGAACGATCACTGAAAATCGCCGTAATCACCCGGGTCGTGATGACCGAGTCTTCACCATGATCACCGACGATCTTCTGCATTGGCGTGGGCGCACAGCCAGCCATCAATATGATGGCAAGGAAAAATGCCAGGATGAGGCCGGGTTGCGGCATATTCGTGCCGGTTTTTTTCAGGCCAGTGCGAACTCGGATATGGCGAGGTCGACCACGACACAGATATCTTCACCAAAGCGTACCGCGCCAAGTTTCGACATCAGCTCATGGTCCTGTTGTCCAGAGTCCATACGAACAAGGCAGACGGCCTGTCGTTTCCCGGCTTTGATCATCGTCATGATGTCGAGACGTGACACCGACCCGAATTCCGAGCACGTATTGAGGAGCGCCGATTCCAGACTTTTCACGTCGGCGCAATGTAAAAGTTCGTGTAACGCGTGGGTCATGATGGTCTGGCTCCAAGTGTGTTGGGGCAAGTCTGATTCCTGCGTGGTTGTTTTTCAGTGCGTTAGCGCACTGAGTGGCAAAAAGTTGCGATGGATAATTGGTGCAAAGCCGGAACGCTCGTTGCCCCGGCGCTGCCGGAAAACTACCCTACAGCCATGACACTGCTTCGTTTGCTTAAATGGATCGCCGGATTTTTCTTTGTCACTATCCTGCTGGCGGCCGCATACATTGCGCTATTCGGCTGGAATTGGCTGCGCCGACCGATCGAGAAAATCGCCCTGGATAAAACCGGGCGCGTGCTTGCGATCAGCGGCGATTTACAGGTGCACTTCAGTTGGCCTTTGCCACACATCAGTGCCGGGGCAGTGGCATTCGCCAATCCGGATTGGGCCACGGAAAAACAAATGCTCAC
>JAYUFR010000111.1:0-16179 GCA_043738625.1 Sterolibacteriaceae bacterium
TGCGTCGTACGTCGTATAGGCGTCGACGATGCGACCGACGAGGGTGTGGCGCACGACATCGTCGCTCGTGAGAATGGCGAAATGGATGTCATCGACATCGTCGAGCACCTGTCGGACAAGTTGCAGGCCACTCGCCCCCGCCGGAAGGTCCACCTGTGTCACGTCACCCGTGACAACCATCTTCGATCCGAACCCCAGTCGGGTCAAAAACATTTTCATCTGCTCCGGCGTGGTGTTTTGCGCTTCATCGAGGATGATGAAGGCGTGATTGAGGGTACGGCCACGCATGTAGGCCAACGGCGCGATTTCGATATGGCCTTTTTCGAAGGCCCGCGCCACTTTGTCGAAACCCATCAGATCATAGAGCGCATCGTAAAGCGGGCGCAAATAGGGATCGACTTTCTGCGCCAGATCACCGGGCAGAAAGCCGAGCCGCTCACCCGCCTCCACTGCGGGCCGAGTCAGCACAATGCGCTGCACGAGATCACGCTCGAAGGCGTCAACCGCGCTGGCTACGGCGAGATAGGTCTTGCCGGTCCCGGCCGGACCAATGCCGATGGTGATGTCGTGTTCCTGTATCTGATGCAGGTACTGCACTTGATGCGTGGTACGGCCATGCAGGTCGGCCTTGCGCGTCAGCAGGCCGGTAACCGATTGTTGCCCCGGGCTGCGATTGGTGATTTCTATCAGTCCAAGCTGAACCTCATCTATCGACAGCGGTGCAGTCGATAGATCATAAAAATGTCGCAAGGCGTCTGCTGCAAGCCGGGCTTGCACCGTACTGCCCGATACCCGGCAGTGTTCGCCACGCCGGGAAATCGTTACGTCAAACGCCGCTTCGATCTGGCGCAGATTCTCGTCGATGGCGCCACACAGATTCGCCAGCCGCGCATTGTCGATGGGCGCAAATGCGACTTCGACGACTTTTGGCTTCGCGATATTCATACAGGCATCACTTCTCCGCGCAGCGTGTGCGGAGAAACTGCGGTGATGCGAACCTCAATGAAGTGATTGATCAAACGCGCCGGGCCGGCAAAGTTAACCACGCGGTTATTGTCGGTACGGCCCGCCAGTTCTGCCGCATCCTTGCGGGCATGACTTTCCACCAGCACCCGCTGTACGGTGCCGACCATCTTTTCAGAAATGGCGAAAGCCTGATCATTGATGCACTTCTGCAAACGCATCAGTCGCTGCGCTTTCACTTCAGCCGGCGTATCGTCGGCCAGGTCAGACGCAGGTGTACCGGGGCGCGGACTATAAACGAAGGAGAAGCTGGCATCGAAATCGACATCCTTTATCAGTTGCATGGTTTTCTCGAAATCCTCATCGGTCTCACCGGGAAAGCCGACGATGAAATCCGAGGTCAGCGATATGTCGGGCCGCACCGCCCTGAGTTTGCGTACCAGTGACTTGTACTCGAGCGCGGTGTAACCACGTTTCATCGCGGCGAGAATGCGATCAGATCCGGCCTGCACCGGCAGATGCAAGTGGGAAACAAGCTTGGGCACTTTGGCGTAGGTCTCGATCAGGCGCGCACTCATCTCGCGCGGATGCGAGGTGGTGTAGCGGATGCGCTCGATGGCCGGCATTTCGGCGATGGTCTCGATCAGGAATGCCAGATCAACATGCGCATCACTGCCAGTCATCGACCCACGATAGGCATTGACGTTCTGCCCGAGCAGCGTGACTTCCTTGACACCCTGCGCGGCCAAGCCTGCGACTTCGGTCAACACGTCCTCCAGCGGACGTGAAATCTCTTCGCCGCGCGTGTAGGGAACAACACAGAACGTACAGTACTTTGAGCAACCTTCCATGATGGAGACAAAGGCCCACCCACCGCTTGCCTGCGCCGGCGGCAAGGCATCAAACTTTTCGATTTCCGGAAATGAAATGTCCACTTGCGGTCGGCCGCTTTTGCGCCGTGCCGCGATCATCTGCGGCAGACGGTGCAGGGTCTGCGGACCGAACACGATGTCGACATACGGCATGCGTTCGACAATCGCCTTGCCTTCCTGGCTCGCCACGCAGCCGCCAACGCCGATCAGCAGATCAGGGTTTTGCTGTTTCAAGTGCCTGATCCGGCCAAGGTCGTGGAACACCTTCTCCTGCGCTTTGTCACGCACCGAGCAGGTATTGAACAGGATGATATCGGCCTCTTCGGGAGAACCTGTTTTTACGGCGCCCTCACTCACGGCGAGGACGTCGGCCATCTTGTCGGAATCGTATTCGTTCATCTGGCAACCGAAGGTGCGGATGAACAATTTCTTCGCCATGGGGAATCTCGTGATGGGGAAGCAGGGCCGCGATTATACGACGTCCCGTTCCACCTGAAATGGTGTCGGCGCTCCCAGTTCGGTAACCCGGCAGTCTGCAAACACGCGCTAACCGATCATTACCGTCAGTGATTCAAGGCCCTGCACCTTGGCCATCAGCCTGTCACCCTTGACCACCGGGCCAACCCCGGCGGGCGTGCCGGTGAAGATCAGGTCACCCGGACACAGCTCCACCAATTGCGACAAGCGGTTGATGATTTCAGGGATCTTCCAGATCATCTCGCCAACATCACCGCTCTGCCGTAGTTCGCCATTGACCTTGAGTTGTATCCTGCCGCGCGTGATCACGCCGGATTGATACTTTGATGTGATCGCGGAACACGGCGCAGAGAAATCGAAACCTTTGGCCATGTCCCACGGCTGGCCTTTGGCCTTGGCGGCTGCTTGCAGGTCGCGTCGCGTCATGTCGAGGCCGACGGCATAACCGAAGATGCAGTCGTTGGCCCGCTCCACCGCAATGTCGCGGCCGCCGGATTGCAGCGCCACCACCAGTTCCACTTCGTGATGCAGATTTTGTGTTGCTGGCGGATAAGGCATCACCGGGTTGCCATGCAGGATCGCGCTGGCCGGCTTGGTGAAAAAGAACGGCGCCTCACGCTCGGGGTCGCTGCCCATCTCACGTGCATGGTCGGCATAGTTGCGGGCGATGCAATAGATGCGGCGCACCGGAAAGGGTTTGCTGGAAGTAACCGGAAGCATAACTACCGGGGCAGGTGGGAAAGCGTAGTCCATGCATGGAATCCTGAATCGTGGTCAGGCCGGATTGTAGGGCAGCGCACCGGGCGCAGCCTTGACACCGACGACGCGTTACGCTGTCAACCGCGCCTGGTATCGGAATTTTTTCAAACGTAAAACGTGAACAGCTCGGGTCGTTTCTGGCGATATAACCGCAGCCACATGATGGTAGCCGGCACCAGCGAACGCGCTGCGAACCACAGCGCCTCGTCGGCCTTGGCTTTGCGGCCCTTCAATGCGCGGGTCATCACTTTCCAGCCGGCCCATTCCAGTTCCGGCATGCGGTCGCGGGTCGCGGCGGAAATTTCGGCAATCATGCCGGCCATGATCAGCAGTTGACGCTGCACTTCGGCGCAGGTCAGGCGCGAAGCCAACAGTTCGTCCTGGTCCGCGTCCTCGGTTAGTATCAACACCGTGCTGGCAGCTTGCTCGATAATTGTGAACAATACGGCGTTCAACATTCGAATTCTCCCGACAATGATGTTATCCCGACTCATGCAAGCCCCGTGCCGATCAACCGAGACACCCCTCCATGATGAATGACAGAATTGAGCTCGCCGCATGGAGTGCGGCACCACTCGACCCGAGTTATGCCACGCTGGGTGCACCCTATCATCAACCGGTCGCCCCCACACCGCTGTCACAACCGCGACTGTTGCACCATTCTGCAACACTGGCGCGTGAGCTGGGGCTTGACGGCGCAGCCATGGGTTCGCCCGAGCTGCTCGCCACGCTGGTCGGCAACACCCCATGGCCCGGTTACGTACCCCATGCCTCAGTGTATGCCGGGCACCAGTTCGGCACTTTTGTAGCGCAATTGGGCGATGGCCGTGCACTGATGATTGCCGAGTTGCGGACACAGGACGGCCGCCACCTCGAACTCCAGCTCAAGGGCGCCGGCCGCACGCCTTACTCGCGCGGCGCCGACGGCCGCGCCGTGCTGCGCTCGTCGATCCGCGAATATCTGGGTTCGGAAGCCATGCACGCACTCGGCGTGCCCACCACGCGCTGCCTCAGCGTGGCAGGCGCAGCCGATCCGGTGTTTCGCGAAACTACCGAAACCGCTGCGGTGGTGTGCCGCGTCGCACCCAGTTTCGTGCGCTTCGGCCACTTCGAATTCTTCTACCATCGTGGCGCGCATCAATACCTGGCGCCACTCGCCGATCATGTCATCAATGAACATTTTCCGCATCTGGCCGGACAACCGGATCGCTACGCCACATGGCTGGGCGAAGTCGTTGAACGCACTGCGCGACTCGTGGCGCAATGGCAGACGCTGGGTTTCTGCCACGGGGTAATGAACACCGACAACTTTTCCATTCTCGGGCTCACCATCGACTACGGCCCGTTCGGTTTCCTGGACCACTTTCACCCGCACCATATCTGCAACCACTCCGACGACGCCGGCCGTTACGCCTATAGCGCACAACCGGAAGTCGGGCAATGGAATTGCGCGCAGTTGTTGCAGGCCACCCTGCCTCTGCTGCCGGGCACACCGGAGCAGGCAGTTGCAATCGCCCAGGAAATTTATGCGCGTTATGCGCCGGTGTATTCGCAGGCGGCGCTGCGCGGCTGGGCCGACAAGCTCGGCCTGCGTGAGTTGCACGATGGCGACGCCGACCTGCTCAACAGTTTTCTGGGCATCCTGCATCGCGGCAAGAGCGACTTCACGCGCAGCTTCCGCCATCTCGCACGCGTGCGTACCGATGCCGACACGCCGGCCATCGACGTGCGCGAGGAAATCGCCGACCTCGCCGCCTTCGACGCCTGGATCGTCAAGTATCGCGCCCGGCTCAGGACCGAACAAAACACCGACGATAGCGTCCGTGCCGAACGCATGAATCGCGTCAACCCCAAGTACGTATTGCGCAACCATCTGGCACAGGCGGCCATCGAACAAGCGCAGCAGGGTGACATAGCGGAATTGGATCGATTGGCGACGCTACTGGCCCACCCTTACGACGAACAACCCGCAATGGAGCACTACGCCACCGAGCCGCCGGAACAACTGCGTCATATCGAAGTGAGTTGTTCGTCCTGAATACGCGACTCTCGGCACATTGCAAACATACAGACGTACTATTAATTTTGGGTTACGGATGGATGCAGAGAAATTTCCCGGCTATCTTCGATCATTGTTAATGTCAAAATCGGTGGAGTCAATTGGCTCACAAATGCTAGTGTGTAGCGCAGCATGAGGTGCAGCATTGGACCGGCGCGATTGAACTCGTCTTTTAACTGCTGAGTCTTGATTCGATGACCATGACCGGCGCTTATTCCATCTTGGAACGGCACTGTTTCACCGCCCATGAATTGCGAAATTCCCACGACGCCCTCATTCCCAATCATTGCGGCTTGGGCGATATTGCCGTTGTTCATGCCGTAGACTATGGTCACGGTGGCGGTGGTCGGAAAATAAAAGTGTTCTCCATTCTCTCCCGCATCCCGAATGATTTTACCAAGTGGCATCGGCACGCGCTGGAGGTGAGGGTGAAGGCGGAAGTGTTGCTTATCGCCGAGCACGGCAAGAAGATGATTTTTGCTCCGGGGAATGAATCACTGCGGGTGAAGGGGTAGCCATCGTCAACTACAAGTAATGAAACTTCAGGATGTGGCGGCCCTCGGCAAGAGCCGGAAAAAAGATGGCCCGGAAACGGGGAGACCGTTCCGGGCCGGGTAATACAACTGCTCAGCTCAGGGGAAAGCGAGCAGCCATGTGCATTTTTTCCGACTTCGCAAGTTTGCTCTGTACGTTTGCGAACACAACGCAAACTTTTTTGGTTGGCGATGTGGCGACGGGAGTATTCAAATTCGTCAGATCATGAATGATGGCCTTAGTCTGAACAGACTAAGGCTAGGTTCACTTTCGAACAGAGGGGAAACTGTCGGAGCCGTGCAGGTCAATCTCCTCGTACTTGACGCTCTTCCACATCTGCTCGACGAAGACTTTGCCCCACCAGCATCCTTAGCCATCCATGCTGATTTGGATGCTCATCTGTTGGAATACGCTGATGAAGGCCGAGCTGGTAAATTGGCTGCCTGGTCGGTATTCATGATCTCGGGCGCTCCATGCATCATGGATGGCTCTTCCAATACATCGACACATGCATCGGGCGTCAGGCTGTTCGACAGGCGCCAAGCGAGTGCGCGGCGTGTTGCCCAGTCGAGCATCGCCGTCAGGTACACAAAGCCTCGGCTCAGCGGAATGTACGTCGTATCCATCGCCAAAACCTGGTTAGGTTGACCGATGGTGAGGCTGCGCAGCAGGTAGGGATAGATCCGTTGCGCCTGGTTGTCGCCTACCGTGGCGAAGACGCCGCAGGCGTTCTCCAGCACTGCGTCTTCCTTTGGGTAATCCGGTTCCTCGGCTAACACGGCCAACGTCTGGTCGCCCTTGAGGGCGGCGATTGCTACCTTGGCCTTGTCTTTCCATGCCCCCGGCTTCGGTCAAAGCGGTGATCTGTTCTTTCGGTTACGATCCGTGGATGGAATTAACCAACGCCGACCTGGGCGCAATCGTTCTGACGCTGCACCTGGCAACAGTCGTTACGATCCTGCTGCTGCTGATCGGAACACCCATCGCATGGTGGCTGGCGCGCACGCACTCGCGACTCAAGGGCGCGATTGGAGCAATCGTGGCGCTACCGCTGGTACTGCCGCCGACGGTGCTGGGTTTTTATTTGCTGGTGGCACTGGGGCCGCACGGCCCTATCGGACATATCACGCAGGCATTGGGGTTGGGCGTATTGCCATTCACATTCGCCGGGCTGGTGGTCGCCTCGGTGTTCTACTCCATGCCTTTCGTCGTGCAGCCCTTGCAGAATGCATTCGAAGCTATCGGCGAGCGTCCGCTGGAAGTGGCTGCGACATTGCGCGCTTCTCCGCTCGACAGGTTTTTCAGTGTGGTGTTGCCGCTGGCGAAACCCGGTTTCATCAGTGCCACCATCCTCGGCTTCGCCCACACAGTCGGTGAATTCGGCGTTGTGCTGATGATTGGCGGCAATATCCCGAACCAGACCCGCGTTGTCTCCGTGCAGATCTATGACCACGTTGAAGCACTCGAATACGCCTCGGCGCACTGGCTCGCGGGCGGCATGCTGCTTTTCTCTTTTCTGGTATTGCTGGCGCTGTACACCTTCAATCAGAGCGCACGTATCAGGCGAAGCTGATCAACTGCTGATTGCCGAAGCGGTGGTCTGCCCTTGGGACACATCGGCCGCGGTGCATGCGTCCGCTGACGCACACTGAACGCTGAAGACGACCATATCGCCAAACGCGGTACTTCCTACATACACGTTTCGCCCCTTGACCGACGCGGCAGCGGCAGCATAGAAGGTCGATTTATCTTCGCCAGACAGGATGACGTTGTTTGAGCATCTGGGCGTAAATGCAACCCTTATAAAAGCACCCGGCGGAATCGGCGCCGCAATCTGATTCACACCTCCGCCGCAGATCGGCAAAGGAGCCGCATGAATGCAGAGTGACGCCGTCACCAGAAACAGGCCCGCCAGAATATGCTTTTTCATGGGTTCCTTTGGTCGCTTTCACAATTCTGCTGCGGGACAACCCTGTGCTTTGGGCAAGGGAAAATGCAGACCAACTACTAGGCGTCGGTTGTAGTCAGTGTCTTGGGCGGAATGCGCTGCAGCGCGGATGCATCTTGCGCGCTCTTGATCGCCTGCGCACACTGAACATTCAGACCGACTTCCGTGAGATAGGGATCTTGTCCGCCAAAGTGGTGTTCGGTGTAGTTATGGCAGCCGCCAAGATCCTCCGCGAGACGTCGCGCCGCGCCTGCGTAAAATTGAGGCGTTTTCATGACCAGGTCTTCGCCGGAATCAAACAGCACGGATTCCCCGCCGTCGGGATTGCGTTTGCGTGCAATACCGCCGGCGACAAACTCGGGATATAGCCGGTCGCGGCATTTTTCGAGATAGCAACGATCCGACATCTGCGCAATGATATCCGCCGAACCGAGCAGGCTGCCGAGCAGCTTGTGGCGCAGGGAAGGTACCTTGATTTGCGCAACCGGCACCTCGAAGCCGGTGAAATGAATCAGCGCGGCGGCAACATCGGCCATTTCGCCCAAGCCGATCTGCGGCAGATACTTCTGCAAAAAAATGGCGCCGCGCGATACATGGGTGAGGGTCATCTCGGCGCCATTGCGATGCTCGGTATCATCCAGCGTGCGGACATAACCGCTGTCGTGGAATAGCGCAGTAATGACGCCGATGGAGAACAACGAAGCATCGAAGGGTTGCCCTCCGGTTTCGGCGCGCTCATATCCGTCCATCAAACGCGCCATGGCGAGTGTGACATCGAGTACGTGCTGGATATCGTGATAGGCGGTATCACAAGCGTAAAAGCCCGGAAACTTGCCGCGATACAATGCCTCAAAATCCCGAAACGACAGGTCGATCACCGTGGTGGGGGCTTTTGGGTAAAGCTCGTGAAAGATCCGCACAACCTCGGCCCTGACGTTCGCAGGATCGGTGACGTCGATACGGTTCGTCACGTCGTAATTGTTTCGTTGTGAACTCATCTTGCCCAGCGCCTCAAAAAGATTTACGTGGGTGTTCCCCATCCGGCTTTTTGTACCGATATTTTAGGGAATTGTAGTCCATGTGCCGATGAGAATCCAAGCTGGTGCGAAAGCAGATACTCCATGCGAACTCCGCGCCACACGCCAATTTACTGAAGACACTGATATTGTTGTGCCCAGTGCCCCTATGCCTCTCTTCAAACGCTCCAAACGATGAGCATCCATGCCCGCTTCCGCACTGCCTATTCCGGTTTTTTGCTCGACGTCGACCTGAACCTGCCTGGCCGGGGCATTACGGCGTTATTCGGCCCGTCCGGTTCCGGCAAGACCACAATCCTGCGCTGCATCGCCGGACTGGAAAGCACCGCCGGCGGAACCCTGAAAGTGAATGGCGAAGTCTGGCAGGATGACGCTCTGGGCATATTTTTGCCGGCGCACAAGCGCGCCGTCGGCTATGTGTTTCAGGAAGCCAGCCTGTTTCCTCACCTATCGGTGGCCGGCAATTTGGACTTTGCGCTAAAACGCGTTGCCGATACGGCGCACAAGATATCGATGGATCAGGCGGTGACGCTGCTGGACGTTGGTCCGCTGCTGCCACGCATGCCGGAGCGTCTTTCGGGCGGGGAACGGCAACGCGTGGCAATGGCACGCGCCCTGCTCACCAGCCCCAGCCTGCTGTTGCTGGATGAGCCCCTGGCGGCGCTGGATCTAAAGCGGCGCAACGAAATTCTGCCCTATCTGGAGCGCCTGCATGCCGAACTCTCGATTCCGGTGCTCTATGTCAGCCACTCCCCTGACGAAGTGGCGCGCCTGGCCGATCATCTGGTCGTGCTCGACCAAGGCAGAGTCATGGCGAGCGGGTCTCTGGCCGAGACGCTTGCGCGTCTCGATCTGCTCCACCTTTTCGGTGACGATGCCGGGGTGATGATAGAAGCCAGGGTGGATGCGCATGACGAGCACTACCAGCTCACGCGTCTCGGCGTTTCCGGCGGTGAAATTCATGTCTCGCGACGCGATGCTGCGATTGGCCAGATGGTGCGGATACGCGTTCTGGCGCGCGACGTGAGTATCTCCACCAGCGCACCGGTGCCCGGCAGCAGCAGTATCCTCAACGCGCTGGCGGCAACCGTGGTACAGATGACGACAGCCACCGATCCGGCCCACATGCTGCTGCGTCTGGATGCACAAGGCACGCCTCTACTGGCGCGCATCACCCGCCGTTCCCGCGATCAGCTGGGGTTGGTGCCCGGCAGCGCGGTGTGGGCGCAGATCAAGGCAGTAGCAGTGCTGGCCTGACCCTTTTATTGATACGGTGTAGGGTCCACGACGCCTGCGTCGTGAAAACCGGCACGGCGCAGCCGGCACGAGTCACAGACGGCGCAGGCGCGGCCATTTGCATCGGCCTGATAACAGGAGATCGTCAAGGCGTAGTCAACCCCCAGTCGCTTGCCGACGGCGACGATTTCGCCCTTGCCGAGATCAATCAACGGTGCATGCAAATGCAGCGCGCGCCCCTCGACCGCTGCCTTGGTGGCAAGATTGGCCATGGCTTCGAAGGCGCGAATGTATTGGGGGCGGCAATCGGGATAACCCGAATAATCGACCGCATTGACGCCCACAAAAATATCCATTGCGCCCAATACCTCGGCCCAGGCCAGGGCCAGTGAAAGCATGATGGTATTGCGCGCCGGAACGTAGGTAACAGGAATACCGGGCTGCACACCTGCCGTAGGTAGGGCGATGCTGCTGTCGGTCAGCGCCGAACCGCCAAGCTGGGCGAGATCGATGTGCAACACGCGATGCGATGCAGCACCCAGGCTCGCCGCAACACGGGTTGCGGCTTCCAGTTCTACGCTGTGGCGCTGGCCATAGTCAACGGAAAGGCAATGGCAGGTGAAGCCCTGCTCATGGGCAATGGCAAGGGTAGTGGCGGAATCAAGACCGCCGGAAAGAAGAACGACCGCGGGTTTCATTTCGATAAAATTCGAAAATGCATTGCGTTCAGCGCCCCGCCACATTGCCCCACAGCACCTTGTGCAGTTGCAGCTGGAAGCGCACTGGCAAACCATCACGCAATATCCATTCGGCCAGTTGTCCCGGATTGAGTTGCCCCTGCACCGGCGAAAACAGAACGCCGCAATACTGATCGAGCCGCCGTTGCTTTAATAGTTCAACAGCCCACGCATAGTCAGCAGCCGAAGCCAATACCAGCTTGAGTTCATCGCGCGGCGTCAGATACTCCAGATTGCTCCACAGATTTTTGTCCGTTTCGCCAGACCCGGGCGCCTTGAGGTCCATGATTTTCGAAACACGTGCATCGACCGTCGCGACGTCGATTGCGCCGCTGGTTTCAAGCGAAACCGAGTAGCCCGCATCGCACAAGGCAATGAGCAGATCCAGACAGGCTTTTTGCGCCAGCGGCTCGCCGCCCGTCACACATACGGTGGGGCAGCCATGGCTGGCGACCTTCTGCAGGACATCGCCAACGCACATCGCTTCACCACCAGTGAAGGCATATTCCGTATCGCACCAACTACAGCGCAGAGGACAACCGGTGAGGCGAACGAAGACCGAGGGAAGACCGACGCGAGTGGACTCGCCCTGAATCGAATGGAATATCTCGGTGATCCGCAGCATCGCGGACAGGTCGGCCGGCACTGCTATTTTCTTTTTGCCGGCTTGATTCGCGGCCGGGCTTTTTTGGCGGCTTCGCTGGCAGGATATTTCTCGACCAGATTCTCCAGCACCTTGCGCGCTTCGACATGACTGCCGGCAATATCAAGGCTATTGGCCTGTTCCAGCAAGGCATCAGGCGCTTTCGGATCGTTCGGCCAGGTTGCGGCAAATTTCCCATACATCTCCGCAGCCTTGGCCGGCTGCTTGATCTGTGAATAACAATAGCCGCTCCAGAAATGTGCGCTGGGCAACATCGTGCTGTTGGGGTAGGTCTTGATGAATGCGGCAAAACCGACAGATGCATCGGCAAATTTTGAAGCCTTGAGTGCCGTCAGCGCCGCTTCATAGTCACGTGTTTCGGCTGCGGGATCAGCAATTGCTGGCGGCGCATCGGGATTTTCGCCCGTCGCCGAAGACTCGATCTTGCGCAGACGGTTATCGAGATCGACGTAGAAATCCTTTTGCCGCTTCTGCGTGGTATCAAGATCATTGGTCAACACCTCAAGCTGGCCTCTCAGCGCGGCAATGTCGGCCTTGATTTGTTCCACCTGATTGGCGAACTCGACCTGATTCTTGGAGGCGGAGTCCACGCGCTGGGCGATATCGCCCAGATCGTTCTTCAGCCGAGCTACTGCCGCGCGCGCTTCATCGTCACTGAACAGCCCTGCGCTCGCCGGCAGCGCAAACCAGCCAGCGAACAGCAGAGCCAGCAGACGCGACATCAATCAGTACTCGCCTGTGTAGAGAATGTCGTCACGGCGATTCTGTGACCAGCATTCCTCGGTTTGCCCGGTGCAGCGCGACTTTTCCTCACCCAGACTGACAGCTTCGACCTGGTCTTCCTTGGCACCCAGCAGCAGCAATGCCTTCTTAACTGCTTCGGCGCGTTTCTGACCCAGCGCGAGGTTGTACTCGCGACTGCCGCGCTCATCGGCATTGCCCTGAATCAGCATCTTGACACTGGGGTTGGCAACCAAAAGCCTGGCATGAGCATCGACCAGGGGCTTGAACTCATCCTTGATCACATATTGATCAAAATCGAAAAAGACATTGCGTTTGGAAAGAATGCTCTTGGGGTCTTTCAGTGCAGCAAGGCCGTACGGATCCATTTTGTCAGACTTGACCAGTCCCGGCTCGGCCACGGCAGATGCGTTCCGTTCCTCCACCGCAGCGGGCTTTTGCTCCGGTGCGGGTGGCTGTGAACTGCAAGCAGCGAGAAAGAGGGCGGTAAGGGTGGCGAGGGCGAGAGATTGGCGCATGATTTGGCTCCTGAGTGAAGTGCTATTTGACGTATGGGCCCCAAACAGGTTCCCTGACGTCCGCAGCCTGTACCGAAAGCTTCTGCTTGACGCGTCCATCGCTGGATACCGCCGCCAGAACGCCCCGGCCACCGACTTCGGTCGCATAGAGAATCATACGGCCATTGGGGGAAAAAGTGGGTGATTCATCCTTGACCGAGTCGGTCAGGATCTGGGTCTGTTTCGTCGCCAAATCCATCAGCGTCACGTGAAACGTCCCGCCGTCGCGCGCAACGTAAGCCAGGCTTTTGCCATCCGGCGAAGGACGCGGTGTCACGTTATAGCTGCCTTCAAAGGTGATACGTTGAACATCGCCGCCACTTGCAGGCAGGCGGTAGATCTGCGGACCGCCGCCGCGATCGGAGGTGAAATAGATCCATTGCCCGTCGGGCGAATAGCGTGGCTCGGTATCAATGCCGGCAGACGTGGCGAGACGCACGATGCCGCTGCCATCGGCATTGACATGATAGAGCTGCGATCCACCATCCTTGGTCAGTACCACTGCCAGTTTCTTGCCATCGGGCGACCAGGCTGGCGCCGAGTTGGAACCCTTGAAGTTGGCGGCAACCCAGCGGCGCCCCGTGGCCAGGTCGTGCACGTAAACCACCGGCTTCTTCGCCTCGAAGGAAACGTACGCCAGTTTGCCGCCATCGGGCGACCAGCTCGGCGAGATAATCGGTTCACGCGAGCCCAGCGCCGTTTGCGGATTGGCGCCGTCGGCGTCGGCAATCTGTAGTTCGTAACGACCCGTGCTCTTCACCACATAGGCGATGCGGGTCGAGAAGACGCCGCGCTCGCCGGTGAGTTTTTCGTAGATGACGTCGGCGATACGGTGAGCCGCCGTGCGCAACTGTGACGGCGCCGGGCTATGCATATAACTTTGGCCAGCAATCGCCGACTGCTTTTGCACGTCGTGCAACCTGAAGCGGGTTTCGTACCGCCCGTCAGCGCTCGCCGAAATGCTGCCCGTGACCACCGCATCGGCTTTGCGGCCGCGCCAGTCGCCATAATTGACGGTGGCATTTTCTGCAATCGCTGCGGTGCCCGGGTCGATCAGATTGAATGTGCCACTGCGTTCCAGATCGGCGCGAATCACCGCCGTCAACGCCGCTGAAATAACGCGGTCACCCTCGAAGTTGGCGATGGCTATCGGAATGCGGTTGGCGCCGGCGCCGGTGACTTCAATCGTCAGCTGGGCGGCGGCATTCAGAGCGGCACTGGAAAGCAGGGCCAATGCGATGGTGCGAAGGATTTTCATAGTGGGGGATTATAGAGGGTCACTCTTCGAAGGGCCGGACCTTGAGTTCCAGCACGCGTTGAAAGATGCCGGGGTCATCCGGCCTGGGCAGTGGACTGGATTTGAGGATGGCTGATTCGATGGCGCCGTCCAGCGCCGGATTGCCGGTGGACTTCTTCTGTCGCGGATCACCCACCAGGGATCCATCCGGCAATAGGGTAATCTCATAGATCGCCTCGGGATTCCCGGTGGCGCTGCCGACACGCACCATATTGCCGCGAATTTTTGCCTTGACCTTGTCGGTCCACGCCGCCAGTGCGACAGAGGTTTGCCTGGCCTTGATGTCGTTCACCCGTTGCTGGTCAGCATTGGCCTGCTTCTGCTGAACAAGATGCTCAGTCTCTCTTTTCAGCCATTCAAGCGGATTCATGGTCGATGCAGGTTCAGGCTTGGCGACGGGCTTGGGTTTTTCCGCGGTCTTCACCGCGATGTCGGGCTTGTTGCTTGGCGGCACGGGTTTGGGCTCGGCCTGTGGCACCGGCGTGGGCTCGGGCACAGGCGCAGGAGGCGGTTCGCTAAGTTCGGGTGTCAGACTCGGAATGCTGCGCACCAGTTCCACTTCCACCGTTTCCGGCGGCGCGGTCTGCCAATGCACGCCATAAATCAACAATGCCGCGAGTGCCAGATGCACAGTCAACGCCATGACCACCGAGATATGCTTGCCCGGTTCCTCCGGCCGCAACAGCAGTCCGTCCGCCAAATTCATTTGCCGGGTTGCACCAACAGACCGATTTTCGCGACCTGTTGCCGTTGCAACAGGTCCATGACGCCCAGCACCGCTTCATACCGGACACTCTTGTCTGCGGCGATCAATACCGCCTGATCAGGATTGGCAGCGTGTGCCTCTTTGATAAGACCCGGAAGGTCGGCCCGGCTCACCGCGACTTCAACATCTCCCTTGGCGCGATTTTTGGTGGCGATGGTCTGATCGGCATGGATGATCACCTCCAGCGGCGCCACCTGGGGCTGGGAACTCTTGGCAACGCTGGGCAGATCGACACTACCGGTCTGAATCATCGGCGCGGTCACCATGAAGATGATCAATAACACCAGCATCACGTCGATGTAGGGAACGACGTTAATCTGATTCATAAGACGCCGTTGTCTCATTCATCGACTCCCAAAAGGCATCTCACCGCAGAGTACACAGGGGAAAACAGTATTCCCTCATGCCTTTCTCCGCGGCCTCCATGTCCTCTGCGTTGAAGCATTTTTCCATTACCTCAATTGCCGTTGCAGGATGTTGGCAAACTCTTCCATGAAGCTTTCAAAGCGCACAGAAAGGCGATCAACATCGTGAGCAAAGCGATTGTAGGCAACGACGGCAGGTATCGCCGCGAACAGGCCGATGGCGGTTGCCACCAGTGCCTCGGCAATGCCGGGCGCCACCGCCGCCAGGGTGGCGGTACTCATATTGGACAAGCCGCGGAACGCATGCATGATGCCCCACACCGTGCCGAACAAGCCAACATAGGGCGACACCGAACCGACCGAAGCGAGGAATGCCAGGTGCGAGTCGAGATTGTCGAGTTCTCGTTGATAGGTGGCGCGCATGGCACGGCGGATCCCGGCCACAACCGCCGAGTGATCGAGCGTATTCTGTCCGCGCAGCTTGGTGAACTCGCGGTACCCGGCCTCAAAAACACGCTCCAGGGCTCCGGTGCTGTGCCGATCATTGATCGCACTCTGATACAGATTGTTCAGATCGCCACCGCTCCAGAAATCGCGTTCGAACTTCTCGGTCCGGGTGCGCGCGTCGCGAATCGCGAAGCCCTTGCGAAAAATCCAGTACCACGACATCAGCGACACCACCGCGAGCAGCACCATGACCAGCTTGACCACCAGGCTGGCGTTGTAGACCAGTTCAAGGATGGACAGATCCTGCGTTATGTTCATAGAAGCGCCTTGAATTTTTCGTAGATTTCTTTTGGCATCGCAACCGCTTTGCCCCGTATCGGATCGAAGCTGGCAATGCGCATCCTGGCTTCGACGATTACCTCTCCTTGCCGTTCCGCTCTCTGTGCAAATACCACCTGCGCACGACCAACAGACTCGATTGCGGACGAAATGTTCAATTCATCATCCAGTTTCGCCGGTTTCAAATACTCAAGCTGGGCGGAACGGGCAACGAAAACAACACCAGTATCACGCAATAAAGCACTCTGCTCGCAGCCCAATGCACGCAACCATTCAGTGCGCGCCCGCTCAAAAAATCGCAGGTAGTTAGCATAGTAGACCACGCCGCCAGCATCGGTGTCTTCGTAATAAACGCGAATCGGCAGAACAAAGTGCGAACCG
>JAYUFR010000112.1:0-16127 GCA_043738625.1 Sterolibacteriaceae bacterium
CAGAGTACACAGAGGAAACCAAAAGGCTCTTGAAGAAGTCTTGTATTCCTCTGTGTACTCTGCGTCCTCTGCGGTGAAGCTCTGCTTTTGAGGGGTCGCAGATGCAAAGACGCAAGTTTCTCAAAACCGGTGGCGGGCTTGCTGCCGTTGGTGTTGCCGCGTTGCCGCTACAGGTGCAGGCTGATGGCCCGCAGATCAAATGGCGACTGGCTTCCAGTTTTCCCAAGAGCCTAGACACCATTTACGGCGCCGCGGAGACGGTTGCCAATCATGTCGCTGCCGCCACTGGCGGCAAATTCCAGATCCAGGTGTTCGCCGCAGGTGAGCTGGTGCCCGGTCCCGGCGTGCTGGATGCGGTCAAGGACGGGACAGTGCCGATCGGCCACTCCGCCAGCTACTACTATGTCGGCAAGGATCCCACCTTCGCCATCGATACCGCGATTCCTTTCGGCCTCAACAGCCGGCAACAGACGGCGTGGATGTTGCAGGGCGGCGGCCTACAACTGATGCGGGAGTTCTTCCGCGACTACAACATCTTCAATATCGTCTGCGGCAACACCGGCGCGCAGATGGGTGGCTGGTACCGCAAGGAGATCAACACCGTCAATGATCTCAAGGGCCTCAAGTTCCGTTGCAGCGGATTTACCGGCCAGGTGCTGGCCAAGCTCGGCGTGGTGCAGCAAATGATTCCCGGCAACGACATTTATCCAGCGCTGGAAAAAGGCGTGATCGATGCCGCTGAATGGGTGGGGCCTTACGACGACGAGAAGCTGGGCTTCAACAAGGTCGCCAGGTATTACTATTTTCCCGGCTGGTGGGAGGGCGGCCCGCAACTTTCGATGTACGTGAACCTGAAGGAATGGGAGAAGCTGCCCAAGGACTACCAGGCCATTCTCGAAGACGCATGCCTCTACGCCCATGCCGACATGCAGGCGAGTTATGACGCCAAGAATCCTGAGGCATTGAAGCGGCTGATCCTGAGCGGCACCCAACTGCGTCGTTTTTCCAACGAGATCATGGAAGCCAGCTACAAGGCGACCCACGAGCTCTACGATGAAATTTCTGCCAAGAACCCGCGCTTCAAAAAGATCTACGAACCATGGCGCAAGTTCCGCGACGAACAGATCGCCTGGTTCAGCATCGCCGAGCGGCCTTTTGACAATTTCATGGCGGCCGCGGGTGTTGTCAACCACAAGGGTAGCGACAAGAAATAACCGCTGCCTCTCCGCGTATCTCTATTTGTCCGCGGCCGGGTTCTCCCTCGCATGTGGCGGCATATGGTGCTGTTCGTCATGTGGAACGGCCCGCCGCGATGGCTCGGGTTGCGGATGGGGAATCTGTGCTTGCGGTTGAGCAGCGTGAGGTATTTCTGGTGAACGTTTCCCGGTTTCAACACCGCGTTCCGACTGCTGGTGCAATGTTCTCGCCTGGGTTTCGATTACCGGTGGCGTACCACTCTGTGTCCCCGTCTCACGCTGTTCGTCCACCCGGCGCCCATGGAAATCCGGGCGAGGTTCGCGTTTTTCCGGAAGGGTTTCCGTTCCGCGCATTTGCTGACTGCCGAGCCGATTGCCACGATTACGGGAATCATGATTGTCGAAGCTCACTGCGGCGGTGGCGCGCGGTGGTGCGGCAGGCGGTGCTACGGGAGGGGTAGCAGGTGGTGCTATGGGAGGGGCAGCATCATGCCGATCATTGCGTTGGTCCGGATGTTCATTCGCACGGAGGTCAGCACTGTGCTGCATGCCGGGCTGTTGCCTACCAGGCCCGACCTCGCCATTGCTGCGGTCGGGTGCTACGCCAGGCCTGATTTCGTCGCGGTCGCGCCGCGATAAACCGGGCGACCGATTGGCACTGCCGAATTGCTGTTGCGCCTGCACGGTACGATAAGCGACGCCTCGACGGTGTTCAGGATCATGGTGCCACACGCCGGGCGTACGGTTCAGGTTGGTGATCGTGGTGTCGCGACTAACGTCATTCGAATGCCGGTTAATTATTACGTTGTTGTAGTAGTAATTGTTGACCTGCACCACCCTGACCTGGCGATGAGACCAATCGCAACCACCGAAGAAAAATCTTGCCGAAATGCCGATCGGTGTGCCCCAATAGAACGTAAAACCGGGTCGCGAGTAGTAGCCAGGCCACGGCCGCCAATAGACTGGCCGAGAGTCTGGCCACCACCATGTTCCATAAACCGCCATCGGGTCATAGTAGGGAACATAGACGATCTGCGGATTGGCATATTCCACAATAACAACCGGCCCGTCATCGACGATGCGCACACGGTCGTCCGAACGCAGATTGCCCGCCTCTTGCGCTCTGTGCCGCAGATTTTGCACTGTGGTCATCACCTGCTGCTCTTGACTGAGGAAGGCGTCGCCGAGCGACTGTGTCCATTGCAGATTCTCGTTCATGCGCGCCAGAACCTGCGGAAAGGCAACCAGCGATTTGACGCTGGGATCCCAATCCTCGTTCTCGGCAGTTCGCACCGCATCATCGCCAGCAAGATCCGGATGACTTCCAGACCAGCGCGCGGCCTCGACTACTTCGAGCGGATAGGTCGAAGCCATCAATATCTGCGACAGCAGCGCATCGGGGTATAGCGCGATAGGCGCGAGCATTTGGTCAAGTTGCGGCTGTGAGGGAATGGGTCGGCCTTGTGCCAATGCATCAGCCTGCGCCAGCATGAGTGCAAGCGATAACGCGAAAACCCGCGCAATCAAGCTTTTTGCGATGACTTTCATTTCTGACTCCAATAGTCGTATCGGTTAGCGGACGAGATATCCATGACACCGATGCAGTTCTTCCATAACGATAAGAACGCACGAGAGGCAATTTAGTTCTCGACGAAAAATGCAACGCTTTGTAACCGGCGACTCTGCTGTGTCGGGAAATCGCGACACAGCAGAGTGGAAAGATTCGTGACCGAAGTGCCACTTGCTGGCATCATCCGGGAACATGCATGGGGGAACGATGAGCAAAATATTTTCGCAATGGCTGTCGAATCACGAACCGGTCATGCGGCTGCTTTACCGGCTGGCGATCGTCGTGGTGCTCTTGGTGGGCGCTAACAACCTGAGCAACATTGAGCAGGATCTCGGCGCAATCAGCGACGGCATTGCCGCGCTGCAGGACGAACTCGCCAATATTAGTTCCGGCCTCGACGACCAGCAGGACGACTCGACCTCCACCAGCGTCAGCACAGCGGACGGCAACCGACTGTAGTCAGATTGCGGTCAGGGCCGTACTTTATACTCACCCGCTTTTCCGGACGATCCCAGATGGATTCAATCACGCTGCTGCATGCACTGATACTCGGCATTGTCGAGGGTGTTACCGAGTTCCTGCCGATTTCCAGCACCGGCCACCTGATCCTTGCGGGCGACTTGCTGCACTTCAATGACGAGAAGGGCAAGCTGTTCGAGATCGTCATCCAGTCCGGCGCGATTCTCGCCGTCTGCTGGGAATATCGCGCCCGCATCATGCGCATCATCGCCGGATTGTCGAGCGACCCGGTGGCGCAGCGTTTTGCCCTTAATCTGTTCGTCGCGTTTTTGCCGGCCGCTGTGCTTGGCTTGTTGTTCAGCAAGGTCATCAAGGCGCATTTGTTCCAGGCTGTTCCGGTGGCGATGGCTTTCATCATTGGCGGCTTCATCATTCTCTGGGCCGAGCGCCGCGAGCATCGCATCCGTGTCAATGAGGTCGAAGACCTTACGCTGATGGATGCCTTCAAGCTCGGCCTGGCCCAGGCCTTCGCGCTGATTCCGGGCACTTCGCGCTCCGGCGCCACCATCATCGGCGGGTTGCTGTTCGGGCTGTCGCGCAAGGCGGCGACCGAGTTCTCGTTCTTCCTCGCCATTCCGACCTTGCTGGCGGCAACCGGTTATGAACTCTACAAGGAGCGTGCTCTGCTCTCGGCCGACGACCTCGGCATGTGGGCGGTGGGTTTCGTGGCTGCTTTCATATCGGCATTCCTCTGCGTGCGCTGGCTGTTGCGCTATATCGCCACCCACGATTTCAGCATGTTCGCCTGGTACCGCATCGCCTTCGGCGTGGTGGTGCTTGCCACGGCCTATTGGGGGCTGGTGGATTGGAGTCACCCTTGATTCTTTATCTGCACGGTTTTCGCTCCGGGCCCCAATCGCAAAAGGCACAAGTTCTGCACGCGCAGATGGCGCGGCAGGGGATGGCAAATCATTACCTTTGTCCGCAACTACCGCCGTCGCCGGCTGCGGCGATCGCACTGGCCGAATCGATTGTTGTTGCCAGCAAGTCGCCGGTGACGCTGATCGGTTCCTCGCTCGGCGGTTACTACGCCACTTATCTTGCCGAAAAATACGCGCTCAAGGCAGTGCTGGTGAACCCCGCAGTACCCGCCCATCTTGACGCGCAAGAAATTCTCGGACCGCAAGTCCATCTCTATACCGGCGAGTCCTTCGAATTTACCACGGCCTATGTTGACGAACTGCGCGTCATCGAAGTCCCCCATCTGAATGATCCGGCGCGTTATTGGCTGCTGGTTGAAACCGGCGACGAAGTCCTCGATTACCGTCACGCTGTCGAAAAATATCGCGGCGCGCGGCAAACCGTGCTCCCCGGCGGCGACCACAGCTTCACCCGCTGGGAAGACTACCTCGATGAGATCATCGCGTTTGCCGGCCTCACACCTGACAACGCCGCTCATGTCTCGGCACCGCCGCCGCGGATTTGATGCCGAAGCGGCATCAGGCCTGCACGGTATAATTCGCGCCCTTCCAGCCTTCCCTTTCTCTCCATGAACGTGCTTTTCGAAGAGGATGGCGCCTTTCGCGCCGGCGCGGTGCTGGCCGACAACAACACTTCGTTGCAGGTCGAATTGCCCACCGGCAAGCGCTCCAAGGTAAAAGCCGCCAACGTGCTGCTGCGTTTTGAAAAACCCGCGCCAGCCGAACTCATGCAAGCCGCGGAAAGCGGCGCAGCGGAAATCGATACCGACTTTCTGTGGCAGGTTTGCCCCGCGGCCGAGTTTGGTTTCGAACAGCTCGCCGCCGACTACTACGGTCGCAAACCTGTTGCCACCGATGCAGCAGCAGTGCTGCTGCGGCTGCATTCGGCGCCAATGTATTTTCACCGCAAGGGGAAAGGCCATTTCCGCCGTGCACCACCGGAAATCCTGCAGGCCGCATTGGCCGGTTTGGAGAAAAAGAAACTGCAAGCACTGGCCATTGAACGCATGATGGAAGAACTTGCCGCCGGCGCATTGCCGACAGAGTTTGTGCCGCTGCTGCCGCAACTGCTGTATGCCCCCGACCGCAATCGTCCCGAGACCAAGGCGCTGGAAGCCGCCTGTGCAACATCCGGGCTGTCCGCGCCGCAGTTGCTGGAAAAGTGCGGCGCAATCCGCGATACCCACGCATACCATCTGGGGCGCTTTCTCTTCGAATACTTTCCGCGCGGCACAGACTTTCCCGCGTGTGCGCCACCAACAGACCCAACCCAACCCGGCGCGCAGCGCCCAATCAGTCACCCCCTTCCAGTGGGCGAAAATGGAGTTTCGCGGAGCACTGCTCCGAGCCATCCGAGCGGGCGAGCCGTGCAAAGCGAGCCCTCCGGGGGGCGGGGAGATGGCACATCCGTTGTAATGGAAACGCTTGAACTTCCGCTTGCGGAAGTTCAAGCGTTTTCCATCGATGACGCGCACACGACAGAAATCGACGATGCGTTTTCGGTCGTCTTCAACGCCGACGGCGGCATGCGCATCGGCATTCACATTGCCGCCCCGGGCTTGGGAATTACCTCCGAATCCGATCTCGGCCGCGTTGCGCGTTCGCGCCTGTCCACCGTGTATATGCCGGGACGCAAGATCACCATGCTGCCCGAAGACGTGGTCGAACACTTCACACTCGCCGCCGGGAGCACGGTGCCCGCGCTGTCGCTGTATCTCGATGTCGCCAGCGACCTGCGAGTGATCGCCCACGAGACAAAGCTGGAGCGGGTCACCATCGCGGCCAACCTGCGGCACCACGACATCGAACCGCTGTTCAACGAAGAGACGCTGGCAACGGGGCTGTCCGAATTCCCGCTGCACAAGGAGCTGAAGCAACTGTGGGAGCTGGCGACGGTGCTCGAAGCCGGTCGTGGCAGGCCTTCCGCCAAGCCGCAGCAGAAGGATTACAACTTCATCGTCGACTGGAACATCACCACCGATGCGGGACCGGGCCGTGTCAGCATCGAAGAGCGCCCGCGTGGCAGCCCGCTCGACAAGCTGGTGGCAGAACTGATGATCGTCACCAACGCCACGTGGGGAAAGTTGCTCGATGAGGCCAAAATCCCGGCCCTCTACCGTGCCCAATCGTTGTCTCAGGGTGGTGGCAAGGTACGCATGACCACGGTTGCCGCACCCCACGAAGGACTGGGCGTGGATTGCTACGCATGGTCTTCGTCACCGCTGCGCCGCTTCGTCGATCTGGTCAACCAGTGGCAGTTGATCGCGCATCTGCGCGGCGAGAGCCCGCCTTATCCGCCGAAGTCGGCGGAGTTATTGGCGGCGCTGCGCGATTTCGAGTTGACCTACGCCGCCTACGCGGAATTCCAGCGCGGCATGGAGCGTTACTGGTGCCTGCGCTGGTTGATGCAGGAGGCTCTGCCTACCCTGTCTGCAAGCGTAGTGAAGGAAAGCCTGGTGCGCGTTGACGGCATTCCGCTGCTGCTGCGGGTACCTTCGCTGCCGGCACTTGATACTGGAGTACGGGTAACCCTGCAAACGGAATCCATCGACCTGCTCGCCGCCGAAGTCCGCGCCCGATTTGTCGAATTGCTGGGTTCCGCTGGCCCTGCTGCTGCTTTAGAGGACGACAGTCCCAGCGAGTAAAATCGGCGGATGTCCGACTCGCTTAAATCACGCCCGCGCCAGCCCGCCGCCAAAGGTACTACGGCTGCCATTGCCGCCATGCTGGCGGGCATGACGCCGCTGTCCATGGCGCTCGCCGCGTCGCTGCTGGTCCATGCCGTCATTCTGTCCATCCACTTCAAATTGCCGGATGCGCTGGCGCATGCCACGGACAGCGCGCTCGACATCATCCTGGTCAACAGCAAGCACGCGCACAAGCCGGTCCATGCCCAGGCCAAGGCGCAGACCAATCTTGACGGTGGTGGCAATACCGATGAAGAACGCATTGCCACCACGCCGTTGCCACCGTCGCAACAATTGCGCGAGGGTGATGATGTCGCCGAAGCGCAGCGCCGCGTGCAGGCATTGGAAACCCAACAGCGACTGATGATGACCCGCTTGAAGGCAGACAATAGCGTGGCCACCGATACCCGCCGCAACGAGTTGCAGCCATCGCAGACGACGCCGGAGTTATCAGGACTGGATCTGGCGACACGCTCTCTGGCCATCGCCCGGCTCGAAGGACAGATCGACCGCAATCTGGACGAGTACAACAAGCGCCCGCGCAAACTGTTCATCGGCGCCCGTACCGAGGAATATGTCCCTGCCCAGTATCTTGAGGACTGGCGGCAAAAAGTGGAACGCGTTGGCAACCTTAATTATCCCGAAGCGGCCAAGGGCAAGCTCTACGGCAGTCTACTGGTCTACATTGAGATCAACAGCGACGGCGACCTGGTGCGGGCCGAGGTGCAAAAGAGTTCCGGTCACAAACTCCTCGACGAAGCCGCGCTGCGTATCCTGCGCCTGGCCGCGCCCTACGGAAAATTTTCTGCTGAACTGAAACGCCAGGCCGACATCCTCACCTTCGCCCGCACCTGGACTTTCACCCAGGCCGATCAGTTGCAAGCGCAATGACCGATCGCTACGCCGTCATCGGCAACCCCGTTGCGCACAGCAAATCACCGCGTATTCACGCCCTGTTCGCGCAACAAACAGCGCAGGATATGCGCTACGAAGCCATCCTCGCGCCGCGCGACGGGTTTGCCGCCACCGTGCATGCATTCAGCGCCGACGGTGGACGTGGCTTGAATGTCACTGTGCCTTTCAAGGAGCAGGCGTTTCAGATGGCCACGCAATGTTCGCCGCGTGCGCAAGCTGCAGGCGCAGTCAACACGCTGCGCTTCAAGGACAAAGAGATATTCGGCGACAACACCGATGGTGCCGGTCTGGTACGCGATATCGAATCCAACCTCCAGTTTCCCATTGCCGGTCTGCGCGTGCTGCTGCTCGGTGCCGGTGGTGCGGCGCGCGGCTGTGTTTTGCCGCTGCTCGGCCGCATGCCGATGTGCCTGGTGATTGCCAACCGCAATGTCGACAAGGCGTTTCATCTTGCCGCCGCATTTTCCGGCCAACCGCTGAAGCCCGCCGGCTTCGGTTTTGTGCAACTGGCAGGACAAAGCTTCGATCTCGTCATCAACGCCACGTCGGCCGGACTGGGTGACGCTACGCTGCCTTTGCCGCCAGGGCTGTTTGCAGCGGGGTGCCTTGTCTATGAAATGCTTTATGGCAAAGACACGCCGTTCCTCGCTCAGGCACGCGATGCCGGCATGCGCAGCGCAGATGGACTGGGCATGCTGGTGGAACAGGCGGCGGAATCCTTCCTGTTGTGGCGCGGCGTGCGGCCCGAGACCGCGTCGGTACTTGCCCTGCTGCGGCAGCAATGAACGGCGCGAGACGGATTCTCGCCGCCCTGTTTCTGCTCGCGCTGCTCTGGCAGGGTTGGTACTTCGGTTGGGTGCTGTGGTGGAAATGGTTCAATCCGGACATGACCAGTTTCATGTCACTGCGCGTGGACGAGTTGCGCGAAAAAAATCCCCGGGCCCAGCTCAAGCACCAGTGGGTGCCCTACGCCAAAATTTCCGCGAACCTAAAACGTGCCGTGGTCGCTGCCGAGGACGACAAGTTCATCGACCACGAAGGCTTCGACTGGGAAGGCATCCAGAAGGCCATGGAAAAGAATCAGCGCAAAGGCCGCGTCGTCGCTGGCGGCTCGACCATTTCCCAGCAACTAGCCAAGAACCTGCTGCTCTCGGCGTCGAAAACTCCGTGGCGTAAAGCCCAGGAAGCGGTCATCACCGTCATGATCGAAGCACTGTGGGACAAGCGCCGCATCCTCGAGGTTTATCTCAATTCGGTGGAATGGGGCGGAGGCATCTTCGGTGCAGAAGCTGCCGCGCAGCGTTATTTCGGCACGACCGCCGCCGCACTCGGACCGGAGCAGTCGGCGCGCCTTGCGGTAATGCTGCCGGCGCCGCGTCGTTTCGAGAAAAATCCTTACTCGGGCTACCTCAATGCGCATACGCAGTTGATCCTCGGGCGCATGCAGTATTCGGAAGTGCCCTAGAATGACTCACGCTATTCATCGCAAAATAAATTCGCGTCCCGATCATTAACCGGATCTTCGGATTCATGAACAGCAACCGGCGCAATTACTACCGTATCCTGCATGTACAGCCCGAGGCTCCCGTGGAAGTTATCCGGGCCAGCTACCGGGCGTTGATGGGCACCTTGCGTCAGCATCCGGATCTGGGCGGCGATCATGCTGTCGCGGTGCTGCTCAACGAAGCCTTTCAGGTATTGAGTGATCCCGCGCAGCGCGCAGCGTACGACCAGGCGCAACGACAGCAGATTGAAGCCGCACGCGGCGTCACGACCACGCTGAATCTGCGCGGATGCCCGCTATGCGGTGAAAGCCTGCCGCCAGTTATCCGTTCCGACACACGCTGCGTGATTTGCAGCAGCCCGCTGGCAGCACCGGCAAAGTTTTCCAGCAGCCGCCGTGAACTGATTGGCCGCCGCAGCAGCGTGCGTGGCAACAGAAGCGAACCCGCGGTGGCCCATGTCGGCTGGCCGTCGCTGGCATTGCAGGTACGCTGGCGTGATCTGTCGCTGACGGGACTGAGTTTGTTCGCCCCCACGCTCATCCAGGTGAAACAGTCGATACGCATCATTGACGATTCGCTGGAAGTGGTCGGTGTCGTCGTGGGCTGCCACGCGAAGGGGCAGCTTTACACGGTTCATGCGCGGCTGCTGACCGCGCTAGCGCTGTAGTTCCGCGATTCTTTGAACACTTTTGAATACCGTCACGAATCCGGCCTGGGCCAGTCCTTCGTCAATGGTTCCTACGCGCTCGGCGAGGTCAGGCAGGTCGTCATTGATGGTCACGACATTCTTTATCGCGTTGGCTCGGCATCGCTCGACAATTCATGTTGTGGCAACTATGGACTCTCTTACGCGCTGGTAATTGGCGAGCGGGTCGAAGGTCGTATGGCCGCCAATGACGCGCAGGCAAGTTATCTGGTTCGCGAAATTTCGGCGGACGAAGCATTGGCCGATGCGATTCGCAGCGCGCTGCTCGAACGAGAGGCCGTCGACAGCGTAAACTTCTATCTCGCGCCGACAGCCTGAACCTCGTCCGGCCGAACCTTTGACGCTGTCGTTTTCATTACGGCCGCCTGTTTATTCGCCTACAATTCGGCCTCCCGCCACGAGGTCCGCATGAGCGCAGAAGCCGCCGAAATCCGTGAAGAACCGCACCATCAGGATGACGTGCAGGATGCCCTGCGCGAGATCCAGACGTTGCTGGCGCGGCAGAAGCGCATCGAGGATCTGGTGCACCGGCAGGACATGCCGCGCCATGAGTTGGTCGAAAGCCTGGTGCACAAGCAGCATCTGGTCGCGTTGCAGACCAAGCTCGATGGCCTGCACCCGGCCGATATTGCCTACATCCTCGATGCACTGCCACTCGACGATCGGCTGCTGGTGTGGGACCTGGTCAAGGCCGAGCGCGACGGCGAAATTCTGCTTGAGGTTTCCGATGCCGTTCGCGAGAGCATCATCGAGACCATGGCGCCTTCCGAGCTGGTTGCCGCTGCCGAACAGCTCGATGCCGACGAACTGGCCGACCTGGCACCCGATCTGCCCAGCGGCGTCATGGCCGATGTGTTCCGTGCACTGCCGACCGAAGAGCGCGAGCAGTTGCGCGCGGCAATGTCTTATGCCGGGAATTCGGTTGGCGCGCTGATGGACTTTGATCTGGTCACGGTGCGTGAAGACATCAGTCTCGAAGCCGTGTTGCGCTATCTGCGTCTGTTCGACGAACTGCCCGATCACACCGACCAGCTCTTCGTGGTGGATCGGCAGGAGCGCCTGCGTGGCGTGCTGCCGCTCAACGTGTTGCTGGTCAATGATCCGGACACTGAAGTGGTCAGCCTGATGCAAACCGATACCCTGACCCTGCATCCGGAAGACAAGGCAGAAACCGCTGCGCAGGCTTTCGAACGTTACGACCTGGTGTCGGCACCCGTGGTGGATGAAGACGGCAAGCTGGTTGGTCGGGTCACGGTAAATGAAGTGCTCGATTTCGTGCGCGAAGAAGCCGAAGCCGATCAACTGGCGCAGGGTGGTTTGAGCGAGGGTGAGGATATTTTTGCCTCGTTCTGGGATTCGGTAAAGAATCGCTGGCGTTGGCTGGCCATCAACCTGGTCACCGCCTTCATCGCCTCGCGCGTGATCGGCGCTTTCGAAGGCTCGATCCAGAAGCTGGTGGCGCTGGCCGCGCTGATGCCCATCGTTGCCGGCATCGGTGGCAACTCGGGCAACCAGACCATCACCATGATCGTGCGCGCCATCGCGCTGGGGCAGGTGCAATCCGACGCGGAACGCCGCCTTTATCGCAAGGAGCTGGCGGTGGCGCTGTTCAACGGCCTGGTCTGGGGCAGCCTGCTCGGCCTGATTGCGGCATGGCTGTACAAGGATTTCAAACTGGGCGCGGTGATGACTGTCGCCATGACGCTCAACCTGCTGCTGGCCGCCGTCGTCGGCGTCACCATTCCGATGGCGCTGCGCAAGATGGGCCGTGATCCGGCGGTCGGTTCCTCGGTGCTGATCACCGCCGTCACCGACTCCGGCGGGTTCTTTATTTTTCTCGGGCTGGCGACGCTGTTCCTGCTTTAACCACGAAACCACTTCTCGGCTGCCGCCACCGTCGCCGCAATATCGGCATCGCTGTGAACCGATGATACGAAACCCGCTTCGAAGGCCGAAGGCGCGTAATAGATTCCGGCTTGCAGCATGGCGTGATGAAAGCGATTGAACGCTTCCTTGTCGGCAGTCATCACTTCGGCGTAGGAGCAGGGCGGCGTGGCGGCAAAGTAAACGCCGAACATGCCGCCGACCGACTGGGCTGAAAATTTGACGTCATGTTTTGCGGCAGCGCCAGTGAGACCATCGACCAGCGATTTTGTTTTCCGGCTCAGTGCTGCATAGAAGCCCGGAGCCTGAACCTTCTTCAGAGTTGCAAGACCGGCGGCCACTGACAACGGATTACCGGAGAGCGTGCCGGCCTGATACACCGGGCCAAGTGGCGCGATCTTTTCCATGATGTCGCGCCGTCCGCCGAAAGCGCCGAGCGGCATGCCGCCGCCGATCACCTTGCCGAACGTCGACAGATCGGGGGTGATGCCGTACAAGCCTTGCGCACTGTCCAGCGCGACGCGGAAACCGGTCATGACTTCGTCAAAAATCAGCACTGCGCCGTGCGTGGTGCACAACGCACGCATGACCTTGAGGAATTCCATATTTGGCGCGATCAAATTCATGTTGCCCGCCACCGGCTCGACGATGACACAGGCGACCTTCGCGCCGTGTTTGGCGAATGCATCATGCAGTTGCTGCGTATCGTTGTAATCCAGCACCAGCGTGTGCTGCGCCAGATCGGCAGGGACGCCGGCAGACGAAGGATTGCCGAAGGTCAGCATGCCCGAGCCGGCCTTGACCAGCAAGCTGTCGGCATGGCCGTGGTAGCAGCCTTCAAACTTGACGATCATGTCGCGGCCGCTAAAGCCGCGCGCCAGGCGAATCGCGCTCATGGTGGCCTCGGTGCCCGAAGACACCAGCCGCACCATGTCCATGCTCGGCGCCAGCTTCACCAGCAGCTCGGCCAGTTCAACCTCGCCGGCGGTCGGCGCACCGAACGACAAGCCCTTCGCCGCCGCCTGCTGCACGGCGCGCACCACATCGGGATCAGCATGGCCGAGGATCAGCGGACCCCAGGAGCCGACGTAGTCGATGTAGCGCTTGCCATCGGCATCCCATACGCAGGCGCCTGCGCCACGCTCGAAAAATGGCGGCGTGCCGCCGACGGAGCGAAAGGCACGCACCGGTGAATTGACACCCCCGGGGATGGTGCGCTGAGCGCGCGAGAAGAGTTGTTCGTTGTTGGTCATGTAGAAATACGAGTTGTAGAAGTTGGTGTGCCTGATGTTCTAGTTCGACCCACTTCAATTGCTTTTGTTGCAGGGAGCCGACCTCTTAATTGATAAAGTCGATCTGGATTAGGCGACGCCGTATGCGACCCTTTGAGACGATCAGTTACCCGATGTTTGGACACATGACGCGGGACTTTCAGTGCATATGGATTTCTTGATCTCCTGTGCACGAGTATTGCCAATTAGAATTGGTTCACTCAATAGTGCCGCCGAGGCACCATAAAATTTTGGGTCTAGTTTGCCAGCATTGGCAAAATTCCCATAGCCAATACGGCATTGATACAGCGCTTGTGTCATCGTGCATTCGAACAGTCCGCGTGCGCGATAGAAGCCATTCAGATGACGGCAATCAGCAATTTTCTAAGCATCGCATTTCCCTTCTAGTAAAGAAGAAGTTCGCCAGCCTTCGAATATCACTATTCGTGAACATTCGCCTGAGAACCAAACGTATAACAAACTTCAATCTCGTATGCCTAGAAAGCGTAGCCCTGACGAAACGACCGTGCAGAGGAAGTGGAATTCGTGACACACCGCGATTGATTTTTTTCTAACTGGAATGAGTTTTGTACCGCATTAGTACTCACTGAATGAACGCACGATTTTCATTGATAGTGATACCGGCAAGCAATAATGACGAGATCGTTGTCCGCGACTGCATAGACTAGCCGGTGCGCATCATCAATGCGTCGCGACCAGAAACCCGATAGATTTTCGCGCAGCGGTTCGGGCTTACCGATGCCCTCGAAGGGATGGCGTAGCGTATCCATGATCAACAGATTGATGCGCTTGAGTGTTTTGCGATCCTGTCCCTGCCACCAAACATAGTCTTCCCACGCAGCGGCAGTCCAGACCAGTCGCTCAGGCTTCGACAAGGCGGCGTTCCTTTACCTTGCCTTTGCGGAACTGATCGATGGAGCGTGCAAGATGCTTCGCATTGGCGGGCACTCTCAGCAGGTGTGCCGTTTCCATCATGCTGTTGTAAGTGTCGAGCGACATCACGACGGCATCCGGCGCATCACGCCTTGAAATGACGGCTACGTCAGCATCGGCGACGACCTGATCGATGACTTGCTTCAAACTGTTGCGGGCTTCTGAAAAATTGACAACGCGCATGGGAATCTCCTACTTGTCCTATATATTGTGCAAGTATAAACCTGATCCGGCGCTTGCGCAGGATTAAAACAAATCCTGAAACGCGGCGGCCCGCGACGTGATGTCCATGGCGTCGAACAGGCTGGTGATCACCGCCATCATGCTGGCGCCCGCTTCGATCACGCTGCTGGCGTTGTCCAGCGTGATGCCGCCAATGGCCGCGATCGGCAGCCCGAGGCGTTTGGCGTCGGCGATCAGCGAGAGCGGCGCATGAACGGCCTGCGTCTTGGTGGGCGACAAAAACATCGCGCCGAAGGCGATGTAATCGGCGCCGGCTTGTGCGGCGGCTTCGGCGCGGGCGATGTCGTTGTAGCAGGAGACGCCAAGGATTTTGTCCGCGCCAAGCGCCTTGCGCGCGGCGGCGAGATCGCCATCATCGCGGCCAAGATGAACACCATCGGCGCCCAATTCAACAGCAAGCGGCAAGTCGTCATTGATGATCAGCCTTGCGCCCGCCCCGCGGCAGATGCGCAACAATTCAGCCGCCTGTGCACGACGCAAGGGTGGCGGCGCAAGTTTGTTGCGGTATTGAACCAGCCTCGCCCCGCCCGCCAGCGCCGCGCCGACCAGCGCCGACAAGCGCGGCAACAGCATGTCATCGGGTGTGACGGCGTACAGGCCGCGCAGTGCAGTGCGTTGTTCAGGTTTCATCACTTTGAGCGAAGCGAACAAATATAGTCGCCCCTGCCTTTTGGGCGGGGGTTGGGGAGTGGGGCCCCTTAAGTTTGCCCATCTGGGCTAAGGGCGACGACATCTTCGTCGTCATCATCCCTAGCCCAGAAAAACCTGTCGGGTATGTATTGCCCCATGCCGGGACGGAAGCCGGCAGCGAGGGCGCTCCAGGTGTATTCCTGTGCGTCGTAGACCGCGTCCGCAATGTCGTAGCCATGCGCCAGATTGGCGGCGATGGCCGAGGCCAGCGTACAACCGGAGCCGTGGTAACTGCCGGGCAGCCGCTCCCACGCATCGGCGCGCACCTGGCCTGTGGCGCCGTAGAGCGTGTTGACCACCTGCGGCGTATTTTCATGGGTACCGGTTACCAGCACATACTCGCAGCCGGCAATCACCAGCCGGCGCGCGCATTCGATCAATGTCGGCCGGTCGTCCTCGTTGTCTTCGTCAAGCGCGAGGCGCCGCGCCTCCATGCTGTTGGGCGTCAAGATCGTGGTTTGCGGCAACAGCAACTCGATCATGGCATCGACCATTTCCTCATGCGCCAGCTGGTCACCACGGCCCGAAGCCAGCACCGGATCGAGCACCAAGGGAATATCCGGATAGTCGGAGACGATTTCGGCAATGGCGGCGATGGCCTCTACGCTGCCCAGCATGCCCAGCTTGAACACGGCGACCGGCATGTCTTCGAGCAGGATGCGCGCCTGATCGGCGATCCAGTCGGCGTCAATAGGCATGACACCCTCGACGCCCGCAGTGTCCTGAACCGTGATGGCAGTGATGACCGAAAGCGGATGGCAACCAATGCTGGCAAGGGTCAAAATGTCTGCCTGAATGCCGGCTCCCCCCGTGGGGTCGGATGCGGAAAAGCACAGCACCATCGGCAGGGGACTGGCAGGAGCGGGAGTGGCCATCGGCAAGCGCGGGCGCGCTACGGTAAGATTCGGACAATTCTAACCGAAAGAAATTCATGGCCGCCGAGTACCGAACCTGGATTTGCCTGACCTGCGGCTTTGTCTACGACGAGGCAGAAGGACTGCCTGAAGAGGGCATCGCACCCGGAACCCGCTGGGAGGATCTTCCGCCCAACTGGAACTGCCCGGAAT
>JAYUFR010000113.1:0-5571 GCA_043738625.1 Sterolibacteriaceae bacterium
AACGCGTGCGCTTGCACATGGCTTCCAGCGCGCGCTCGGCCACGCCGATCACGCGCATGCAGTGGTGGATGCGCCCCGGCCCGAGGCGGCCCTGGGCAAACAATTCTATGGCTTGCCGCGAAAGCGGCACGATGTGTAGTTCCCGCATTTGATCGGGTTGGTGACGTTGTAGTCGGCCCGATGCTGTAAACGTTCTCTGTGCCTTGTAAACGGTAGCGGTAACGCCAGTGTTTGGTGCCTGCGGGGGTGACTTCAAGGTACAATCCGGCCCCGTCTGTGAGCTTGTAAGTCTTCGCGCCGTTCTTGGCCTTTGCTACTGCAGTACTGGTCAGCATCCTCGGCTCCTTCCCTGGAATTTGATGGGGATAAAACGCGGAATCCCTTGCGCTGCCTACGTTTGATGAAAAAATAAGGGTAGACGTGGCTGGTCGAACAATTGCTCTAGCCGCAGGTCTGCCCGCTTTAGTTTAAAACTTGATAAAACACCTTGATACAATTTAAAAGTAAATGTTTTTATGAAACAGTTAGATAGCGCTGAAGTCATCGTCCGTCGCGCTGCCTAAAACAAGTCGACATCGCATGGATCACATCCGCAATTTCTCGATCATCGCCCACATCGATCACGGCAAGTCAACGCTGGCCGATCGCATCATCCAGCGCTGCGGCGGCCTTTCGGATCGGGAGATGGAAGCACAGGTGCTCGACTCGATGGACCTGGAGCGCGAGCGCGGCATCACCATCAAGGCGCAGACCGCCGCGTTGCGCTACCAGGCGCGCGATGGCAAGCTTTACAACCTCAATCTCATTGATACGCCGGGCCACGTCGACTTTTCCTACGAAGTGAGCCGCTCGCTGGCGGCTTGCGAAGGCGCACTGCTGGTCGTGGATGCCTCACAGGGCGTCGAAGCCCAGACCGTGGCCAATTGCTACACCGCCATCGAGCAGGGCGTTGAAGTCGTGCCGGTGCTCAACAAGATGGATCTGCCGCAGGCCGATCCGGAAAATGCCAAGCGCGAAATCGAGGAAGTCATCGGCATCGATGCCACCGACGCCATCCCCTGTTCGGCCAAGACCGGCATGGGCATCGACGATGTGCTGGATGCCGTCATCGCCCGCATCCCCGCGCCCAAGGGAGATTTGAAGGCGCCGCTTAAGGCCCTCATCATCGATTCATGGTTCGACAACTATGTCGGCGTGGTGATGCTGGTGCGTGTGGTGGACGGCAGCTTGAGGGCCAAGGAAAAAATCCGCCTGATGTCCACCGGCACCGTGCATCTGTGTGAACAAGTCGGCGTGTTTACGCCCAAGGCGCTGACCAGGGAAACGCTATCGGCAGGCGATGTCGGCTTCATCACCGCCGGCATCAAGGAACTCAAGGCGGCCAAGGTCGGCGACACCGTGACCAGCGCCGAGCGGCCTGCCAGTGGAGCGTTGCCAGGCTTCAAGGAGATCAAGCCGCAGGTGTTTGCCGGCCTGTATCCGATCGAAGCCAACCAGTACGATCAGTTGCGCGAGGCGCTGGAAAAACTCAAGCTCAATGATGCCTCGTTGCAATACGAACCCGAAGTGTCGCAGGCGCTCGGCTTCGGTTTTCGTTGCGGCTTCCTCGGCCTGCTGCACATGGAAATCGTGCAGGAGCGGCTGGAGCGGGAGTTCGACCAGGATTTGATCACCACGGCGCCAACGGTGGTGTATCAGGTGCGGATGACCGATGGCAGCGAGATCCTGGTGGAAAACCCGGCCAAGCTGCCCGAGTTGCAGAAGGTCGAGGAGATTCGCGAACCGATCATCACCACCAAAATTTTCATGCCGCAGGAGTATCTGGGCGCGGTGATCACCCTGTGCGAAGTGAAGCGTGGCCGGCAGATGGACATCGCTTATCACGGCCGCCAGGTGCAGCTGACCTACGAAATGCCGATGGCCGAAGTGGTGATGGACTTCTTCGACAAGCTCAAGTCGGTTTCGCGCGGCTATGCTTCGCTCGATTACGAGTTCAAGGAGTATCGTGCCGCCGACGTGGTCAAGCTCGATACCCTGATCAACGGCGAAAAGGTCGATGCTTTATCGCTGATCGTGCATCGGAGCAACGCGCCGTATCGTGGTCGCGAACTGGCCGCCAAGATGCGCGAACTGATTCCGCGCCAAATGTACGATGTGGCGATTCAGGCAGCCATCGGTTCCAATATCGTCGCCCGCGAAAACGTCAAGGCAATGCGCAAGGACGTGCTGGCCAAATGCTACGGCGGCGACATTTCGCGCAAGAAAAAATTGCTCGAAAAGCAGAAGGCGGGCAAGAAGCGCATGAAGCAGGTTGGGCGGATCGAAATTCCGCAGGAGGCTTTTCTCGCAGTGCTACGCGTGGGTGACAAATGAATTTTGCGCTGATACTTTTTTGTTTGCTGGTGGCCACGGGCGTGTTGTGGATGGCAGATCATTTTGTCTTGCGCAAGCGGCGCGCCGCCGGCGCCGCCGAGCCGTGGTGGGTTGAATACGGCGCGAGCTTTTTCCCGGTTATTCTGGTTGTATTCGTACTGCGCTCGTTCATTGTCGAACCTTTCAAAATTCCTTCAGGTTCGATGATCCCGACGCTGCAAGTGGGCGACTTCATCCTCGTCAACAAATACACCTACGGTATACGGCTGCCGGTACTCAACAAGAAAATTTTTAATGTCAATACACCGCAGCGTGGCGACGTCATGGTGTTTCGTTATCCACTCGATCCTTCGGTCGACTACATCAAGCGCGTGGTGGGCGTTCCCGGCGACAAGGTGGCCTACCAGGACAAGCATCTGACCATCAATGGCCAGGAGATGCCACAGAGCAAGCTGGACGACTATCTGGGCAAGGGACTTTATTTCACGCCGCGCTTCCGCGAGAAGCTCGGCAATGTCGAACACGAGATTCTGGTCGACAAGGAAACGCCGGCTTTTATCTCGCAGGCCAGCGACTTCCCGTACCGCGATAATTGCCACTACAATAGTGCGGGCGTGATTTGCAAAGTGCCGCCCGGGCATTATTTCATGATGGGCGATAATCGCGACAATTCGCGAGACAGTCGCTACTGGGGTTTTGTGCCGGATGAGAATATCGTCGGCCGGGCCTTCGGAATATGGTTTCATGCCGACAGCCTGATTCCGCCAAGCGGCATCGACTTGACGCGTATCGGATCTTTCAAATAGCGAAGGGAGAAACGTGATGAAGCGTGAAAACAGCACTCTTTCGGGCAGACAGCGCGGTGTAACGTTAACCGGTTTGCTGATGGGCGTCGCCTTGTTGGGGATTGTTGCATTTTTTGTGATGAAGCTTTTTCCCGATGTCACCGACTATCTGGCGATCGTCAAAGACGTCAAGGCCACTGCCCAGGATCCGGCGTCGCGTGAAATGGGCATCAGCGACATTCGAACGGCCTACTCCAAGCGCGCGGAGATCGACAACGTCAAGGGCATTGAGCCGGCGGACCTGGACATCAGCAAGGAAAATGGTGAAGTCGTTATCACCTATGCCTACTCGCGGAAAATTCCATTGTTCCTCAATGCCAGCCTGGTACTCGATTTCGAGGGCAGTTCCGCCAAAAAATGAACCCGGATCTGCTGGCGCAGAAGCTCGGGCACGTTTTTGCCCAACCGGAACTTCTGCTCCGGGCGATGACGCATCGCAGCCACAGTTCCGCGCACAATGAAAGACTGGAGTTTGTCGGCGACGGCGTGTTGAATTGCGTCATTGCCAGCCTGCTTTATCGGCGCTTTCCCGAGCTTCGTGAAGGCGAGTTGTCGCGCCTGCGGGCAAGCCTGGTGCGCCAGGAAACGCTTGCCGACATCGGCCTGGGTTTGGCATTGGGCACCCATCTGCAGCTCGGCGAAGGTGAAGTCAAGAGCGGCGGCGCCCGCCGTCCCTCGATGCTGGCCGATGCAATGGAAGCGCTATTCGGCGCCATATTCATGGACGCCGGGTTTGATGTTGCGGCCAAGTGCATCGAGCGGTTGTTTACGCCATTGCTGGTCGGGTTGAATCCTGAAATCTCCAGTCGTGATCCCAAGACGGCGTTGCAGGAACTGCTGCAGGGCCGTCGCCTGGAATTGCCCAAATACGTGTTGTGCGGAACCCATGGCGAAGCGCATGCACAGGAGTTCGAAGTGGAATGCCAGGTTCCGGAATTGAATATTCGTTGCACGGGGTCCGGACTCAGTCGTCGCTCGGCCGAGCAGGCTGCGGCAGGCCTGGCACTGAAACAGGCACAGATCCGATGAGTGACTTTCGCACCGGCTATCTCGCCATCGTCGGGCGACCCAACGTCGGCAAGTCGACGCTGACCAATCGCCTGGTCGGCGCCAAGGTCAGCATTACTTCAAGCAAGGCGCAGACAACCCGCCACAGCATCCGCGGCATTTTCACCGACGCCGACTGCCAGTACATTTTCGTCGATACGCCGGGCTTCCAGATGCAGAAGAGCGGCGCCCTCAACCGGCTGATGAATCGCAGCGTGACGCAAACACTCGCCGGAGTGGATGTCGTGCTGTTCGTCGTCGAAGCCGGGCGCTGGGGCAGTGGCGAAACCGACATCGTCAGGCTGCTTCCCGAGGGGCGGCCGGTGCTGCTGGTGATCAACAAGATTGATCGACTGAAGGACAAAGGGTTGTTGCTGCCGTTCATCCAGCAGCGTGCAGCGGAGTTTCCATTCGCCGAGATCATTCCGGTGAGCGCCGAACGCGGTCAGGGAATGGAACAGCTGCTCGCCACTGCGGGCAAGTATTTGCCCGAAGCGCCGGCGGTATTCGCTGCCGACGACATCACCGATCGCTCCGAGCGCTTTCTTGCCGCCGAACTAGTGCGCGAAAAACTGTTTCGCAATGTCGGCGAGGAACTACCCTACGGCATCACCGTTGAGATCGAAAAATTTGAACAGGAAGCCGAAGGCGAAAATATCCTGCGCCGCATCCACGCCGCGATCATCGTCGACCGGCAGGCGCACAAGGGCATCGTCATCGGCAAGGATGGCGAACGTCTGAAACGCATATCCTCCGACGCCCGTCGCGACATGGAAGCGCTGTTCGGTGGCAAGGTCTGGCTGGAGACCTGGGTCAAGGTCAAGAGCGGTTGGGCCGATGACGAACGTGCGCTGAAATCACTGGGTTACGAGTGAAGTCGCGGCGCTATCCATTTTATTCATCATGAGCGGCAAGCAGCGCGTCGACGGCCAGCAGGTCTTCCTGCTGCACAGCTATCCCTACAGCGAGACCAGCCTGGTGCTCGACATCTTTTCCCGCGAGCATGGCCGCCTGCCGGTGCTGGCGCGCGGTGCGCGTCGTCCACGCTCTGCGCTGCGCGGTGTCCTGATCGGATTTCAACGCCTTGAGCTGGGATGGTTCGGCAGCGGCGAAGTGAAGACGCTGGCGCGTGCCGAATGGCTGGGCGGCATGCCGCTGCTGCAAGGGCGCTGCCTGTTGCTCGGCTATTATCTCAACGAACTTTTGCTCAAGCTGATGCAGCGCGAGGATGCGCATCCCGGTCTGTTCGACGCCTATGCCGAAGCCTTGATGGCACTGGCGAACGGTGCATCGGATGGCGCCGAAT
>JAYUFR010000114.1:0-5558 GCA_043738625.1 Sterolibacteriaceae bacterium
GATCGTATTGAGCAGCACGCCTGACGCGTAAGCATGGGTGCCGGCCTGGTCGTTCGTGTGGCGGCGTCGATCCCAGCAAGGTCAAGCTAATGATGTACCCGCCAATCTACAGCGAATTCGAAGGTGCCGGGGGCGCAGTTGGGGATTGACGGCGACGGCGAGGAAGCTGGGACTGATGTCGATGGGCTTGTAGCGGGCCATGAAAATATCCAAATGGGAAACATCTTCCGGACTGTTGATATTCCATTTGGCAAACGGCACAGCGCGGGCATGAGACGAATTTTTCTACAGCGTCGTTGACGCGTCTGCTTCCTGAAAATCAATCCGTCGGCTTTGGGTTGAGAGCACGCGGTCGAAGAAAATGAAAGCAGCCATTCAAGGTGGCATATGAGCCTGCTATAGCTGACCGCCGCAAACCCGACGTTCGGCCCTTCAGAAAGCATTGACAGCAACAACCAAAGCAGTCAATACCATGGTCTTGGTCTTTGTGGATTTCGTGTTCGCTAACCCACCGTTGATGTTGCGGCGGACGGTGTAAAGGCCGCAACGGAATATCTGCCGACAAGAAGTTAACTGGTGCAGCTTCTGGTGGTACTTGTCCCGCCGCCACGGTCAGGAACATGCTCGACTTTCCCAATCATTTCGAGCCACTGGCACACATCGCTACGCTGGAGCGGAACTCCAGATCAACGCAACCGATCCTCGATGCATAGAATGTGGTGATCGGTCTTGCCAAGGAGCGCTTCACCAAGAACCTGTGGACCGATCGCGGCGGGTCAGGCAAGCCGCACTTGGTGACAGTAAAGGATCAGGCCGACCAGGCGCGCTACGTTGCAGAATTCATACTTGAGTGTCGCGAAACGGGGAATGTCGCTGAAGTCGCAGGCAGTTTTGTTCCGCGCCTCCAGCCATAGCAAGCAGCTCGAACTCGAACTGACGCGGCGGAACATTCCTTGTGAAATACGGCGGACTCAAGTTCCTTGAATCAGCATATGTCAAGGATGTGCTGTCGGTGCTACGCTGGGTAGAGAACCCCCCGAGCCGCATTGCCGGAATTCGCGTAGCGCTGCTGCTGCCTGGTATCGGTCTCGTCACGGCAGCCAAGTTGATGGATGTCATGGACAGCACGCTGAATCCGGTCGAGGCGATGGTGGAGTGCCGCGTTCCCGGGGCGGCCGACGCCGCCCGGGCAGAATTTGTGAAGTTGTATGCGGGTCTTCGGCGCAGCGAGCGGGGCTGGCCGACCGAGACCGAACGCATCGTTGCATGGTACGAGAACTATTTGACGCGTCGCTACGACGACGCGTCGGTTCGAATGGGTGACCTTCTCCAGCTAAAACGCATCGCCAGCACTTACGCAACTCGGGGAGCGCTTCCTGACTGAGGTCACCCTCGATCCTCCGGACGCAACCAGTGACAATGCCAACGTTCCCCACCGCGACGAGGATTACGTGATTCTGTCAACGATACATTCCGCCAAAGGCAGGAGTGGCGTGCGGTGCCGCTGCTCAATGTCATCGACGGCTGCATACCGTCGGACATGGCGACCGGCTATCCGGAACAGATCGAAGAAGAGCGGTGCCTTCTCTACGTCGCAATGACGCGGGCGAAGGATAATCTGCAACTGATGGTGCCGCAGCGCTTTTACGTGTCGCAGCAGGCCGGCTTCGGGGATCGCCATGTGTATGCGACGCGAAGCCGGTTTATCTCCAATGCCGTGGCGCGGCAGTTCGAGCAAACGCAGTGGCCGGCGCCAGAGTCTGTTCAAGCGCGGCAGAGTGATTCGAACGCGCGTATCAATCTGGCGGAACGAATGAAGGCCATGTGGAAGTAATCTCGCGAGCGGGAATCGCAAACAAACGAAGGTAAAAATGAGAACAGATTAATAGCTATTACGCTGCAGGCTAGTCCCTGGGCACGCCGTAGTTGGAGTAATAAACAACCCAACAGATCGAGTACGCAAGTCTACGCTTTGCTATTTATGTAATAGGCTTAGTTTCTGCTGTCGTGCGCTTTCATAGAGATCATAAGCAGCGAAGACTTTTCGGGGTGACCGTGTTTCCGGCAAGATGTAGACAATGCCGTTTGTCCCTTTAAAAGCGGGAAGCACAATGTCATCAAAAAATTTCGCCGGAACATTGATACAGCCAAAGGAAATCCGGTTGTCGAGGGGCGTTGGTGTGGCCAAGCGCTGCGCACGATGCTCCTTGGGATTGGTTGTGATCACCCGATGTAAAGAGATAGCCGCAGCGTAGTCGACCCAGAGAATCTCCTGTCCGTGTACGCTACGACCCAGCTCCGCAACAAAACGGCCTGCCGGGGTAGTGCGCTCATCGGGGCGCATGCTCGACAGGGGTCGATCACCGATTCCTGGGACGGAGTCATCGCCCCGCGCTAGGCCAAGCAGCGCAGGCGCCGCGCCACGGAGCCGACCCTCAGCATTGAATACAAATACTTTGGCTTGCGATTTGTCGATAATGACGAATGGCAGGTTGCGATTGTCTACAGAATCAACAACCCAGTCAGCGATGTGCCGCGCATCCTGTGATGCACTCTCCTGCTCGAAATTCGCCTGTTTTGAGGGCTTTTCCGCCACGGCGTTAGCCGCATTATTGGACGGGCCTACTTCTTCAGCTTGCAGCACGGACAATGACAGATTTGGGTGGCGCAACGGAACAACATCATTCGCCGCAAACGCGGAGCGTGAGCAAAAGCTTGCGGCCAGCAGGGCAAGATAAATTCCTTTGGCCATGGTCGCCACGATTAACCGCATGTGACCAAGCGCCGGACGAACTGGATTCGACGGCAGGCATCAAAAGTCTCGCAATGACTATATAGGCCTAAGGTCTGCATGATCTGCCAATTGTTTAGAGGTTCTCCGTCGATCAGTTGCGGTCTTGTTTGCTTGGCTGCGGGGGTGGCACGTAGACGGGTGGCGGTGGTGAAGGAGGTGCCATCACGGGAGCTGGTGAGGGGGCAAGAGCATGAGCGGGTGCTGGGGTATTGTCAACCACGGGAACAGGTACCGGGGCGGGTGCCTTGCGATTGAAGTAGTATTTCAGCGAGAACATCAGGCTGGTGTCGGTCAGCTTGGTGCCGTTTGAATCCTTTCCGCCCGCCAAATGTAGCAGTTCGCCGCCGAAACTCCAGTTGTCGGCAAACTTGTAGTCCACTCCCGCACCGACATGCGCGCCGTGTTCGCTGTATCCGCTGGCGTCGTTCGTGCCTTTGATCCGTCCGTAGCCAAGCTTGAAGTACGGCAGCACATTGTCGACGGTGTAACCAATCTTGCCGTCCAGGCCGTAAGTCTTGTCGCCGAAGTTAATCGACTTATTTCCGGAAGTGGTTCGCGTCTTGCTCTTGGTCTGGTCGTAGAAAGCATCCAAACCAATCAGCCAGTTGTTATCGAGGTTCCAGTTATAACCGCCTTCCAGTCCGCCGGCGACGGCATTCTTGCTGGGGGTGGATGCGGTGCCCGTGGCTTTGTCCCGTCCGACGCCCAAGTCGGCGCCGACGTAGGGGCCACTGAAATCGGCTGCGATGGCAGGTATAGCGGTAGCGCCCATAAACAGGGAAATGCACAAGGCAGGGATGCTGGTCGTTCTAAATTTACGAATAACTACGTTCACGGCGATGTCCTTTATAAATAAGATAAGCCAAGGCAGTACAAGTAGTAGTACGAGAGCCTAAAAAAACGTTTGACCAAACAAAATCACTTAGTTCCAGAAGTCATATTTCTAGATCTAAATGTAGATAATATATTTTATACCATGGCGATATTTAACCACGACACAAAAATCAAAGAACGAGGGGTTTCAACAAAAAAACCACAATTTAGAGCACGCAAAATGTGTTCCAGCGGGCCGCCTCAAAAACGCTGCTGGCATTGCTATCAGGTGATAGCCGAATAATCGCTTCAGAGCAGAATCTGGGCCGTCCCTAATGCTGTTCACTTCAAGGCTCGGTGTCCAATCTTGGTGGATATTTAAAATCTCATCACTCTTGCGCGGCGGATGCTGTTTTGTTCGTCGCTTCACCACCCGAGGGTTAGAGCGCCCTCTTGGACTGGTTAGTAAGCCGTTGGCGGCTTCTTTAATCAACGCTAACCACCACTTCTGGAAGTGCTCTGGGGGAATGGCACCGCTGGCGGGAAGTTTGCGGCGATGAGCGTCAAGCTGTATTTGAAGCTGAGCACATCCGGCGTTCGCTGTCGCGAGAGTGCCGCCTCCAACATCATTTTGCGCACCACATGATGGGCTAACAACAACCCCAAAAATTCCTGGCGCACCCACTCCGGTATTTTGCTCCGCAGCACAATGTCCGCGCCTTTGAGGGTTGTTTTGATTTCAGCAAAGCTGCTCGCAATGCTCCATCGCAGGTGGTACAGCGCGGCGAGTTCATCGGCTGGATAGTGTTTGGCATCCAGCAAGGTGGTAATCAACCGATACACCGGCGCGGCGTTGCTTATCCCCGGTAAACAGTAATCAATGACACGTACCGTGATGGCGGGAGCTGTTTGATCACCCATCTTCTTGAGCGTCGCCCTGATTGTCACGTTGGTCGAAGTGAAAGTCCAGAATTGCAACGGCAAGAAGTGGCAGGACAACCACCAGCTTGGACGGCGCAAAGCCATGCCCGAGGGCATGGACCTCGCTCCGATTTTTTTTCGCTCCTAGTCCGTGTTCCCGAATCGCGACAATGTTGTCGCGGGTGGGCATTGGGGGAACAGGGTGGAGCAAGCTGTTGCAGGTTCATCCAGTCCCCAACAACGCATTAGAGTCCCACCCTAGATCAACCCCAGCCATGACTGAGCTGCGACATGATGGCTACCGTGTTGCCGCTGATATGCCTGAAAGCTGTCTTGCACGCTGCGTTGTTTCAGAAGCGTAGAACTTTTATAGCGTGAACTTGTCGGATCAAAAATATATTGATGACTAAAGTCGAGGGCGAGACCTTAGGTCGTGGGTTGAGTTGCAACGCGCAAACCATTTTTGGAGAAAATGATGACAACCAAACCGATTGCATTCATGCTGATTTTTTCACTGGGGATCATGGCCGGAGTAGCCAACGCGAAAGGTTGCCTTAAAGGGGCGGCGGGTGGCGCTGCTGTCGGGCATGTGGCCGGCCATCATGCACTGATTGGTGCGATTGGTGGGTGCGCGATAGGACGACACATGGCAAACAAGAAAGCCGCCGAGCAAGCTGCATCGTCGCCAACCGCACCGCCGACCAATCAAAACTCACAGCCAGTACCGGTGAATCCTGTTAAACGTTAAATTTGGGAGTCGCTCTCACCAAATCAGCTCGGGCGAAATTTATTGGTCCCGCGTTTCACGTGATCAATAAGTCACCAGCGGATTGACAGGCAACGAATTCCGTTGATTACCAGTTGAATGGTAGCTTTCGTAAAATTGTGACCGTCGACAATGGGTCGTTATGAGTCATTCACTGGTGGCTTTGACATCGTTACAGCGATGAACGATAACGACCACAACCCAGGCAACCATGCGGTTTGCAGCGCTGTACCGCAGCTCACCGATTGACGAGCTTCTGTAGAG
>JAYUFR010000115.1:0-16059 GCA_043738625.1 Sterolibacteriaceae bacterium
GTTGACGCTCGGCGCCAAGCCGCAGAACGTCTACGGCATGACCGAGAATGGTTCGCACCAATACACCTTGCCGGACGATGATGTGCAGACCATCACCAGTACCTGCGGCAAGGCCTGCAAGGCTTATGAGATCAGGCTGTGGAACCAGGAAAATCACGATGTGGAAGTCGCCCCAGATGATGTCGGCGAGATCGGCGGTCGCGGCGGCTGCCTGATGCTCGGCTATTTCGCCAACCAGGCGGCGACCGAGAATTCGTTCAACGCTTCGGGCTGGTTCATGAGCGGCGACCTTGGACGCTTCGACGAGCGCGGCAACCTGCAGGTGGTCGGCCGCGCCAAGGACCTGATCATTCGCGGCGGCCACAACATTCATCCGGCGCGCATCGAGGAACTCGCGCTGCGTCACCCCAGTATCGCCAAGGCCGCAGCCTTTGCCATTGCAGACGATCGTCTCGGCGAAAAGGTGTGCCTTGCCATCATTCCTGCGGCCGCTGCTCCATCGGCCGATGAAGTGCTTCAGCACCTGTTCGAGGCCGGACTTTCCAAGTTCGACATGCCGGAATTCTTTCTCGTGCAGGCCGCCTTTCCGCTCACGGCGAGCGGCAAGATTCTCAAGCGCGAATTGACGCAGTGGGCCAAGGCCGGCAAGATCGTGCCACAGCCGGTGCGCTGGAAGGCCGATAAACCCGCCACTACAGAAGGAGCGCAGAGCACATGAACGGCAAAGGCGGCATTCTGGTGACCGGTGCCAGCCGTGGCATCGGTGCGGCAATTGCCGAATTTCTGGCTGAAGCCGGTTACACCGTCGGTTGTGTATCCCGCTCCGGCGAATTGCCGGCGCGGCCGCAGGCTTCGACATCAGCACGCAGTCGCTGGAAAGCGTTCAAGGCTGACGTCACCGATGCCGCACAACTTGCCGCCGCATTTGGCGCCTTTGCCGAACAGGCCGGACCAGTCTGCGGTCTGGTCAACAACGCCGGTTTGCACATCGACACGCCGGCGGCCGAAATTGCGCTTGAACAATGGCAACAGGTGATGGATACCAATGCCCTGTCGGTCGCGCTGGGTTGCCAGGCGGTCTATCCGCATCTGATCAAGGCGCAGGGAGGCTTGATCGTCAATATCGGTTCATTCTTCGACAAGATCGGCGTCAAGCGCAACCTTGCCTACTGTGCGTCCAAGGCTGCGGTCGGCGCCATGACGCGAGTGCTGGCGGTGGAATGGGCGGGTAAAAACATTCGCGTGCTCGACGTGGCGCCGGGTTATATCACCACCGATCTCAACCGCGAGGCGATGAGCGCCGGGCCGCTGCGCGCCTATCTGGACCAGCGCATTCCACGGCGCGCGCCGGGCACGGCGGAAGACGTTGGCAAACTTGTCAGCAGTCTGTTCACCAGCGACATCGGTTTCCTCACCGGTGAAACGATTTACATCGACGGTGCGCAGGGCATCGCTCATTGATTCGGGACTTCACATGAATGTACTGGAACGACTCGACACAAGATTGCAGCTCGACGAAACCGAGCAGATGGTGCTCGATAATGTGCGTGCCGTCGCGCGTGATGTCATCGATAAAAATGCTGTGGAGATCGACCGCAGCGGCGCCTTCCCGTGGGCCAACGTCAAGGCGATCAATGCGCTCGGGCTGAACGGGCTGTTCATTCCCGAGGAATACGGTGGTTCGCCGTTGTCGTACAGTTGCTATCTGGCTTGCGTGCGCGAAATTTCAAAAGCCTGCGCGTCCACCGGCATCATCTGGGCCACCAATTTTCACGGCATCAAGCCGCTGGTGGAGTTCGGCAACGCCGAGCAGAAGGCGCGCCTGTTGCCGCGCATCGCTGCCGGCGGTCTGGTATCGCTGGCGATTACCGAGCCCGAGGCGGGGTCTGATGCCACCGGCATGCGCACGCGTTTTCGCGAAGAGGGCGACAGCATCGTCATCAATGGTGGCAAGACCTTCATTACCAGCGGTGACGTTGCCGATCTGTATTTGCTGTTCGGCAAATGGGACGGCATCGACGATCCAAAGAAGGCCATCTCGGTGCTGATTCTGGAAAAAGGTACGCCGGGCCTGAGCGTGGTGCGCATCGAGGACAAGCTCGGCACGCGCGGTTCCAGCACCGCGACCATCGCCTTCGACAACTGCCGCGTGCCACGCACCAACCTGATCGGCAAGCCCGGTGACGGCCTGTCCATCCTGTTTGCTTCGCTCAACAAGTCGCGACCCAGTATCGCCGCGCATGCGCTGGGCATTGCCCGTGCCGCCTTTGAGGACGCCACGCAGTACATCAACCAGCGTCGACAGTCGGGTAAAAAGATCATCGAATTTCAAGGCATACAATTCATGCTTGCCGATCTCGCCGCTGAACTGATGCTGTGTGAATCCTTCCTGTGGAGCCTGGCCGAAGCGGTGGACAATGGTTTGACCGACTTCGGCATCGAAGCTTCGATCCTCAAGCTGCGCGCCACTGATCTGGCGATGCGCGTGACCACGGATGCGGTGCAGTTGCTGGGCGGTTATGGCTACTGCAAGGACTACCGCGTCGAGCGCCTGATGCGCGACGCCAAGATCACGCAGATCTGGGAAGGCACCAATCAAGTCCACCGCCAGCTCATCGGCCGCAGCTTTCTGCAAAAATAATACGAGGATATTTTAATGAGTGACATCAAAACCGTAGGCATCGCCGGCTGCGGCACCATGGGCGCCGGCATCGCCATCGTGGCGGCACGCGCCGGCTTTCGCACCCGCGTCTATGACACCCGCCAGAGTGCGCTGGACGGCGCGCGCAAGCAGACCGAGGGTTTTCTCGTAAAGTCCGTGGAGCGCGGCAAGCTCAAGCCTGAACAGCTCGGGCAGATCATGGCGAACTGGCATAGCACTACAAAGCTCGAAGAGATGGCCGATTGCGACGTGGTGATCGAGGCGGTGTTCGAAGACCTCAAGGTCAAGCATGACCTGTTCTCCAAACTCGATGCCGTGTGTCCGCCGGGCACGCTCTTCGCGTCGAACACTTCCACCATTTCCATCACCGAAATCGCCGGTGGCTCCGGCCGCGCCGACCGCTTTGTCGGCATGCACTTCTGCCTGCCGGCGCAACTGATGAAACTGGTGGAGATGTCACCCGGGATCAATACCAGCGAGCAAACCTGGAACAAGGGCTGGGCCTTCTGTGAAGCGTTGGGCCAGTTGCCGGTGAAGACGCAGGACACGCCGGGCTTCATCCTCAACTATTTCCTGATCCCGTTCAACAACGACGCCATCCGCTTGGTGGAGCAGGGCGTTGCCGAACCCGCCGACATCGACAAGGCGATCAAGACGGCGCTGGGTTATCCAATGGGCCCGCTCGAATTGCTCGATCTGGTCGGCATGGACACGCAGCGCCTGCTTTGCGATGCGATGCACGGCCTGACCCATGAGCCGCGTGCCACTTGCCCGCCGCTGGTCAGGCGCATGATCGCCGCCGGCCATCTCGGCAAGAAAACCGGCCGTGGCTTTCACAGCTACGGCGACAGCAAGATGTTCGGAGCCTGAGCCATGACCAGCTATCAAATTCAACGCGCCGGCGAGAGCCGCTCCTTTCCAGACTCGCATGCCTTTCTCGATTCCGCCCAGTCCGACGGGCGTGGGCTGGTGCTGATGGGTGCCGAAGCCGGTGCTGCATTTCGCAAACTCAAGGCCACGGATGAATATGCGTTTGTCGCCATCGAACTCGGTACCGAATGCCTTGGTGTGCACGCCGGCGAAGTCCGTGGCGAGGAGCGCTGCAACGTCGTCGGTTTCGCGCGCTTTCGTCTCGGCGAATCCGAGCCGAGCAAGCTGATCGAACTGGTGCGCCAGCCGTGGACCACGACCGAGGCATTGGCAGCTGCCAAGGCCGCGTTCGAGGCGAGCGGATTGGCGGTGGCGGTGTGCAACGACTTCCCCGGCCGCATCGTCGACCGGCTGGTGCGGCCGGTCTACAACGCAGTGCTGCGCCGGCATGACGAGAAGCTGGCCACCGCCGAAGAGATCGACAAGACCATGCGCCTCGGCCTCGGTTATCCCGAAGGCCCGATGGCGTTGCTGGAGAGGACCGGGCTGCAACATCATTACGATGTGACGCAGGCGCTGTATGTTGCGCTGGGTGACACGGCCTACGCGCCTGCGCGTCGTGCGCAGGTGGCAAAACAACGCGCCGGTGGCAAAGGCTGATGACGCAGGACGGCGCAAGGCAGCCTCTGGCCGGCATCCGTGTGCTGGACTTCAGCACCTTGTTGCCGGGGCCGATGTGTACGCTGATGCTGGCCGAAGCTGGCGCCGAGGTTATCAAGATCGAAAAGCCGGGCAGCGGCGACATGATGCGTTCCTACGTGCCGCGCTTCGGTGATGAAGCGATCAATTTCGCAATCCTCAACCGCGGCAAGCGTTCGCTGGCGATTGATCTGACCAGGCCTGAAGGCATCGCGCATGCGTTGCAACTGGTGCGCACCGCCGATGTGGTGATCGAGCAATTCCGTCCCGGCGTGATGAAAAAACTTGGGCTGGGCTACGAGCAGTTGTGTGCGGTGAAGCCCGACCTGATTTATTGCTCGATTACCGGTTACGGACAGAGCGGACCGTTGGCGCACACCGCGGCACACGACCTGAATTTTGCCGCTGAAGCCGGCCTTCTTTCCCAAACCGCCGACGAGCAGGGCAATCCGCAATTGCCGCCGGCCCTGATTGGAGACATTGCCGGTGGCACCTATCCGGCGCTCATCAACATCCTGCTGGCGCTGCGCCGCCGCGATGCTGGCGGGGGAGGGTGCTGCCTCGACATCGCCATGGCCGATAGTTTGTTCACCATCATGTACTGGGGTCTGGGCAACGGTTTTGTTGCCGGGCAGTGGCCGCGACCGGGCAGCGATCTGGTGACGGGCGGCTCGCCGCGCTATCAGATCTACCGCACCCGCGACGATCGCTTCATGGCCGCCGCGCCGCTGGAAGACAAGTTCTGGAAAAATTTTCTTGATGTCATCGGCGCGCCGCAGTTGCTCGACGAATCGGCCGACCCGCAGGGCGTGCGCCGCGCCATCGCCGATATCGTGCGCAGCCGCGATGGCGCCGAATGGGAAGCGCGCTTTGCCGGCCTCGATGTCTGCGTGAATTTTGTGCGCACGCTCGACGAGGCGGTGAACAACCCGCACTTCACGGCGCGCGGGCTGTTCGCGCATCGCATCACGGATGGCGCGGGCCGTTCGATGCCGGCGTTGCCGATCCCGGTCGCCGACGTGTTCCGCGGCGACGCGAGCCGGCCGCTGTTTTATCCCGTGCTTGGCGAAGCGCAGAACGACCCACACTACAAGGTGATCTGAATATGCGCAACGCAGCGATCATCGGCACCGCCGCGATTCCGGTACGGAAATATCAGCGCAAGGTGGATGACCCGATTCAGGTGGTCGAGCACGAGATGGTCGCCAAGCTGGTGGTCGAGGCCATGAGCGACGCCGGCGTCGAAAAGAGGGAGGTCAACTCTATCGTCGTCGCCCATCCGCGACCCTACACCAAGCAAAAATACTTCAGCACCTTCATGGCCAACTACCTGCGGCTGCCATGCTCGGGCATCGTCATGGAGACCATGGGCAACGGCATGACTGCGGCGCTGGCCTTCGACAAGGCGGTCGATGAAATTCTGCTCGGCCGCTCCGACGTGGCGCTGGCGCTGGGCGTGAATATGGAGATGTCGGTCACCGCCGCCGAGCACATGGAGAACAGCGTGCGCGCCACCGGCGATGTCGACTTCCATTCGCCGGCCGGGTTCACGCCGATCTCATGGTACGCGATGGACGCCATGCGCTACATGCATGAGTACGGCGTGACGCGCGAACAACTGGCCAGCGTTGCGGTAAAAAATCGTTACCACGCCAGCATGAATCCACTGGCGCAATACCGCACGTTGATCACGCTCGAAGAAGTGATGGCGCAGCGTCCCATTGTTGAACCGCTGGGCCTGTATGAAGTGCCGCCGCGCGGCGACGGCGCGGCCTGTCTGGTCATCGCCTCGGAAGAGCGCGCCAAGGCCCTGGGCAGGCCCTATGTGCTGATTCGCGGTCGCGGTTTCTTCCATGAAGGTGCGCACCAGATCAACGAAGTCCCGAATGACATGATCCGCTTCATCGCCGCCGAGACTGCGGCCAACACTGCGTACAAGGCAGCCGGTATCACCGCGGCCGATCTCGATTTGGCGGAACTGTATGCGCCTTGCACCATCGTCGAAGTGCTGGTGAGCGAGGCTGTTGGCCTTGCGCCACGCGGCGGTGGCGCCCGCGCTGCTGCGGAAGGGGAGACACGGCTGGGTGGCCGCATTCCCGTGTCGACCTCCGGTGGACTGACTTCGCGCGGGCATCCTTCGTATGCCACACCGCTCTACAACTTCATCGAGGTGGCGGACCAACTGCGCGGACGTGCCGGCGAGCGTCAGGTGGCGAATGCCGAGCTCGCCCTGACCAGCAACGAATTGGGCAATTACAATGCTGCCCTGGTGCACATTCTGGAGGGCAGGCGATGACACTCGAAATCATCAAGGTCGATAGTGCACGCGCCTATCCACCACGCACCACCGCGTTTACAGAACCTTATTGGCTTGCACTTGCGAAAGGGCATCTGCAGACCACACGCTGTTGCAGTTGTGCCAAGCTCAGCTATCCGCCCAAGCCAATCTGCCCGCACTGCTGGACTGATCAGATCGAATGGACTGAGATGGATCCTCAGGGCATTTTGTATACCTGGACCCGCATCCACGCCGGTCCGGCGATGTTCGCTGCGGAGTTGCCTTACGAAGTGGGGATCGTTGATTTGAACATGGGATTGCGCATCGCAGTGCGTCTGCTGGTGAGCGAGGGACGTGACTTCAAACCCGGGATGTCAATGCGGATGGTCGTGCTGCTTTACAGCGATGGTCCTTTGCTGGCGGCGCTGCCGGCGTAGCTATCACAGGAGTTGCCCACATGTTGACTACGGTTGGATTTCGCGATATTGGCGCATCTGCTTTGAGCCGTATCGTCTGCCCTCTGTGCACCCACGACCAGAATCAGATTGGATCCTGGACGCTGATCGATGCTGGTTCCGATTCCGATGATGCATCATCACCCCCCAAGGTTTCCGTTCATGCTCTGGGATTCGAAGGTGGATGCGGATGCCTGTGGGAGCTGCGCTTTAAAATGCTTCCGGGCACGGTGGACAGCTACATCCATATTCTGCGACCCTGCATCAATCGTGCCGGCCTGCAACAGCCGGCTGATACTGAAGCGGCTGCCCAGGCCCTGGAGGGATACGAGCTGTAAGGCATGTTCTTGACCTGATGTGATCAACTTCGCTGGTGGTCACGCTTCCCGCCATGCTGTTCCACGATCAGCAATGAGGCTGGAACAGGTTGCGTTTCAGCAGAAGCATTCCGACTTCGCCAGCGGAGTCATCCAATAAACGATGGTTGCATCCGTCGATTGGAAAGCACCTTCTTCGCATCGGCATATCTTTTTTGCAGGATCTTCAGGCTTTTCCCACGCGCGAGGGGCCACAGCGAATGAATGAATCCATAGGCAATCTGGGCGCGGAACCAGTCATCGTGGATGTCTTCGTGCACCCATAGATCCAGCACGCCCATGAAATGGGCCATGAGCGAGCAGGCGAGGGCGGTCCGCTCCTGTTCATTGGCCAGCAGTTTGCGTTCCATGGCGCCATTCAAAGTCGTTCGATAAAACACGAACGCGTCCTTGAGAAACTTCGGGTGGTGGATCGGATCGGTCAAGCCGAGCAAGACCTGATAGAGAGGACGCAGAAACGCGGGATCCCGCAGCAGAATGTCGACGGCGTTTTCCGCCGCTTCGATCACTTGTTCGATCGGGTCTTCCGAAGAATAGATCAGCGCCTCCTTCAGGAAAGACCTCAGGCTGCGCGTCAGCAACTCGAACAGCAGTCCTTCCTTCGAGCCAAAAAAATTGTAAGGCGTCGCCGGGCTGACTTCAGCGGCACTGGCAAGTGCGCGCATGGAAAAGTCAGTTCCTCCACTTTGACGAATCAGCAGTTCGGCTGCATCCAGCATCTGCCGCCGCCGCGCCGCCGTTTGTTTTTCACGTAGAGACATTTTGTGTTGATAAAAAAGCCGGAGAGGTGCCGGTCATGCTGCAAGTATAGGTTAGATGCGGGTGTCCTCCGAGTCAGGCCGGTTCAATAACCCCTTGTTGCGCGCTCGTTCCAGCCAACAGAAACAAAGTTGACGAACGCAAATAATTAGTTCATGCTCTCATTTTATAGCATGCTATAAATAAACCTTCCCGGGCTCGGCCAAATAAAAAAGCAAGCGAAGCACAGGCTGCCTTTCACAGTTTGCAAGGAGGAGACAAAATGAATGAACAAAACGTTGTTTGGTTCAACGATGCCGATGCCACCGATCTGTCGCGGGTTGGTGGAAAAGGCGCCAATCTGGGCAGGCTGACGCAAGCTGGCTTTGTTGTGCCCCCCGGATTTGTGGTTGGCACGACTGCCTACTCGGCACACGTCGCCAGCAATGATGGCCTGAGGAAGCGGATTTCCGACGCGCTTGCCAAGGTCAACTACAACAAAGCCGACGAACTCGAAGTCTGCGTGACGCAGATCCGCAAGTGGATCGTGGAAACGCCGATGCCGGGTCCTCTGGCGGCCGAAATTGAACGCTCCTATGCCGAGCTGGGTGCGGACTCCTACGTCGCCGTGCGTTCCTCCGGTACCGCGGAAGATCTGGAAGGCGCATCGTTCGCTGGTCTGCACGACACCTACCTCGATATTCGGGGAGACAGCAACGTCGTCGATGCGGTCAAGCGCTGCTGGGCCTCGATGTGGACTTCCCGGGCGGTCTTTTATCGCAAGACGAACGGCTTCGACCATTTCAAGACATCCATCGCCGTGGTAGTACAGACCATGGTTGAGTCCGAAGTTGCCGGGGTGATGTTCACGGCCAACCCGATCAACGCCGCGACCGACCAGATCATGATCAACGCGAGCTGGGGCCTGGGCGAGGCGGTGGTATCCGGCATCGTCACGCCGGACGAGTACATCGTCAGCAGCCGCAACCTCAAGGTACTGAACCAGACGCTGGGCAGCAAGGAACACAAAATAATTCGCGATACAAAGTCCGGCAACGGCACGCTGCAACTGTCTACGCCGGACACGGAACGCGCCGCCTTCACCTTCAACGACGAACAGACGGCTGCCCTCGCCGACATCGGCCGGCGCATCCAGGCTGCCTACGAAGATTTTCCGCAGGACATCGAGTGGGCTTACCAGGACAAGAAGTTTTACATACTCCAGGCGCGACCGATCACTGCTGTGGAGTTTTCCTGGGACGCCGACGTCACCGCCAGCGTGCAGGGCAACGATGATGCCGTGCCCTACGACAATATCTGGTCACGCGTCTTCCCGGAAGAAATGTGGACCGGCGCGATCTCGCCGCTGATGTTTTCCTGGCGCTGCTGGGGCTTGAACCAGTGTCACAGCCTGGGCGTGCATGCCTATGGCTATCCCGAGCAGGACTACACCACGCGGCGTCTGTGGATTTATCACAAGGGTGTTTCGTACTACAACCCGGAAGCGGATCGCGATCGCATCAAGCAGTCGATTCCACCGCAACTGCGCCCCGGCATGATGCACAAGGTTCCCAAGGCCTGGCACGAGGAAATTCTCAATGCGCCCTTCGACTGGAGCCGCTACATCAACATGTTCATGCGCGTGGAGCAGCATCGTCCCGACATGGGCTACAACTGGTGGAAGGCGATCCGCGACGACTACATCAACAACCCCGAGTACCGCGCCAAAACCCGTCCGCGCACGCGCGAAGAATTTGGCGCAATGACCGACGATGAACTCAAGAGTCACATCGCCGAAGTAGTCCGGCTCGAGATCGCCTCCTACGATCCGCCCTGGAACGGCCTGCTCTGGTACATGGGCGAGTCGCTGGGCTGGATCGGCTGGATCTGCGCCAACTGGTACACCGGCGACCGGCCGAACGTCTTCATGGACCTGGTCACCGGTACGCGCCAGGAGACCATTACCACCGAGGAAACCTACGCCGCCTGGGAGCTTGCCGACACGGTGCACCGCTCGCCGGAACTGAAGTCGATGTTCGCCAAGTATCCGGATGAGCGTTTCCTCGATCACCTGGAAATGTGCGTGGACGGTCCTGCCTTCCGCGAGAAATACGCCGCCTACGTGCGTGATCGCGGCCACCGCGGCCATCCTGATCGCGACATCTACTTCCACCGCCGCGCCGACGATGTGATGGTGGATTTGCGCGTGATCCGATCCTTGATGGGTACCGCCAACCCGCGCATCCAGGAGCATCGCACGCGTGAGCGTCTGGAAGCATCGATCAAGCATGTCTATGACAACCTTACCGCGCAGCCGCAGTTCGGCACCTTCAAGGCCATGCTGTTCAAGTTCCTGATCGACTTCTCGCATCACAGCATGGAGTTCCGCGATAACGAGCGCGAAGTGATGGACTGGTCCACCTACGACATCAAGCTTGGCTTCGAGGAAGTGGGTCGGCGCTGTGTCGAGCGTGGTGGTCTGAAGGAAATGCGCGAGTGTTATTTTCTGACCATGGAAGAGCTGTATGCGGTGCTGGCCGGCAAGGAGAACAAGAAGCTCACCCGCGCCAAGATCGATGCACGGGGCAAGAACTTCATCGCCATCGACACCAAGGCCAGGCACCCGGCGCCGTTCCTCCAGTTCGGTCGTCCCGCACCGATCGACCAGCCCGAGCTTTCCGGCGACGGCGTGCTGCGCGGCAAGACCACCAGCCTCGGCAAGATCACCGGCACCGCGCGCGTGGTGCTTGAGTTGTCACAGATCGGTCGTGTCAAGCAGGGCGAAATCCTGATCGTGCATGCCACTGACCCAGGCTGGACACCGGTGTTCATGCTGATCAAGGGCATCGTCCTTGAAACCGGTGGCCTCATCAGCCACGGTGCGCTGCTGGCACGCGAGTTCGGCCTGCCCGGCGTGCAGATCGAAGGGGCGCTGCGGCTGATTCCAGACGGCGCGACGATTACCCTGGATGGCGATGCGGGCGTGGTCATCATCCACGATAGCGACGACGAACCCGCCGAGCTGCAGAAAGCCGCGTAGGGGAGTTGATCGGCTGAGCTGGCTCGTCAAAAATCGACGGGTTGACCCCACTGTAAGTACAAAAGGCCCGATGGTGAGTCGGGCCTTTTGTCATGCTGCTCAATGCGATTTTGTCGGGCAGGTCGTTGCAATCAGCAATGCGCCTGTAGTTGCTCGCGCGTCAGCAGGAATATTCTGGCTTCGCCGCCAGTGGCGTCTATCCAGGTGAAAGGCACATCCGGGTAAGCAGTTTCGACAAGATCGGCGTTGTGACCGACTTCCACCATCAGCAGGCCGTCGTCGGTCAGGTGATTTTTCGCACTGGAGAGGATGCGTCGCACGATGTCGAGGCCATCCGATCCCGCCGCCAGTGCGAGTGGCGGTTCATGGCGATATTCGGGAGGCAGTTCCGCCATGGATTGATCGGTCACGTAGGGCGGGTTTGACAGGATCAGGTCATAACGCCGGCCCGCCAGTTTCTCAAACAGGTTTGACTCGATCAGGGTGAGGTGATCTTGCAAGCCGTATTCGCTGACATTGCGCGCGGCGACAGCAAGTGCATCGGCTGATAGATCTACCGCATCGATTAATGCATCAGGGAAGGTGTGAGCCATGAGTATGGCCAGGCAACCAGATCCGGTGCACAGGTCAAGCGCCGAGTTTATTGACGCTGGCTGCTGAACCCAGGGCGACAGGCCTTCTTCCAGCAGTTCCGCGAAATAGGAGCGCGGCACGATGACCCGTTCATCCACATAAAAACGGAATTCGCCGAGCCAGGCTTCGCCGGTCAGATAAGCGGCGGGCAGGCGGCGGGTTATGCGCTGTTGCAGGATATTCAGCAGCGCCAGTCTTTCGCTGTGCGTCAGGCGGGCATCGAGAAACGGTTCCAGCCGATCAAGCGGTAGATGCAGGGTATGCAGGATCAGCCATGCGGCTTCATCGTAGGCGTTATCGCAGCCGTGGCCGAAGTACAGTCCGGCCTCGTTGAAACGGCTCATCGCCCAGCGCAGCCAATCGCGTACGGTATGCAGTTCGTCGACCATGCTGTCCATGACTCTGAGCGTCTAGGCCAGCAGGCGGTTGAGCGCGCCTTCGTAGATTTTCGTCAGGGGCTCCAGGTCGACGATGGCAATATGCTCGTCGATCTTGTGCAAGCTGGCGTTGACTGGGCCGAACTCGACGACTTCGGCACAGATGTCCACGATGAATCTGCCGTCCGATGTGCCGCCTGTCGTTGCAACCTGCGGCGTGACGCCCGTCGTTTCCGTAATCACGGCCGAGAGCAGGTCGACGAGTTTTCCGTGCGGCGTCAGGAATGGTTTGCCGCCCAGCGTCCAGCGAATCTCATATTCAAGACCGTGGCGGTCAAGAATTGCGTGCACGCGTGCTTGCAGATTCTCGGCAGTGCTGGCAGTCGAGAAGCGAAAGTTGAAAATGACTTCCATGCTGCCGGGAACAACATTGCTGACGCCGGTTCCGGCATGGATGTTGGATATCTGGAAACTGGTGGGCGGAAAATATTCATTGCCTTCGTCCCAACTTTCCGCCACCAGTTCAGCCAGTGCTGCGGCTGCCAAGTGGATCGGGTTGCGTACTTTTTCGGGGTAGGCAACGTGTCCTTGAATCCCTTTAACGACGAGCTTTGCCGTAAGGGAACCACGCCTGCCATTCTTGATGGTGTCGCCGAGTGTATCCACACAACTGGGTTCGCCGACGATGCAATAGTCGGGTCTTTCGTTTCTCGCCTTCAGTGCTTCGACAATGCGCACCGTGCCATCGGTGGCATCGCCTTCCTCGTCCGAGGTGAGCATCAGGGCGATCGAGCCTTGGTGATCCGGATGGGTCGCGATGAAGCGTTCGATCGCAATGACAAAAGCGGCAAGCGATGACTTCATGTCGGTGGCGCCGCGTCCATAGAGCACGCCGTCCCTGATTGTCGGTGTGAACGGATCGCTGTGCCATTGATCAAGCGGGCCGGTCGGCACCACATCGGTATGGCCGGCAAAGCAGAGCAGCGGTGGCGTTGTGCCACGCCGTGCCCAGAGGTTGGTAACTCCGGCTGAATCGAAATGTTCCAGGTTGAAACCGATTTTTTTCAGACGATCCGAGATCAGTTGAAGACAACCGGAATCGTCGGGGGTAAGGGAGGGGCGAGCAATCAGGGCCTCAACCAGCGCTTGGGTGGAATCCATCCGACTTCGGTTACTCGCCCATGTCCAGCGTGAATTCGGAGAATGTCGCGCCGGAAGCTGATTGTTCTTCCCCTTCTTCGATCTTGACCACTTCCTTCTTCGCACCGCCACTCATGTCGGAATTGTTGATCAGGTACAGCAGGTTGTTGGCGGAGTCGGCATTGGCAGTGGCCACCTCAAGCGTGATGACGCCGGATTTATAGAGATTGAACAACGACTGCTCGAATGTTTGCGAACCGGGCGACATGCTTTGATCCATGGATTCCTTGATACCGATCATGTCGCCTTTTTCCACCATATCGGCGACGTGACGCGAGTTCAGCATCACTTCGACCGCCGGCGTGCGGCCGCCGTCGGGCGTGTTCACCAGCCGCTGCGAGACGATACATTTGAGCGCTACGGCGAGGTCGGCGAGCAGGGCGGGGCGGTTGTCGAGCGGGTAGAAGCTGATGATGCGTGACAGGGCGTGGTAGCTGTTGTTGGCGTGCAGCGTGGCCAGGCACAGGTGGCCCGACTGGGCGTAGGCAACGGCCTGCGACATGGTTTCCTTGTCGCGAATTTCGCCGATGAAAATACAGTCGGGCGCCTGGCGCAGGGCGTTCTTGAGTGCGAGCTGGAAGCTGCGCGTGTCCGAGCCGACTTCGCGCTGGTTGACGATGGACTTCTTGTTCTTGAAGATGAACTCGATCGGATCTTCCAGCGTCAGGATGTGGCCGGGCTTGGCTTCGTTGCGCAGGTCGAGCAGCGACGTCAGCGTGGTGGACTTGCCCGAACCGGTCGCGCCTACCATCAGGAACAGACCGCGCTTTTCCATGATGACTTCGGCCAGGATGGAAGGCAGGTTCAGCGTTTCAAAACGGGGAATTTCCGCCGGGATGTAACGCACCACCATCGCCGGCGTGCCCTTCTGGCGAAAGATCGAGAGGCGGAAATTGCCGATGCCCGGCAGCGCATAGCCGGTATTCAGTTCCAGCGTCTCTTCATACTCGCGATATTGGATGTCGGTGAGTATCTCGTGCAGCAGACCGGTAATGGCCGGCGCGTCCATCGGCTGCTGGTTGATCGGCACGGCAGTGCCGTTGATCTTGATGTTGATGGGTGAACCCACGGAAACGAAAATGTCCGAGGCTTTTTTCTCGGCCATCAGTTGAAACAGTCTGTCCATCGTTCCCATGTCGCCCCCTTATGCCGCTCGGATCGGAATTAAACCAGGGAGCTTCGCTGCCGGCAAAAGCGAAGTGCACGAACAAGGGGAGAACTCCCCTTGTATATCCCCCAAACAGGAACAAGGGGGCCAGCCCCCTTGTAAATCCCCCACTACCGGCGCTTCCAATATCTGCCCAGAAAATGTGAAGAGATGCGCCATGAATGAGGGTCAGTCGCGCAGCAGTTCGTTGATGCTGGTCTTGGCGCGCGTCTTGGCATCCACCTTCTTGACGATGACCGCACAGTAGAGACTGTACTTGCCATCGCTGGAGGGCAGATTGCCGCTGACTACCACCGAGCCGGCCGGTACCCGGCCATAAATGATCTCGCCGCTGGCGCGATCATAGATCTTGGTACTCTGGCCGATGAAGACGCCCATCGAGATGACCGAATTCTCTTCGACAATCACGCCTTCGACCACTTCGGAGCGGGCGCCGATGAAACAGTTGTCCTCGATGATGGTCGGGTTGGCCTGCAATGGTTCGAGCACGCCGCCGATGCCGACGCCGCCGGACAGGTGCACGTTCTTGCCGATCTGCGCGCAGGAGCCGACCGTGGCCCAGGTGTCCACCATCGTGCCTTCGTCGACATGGGCGCCGATATTGACGTAGGAAGGCATCAGCACCACGTTCCTGCCGATGAAGCTGCCACGCCGTGCGACTGCGGGGGGCACCACGCGAAAGCCGCCGGTCTGGAAACGATGAGCATCGTAGTTGGCGAACTTGCTCGGTACCTTGTCGTAATAGTTGCTGACGCCGCCGGCCATCAACTGGTTGTCCTCAAGACGAAAAGAAAGCAGCACGGCTTTCTTGATCCACTGATGGGTGACCCATTGGCCATCGACTTTTTCCGCGACGCGTAAAGTGCCGGCATCAAGATGGCCAAGGATGTGTGCCACGGCTTCGCCAATTTTGGCCGGCGCTTCGCCCGGTTTCAGGCTGGTGCGATCCTCCCAAGCGTCTTCGATTATTTTTTGCAATTCATGCATGTCGTCGTTTCCAGTGGTTACAGTTTTCGGCAGAAGTCGGCAATGCGCTGCGCCGCCTCCAGACATTCGTCCACTCCGGCCACCAGGGCGATGCGAACAAAGTTTTTGCCGGGGTTGCCGGCGGCTGCCTCACGCGCCAGAAAGCTGCCGGGCAATACCGTCACATTATATTGTCGTTGCAGCTCACGGGAGAATTCCGTATCGGTGATGGCCGCGTATTTGGCCATCGAGGCCCAAAGATAGAAACCGGCGTCAGGGATCCGGGTCTCCAGATAAGGCGCCACAATCGGTGTGACCCGGGCAAACTTTTCGGCATAGAGACGACGATTTTCGCGCACATGCGCTTCGTCATTCCAGGCGGCAACGCTTGCATGCTGGATTGCCGGGCTCATGGCGCCGCCCTGATAGGTCCGGTAGAGCAGAAATTTTTTCAGTATCGCGGCATCGCCGGCAACGAAGCCGGAACGCATGCCGGGCACGTTGGAGCGTTTTGACAGGCTGGAGAACACCACCAGATTGCGGTAGTCGCTGCGCCCGAGTTTGCTCGCAGCTTCCAGTGCGCCCAGGGGCTTGAC
>JAYUFR010000116.1:0-1726 GCA_043738625.1 Sterolibacteriaceae bacterium
AGTTGCTGAGCGATGCCGCGCATCGCCGCCAAGTCACACAGCAGCGGCACGCCGGTGAAGTCCTGCAACACAATGCGCGCCACCACGAAGGGAATTTCCGCCGTGCGTTCTGCGTTCGGCTTCCATTGGGCCAACTGGCGGATATGTGCTTCGCTGATCTTTTTGCCGTCGCAGTTGCGCAGCACCGACTCGAGCACCAGGCGTATTGACACCGGCAGGCGGGAAACCTTGCCGATCCCGGCTTTTTCCAGCGCGGGCAGCGAATAGAACTTGCCGGACTTGCCGGAGGCGAGGGTGAAGTTGTGCAGGGTATCGAACAAGTTGTGGGCCATGCGGGTCCTTTTGATGGAGTGTTGTTGCGTGCGGGGATGGTCGATTCTATGCTTTGTACAGTTTTGCGAATAGGATGCAGACGTAATTTTGTTACCGGAGTGCACGATGACCGAAACCCGTATCGAGAAAGACACTTTCGGCCCCATTGAGGTTCCCGCCGAACGGCTGTGGGGCGCCCAGACCCAGCGTTCGCTGCACCATTTCCATATTTCGACCGAGCGCATGCCGCTGGAGCTGATCGTCGCTCTGGCCATGGTCAAGCGCGCCTGCGCGCTGGTCAATTGTGACCTTGGCAAACTGGATTCGGACAAAGCCACGGCGATCATGGCGGCGGCAGAAGAAGTCGTCGCCGGCCGCCATCTTGGTGAATTCCCGCTTTCAGTCTGGCAAACCGGTTCTGGCACCCAGACCAACATGAACATGAACGAGGTGCTCGCCAACAGGGCTTCGGAACTGCTCGGCGGCAACAGGGGGGAGGGCCGCAGCATCCACCCCAACGATCAGGTTAATCTCGGCCAGTCATCCAACGATATCTTTCCCACTGCGATGCATGTGGCGGCCAGCCGCGCCATCGTGCGCAATCTGCTGCCCGCGCTGCGCCGCTTGCGGGCGACATTGCAGGAGAAATCAACGGCCTTTGCCGACATCGTCAAAATCGGCCGCACCCATCTTCAGGACGCCACGCCGTTGACCCTGGGGCAGGAGTTCTCGGGCTATGTTGCACAGCTTGATTACGCTGAACTCGTCATTTCGACCACGCTGCCGGCGTTGTTCGAATTGGCGGTCGGCGGCACGGCGGTTGGCACCGGACTGAATACCCACCCCGAATTCGGCGATCGGGTGGCGGCGGAAATGGCGCGTGAAACCGGCTTGCCTTATCGCAGTGCCATCAACAAGTTTGCCGCTTTGGCCGCGCATGAGCCGCTGGTTGCGGTGCATGGCGCCCTGAAAACCCTGGCGGTGGCATTGATGAAAATCGCCAACGATGTGCGCTGGCTGGCTTCCGGCCCCCGATCCGGACTCGGGGAACTTTTGATCCCGGAGAACGAGCCGGGCAGCTCGATCATGCCGGGCAAGGTGAACCCGACGCAGTGCGAGGCGCTGACCATGCTCTGCGCCCAGGTGCTGGGCAATGACGTTGCAATCAATATCGGCGCAAGTTCAGGTAACTTCGAGCTTAATGTATTTAAGCCATTAATAATAAACAATTTTTGTCAAAGCGTAAGGCTGCTTGGCGATGGCATGGACAGCTTCGAGATGCATTGTGTTCAAGGCATAGCGCCGAACCGGGAAAGGATCTCGGCACTGTTGGATAGCTCGTTGATGCTGGTGACCGCATTGGCGCCTCACATCGGTTATGACAAGGCGGCCGCAATCGCGAAGCACGCCCACA
>JAYUFR010000117.1:0-5538 GCA_043738625.1 Sterolibacteriaceae bacterium
TATTAAGTCATGTGACTTAATTTTGCACAAACTATGAGACTATTTACCCGAGTTGTCAAGCTGGCAATCCCGTACCGAGAACACTTATTAAGATGACTGACTTAATCGATGGCTTTCGTCACAATGAATGAAAATCAAAATGGGGAAGGTGGGCGAGGTTCCGAAGCAACCCGCCTCGGATTGATTCTCGCTGCGGAAAAATTATTCGGTGATCTCGGTGTCGACGCCGCATCCCTGCGCGCCATTTGTTCGGCAGCCGGGCAAAAGAACATCAGTTCTGTCCAGTATCACTTCGGTGACAAATACGCTTTGCTGCGGGCTGTCCTGGAGTATCGCGAAAAACAGATTGAGCCAATACGCAAAGTCAAGTTGGAGGAAGCCAGAGCACAGGGCCGTCTTGGCGACGTGCGGACATTGTTGCGCATCCTTTTCGAACCCTACGCGAGGATGTTCCTCGACGAACAAAATATCGGCTACATAAAACTGATTTCATCCTACACAAATCATATTCGCCCGCGCGGCGTGGTGCTTCATCCTGCCGACTACCACGATCAATCTTATCCTTCCCTGCATGAAGCGATGGATCTGCTGCGCGCGCGACTTGCATTTCTCGACGAGCGCCGCTTCGCGCAGCGGGCGGATACGGTAGGCGCCATGTTCCAGGGCGCGTTCATCCAATTTTCCGCGCGCGACCCAAAGCAGGCGTCGGATAAATATCTGCTGTATGAGGACACGCTTGAAATGATGGCTGCGGCCATCGCAGCCCCGCCATTCCTGCCTTAGGACAACGCGGGTTCAAACAAATCGAACACCAGTGGCGCCAGATGGTTGGTCATATTTAATGCTAGCGGCTGCTTGAACCGCAGCGTATTGTCGGGTCATGCGTTGCCCCATTCATAACACCCGACCATGACTGTCAGAAACCTCGAGTTTCTGTTTCGGCCAAAGTCCGTTGCACTGATCGGCGCATCCGGCAAGCCCCACAGCGTCGGTGCGACAGCCCTGCAAAATTTGCTCAGCGGCGGTTTTTGCGGCCCCGTGATGGCGGTTAATCCAAAACACAAGCAGTTGGGTGATGTTCCCATTTATAAAAACGTGGCGAGCCTGCCAACGACACCCGAACTTGCGTTGATCTGCACTCCGCCGGCGACCGTTCCCGGCCTGATCGCCGAGCTGGGCGAGCGTGGCACCCGAGCCGCAATCGTTTTGAGCGCAGGACTCTCCCTGCCTTTCGGCAACAGCGGCAAGAATGTCAGAGATGCCATGCTCGATGCGGCGCGGCCATATCTGCTGCGCATCCTCGGCCCTAATTGTGTAGGTCTTATCGTTCCCGCTATCGGCCTCAATGCCAGTTTCGCCCATACCAGCGCACTGAGCGGAAAACTCGCCTTCGTATCGCAGTCTGGCGCGCTGACGACAGCGATTCTGGATTGGGCAAAGTCCAAAGGCATCGGCTTTTCGCATTTCGTTTCCCTCGGCGACAGCGCCGACGTCGACTTTGGCGACGTGGTCGACTATCTTGCCAGCGACACTGACACCAGCGCCATCCTGCTGTATATCGAATCGATCCGTGCAGCGCGCAAGTTCATGTCCGCTGCCCGCGCGGCCGCACGCAACAAGCCGGTGATCGTAGTCAAGGCCGGCCGTGCGCCGGAAGGCGCAAAGGCCGCAGCATCACACACCGGCGCGCTGGCGGGTGCCGACGACGTCTATGACGCGGCGATTCGTCGCGCCGGCATGCTGCGCGTATACACGACCGAAGACCTCTTCGACGCCTCCGAAACTCTGGCGCGGGCACGCCCGGTCAACGGCAACCGGATCTGCATCATGACCAACGGCGGCGGTACCGGCGTTCTTGCCGCTGATGCAGTGGCACTCGGTCACGGCAAGCTTGCAGCGTTGTCCGACGACACACTCAGCCAACTGGACAAGATCCTGCCGGCCACCTGGTCGCACGGCAATCCAGTCGATATCATCGGCGACGCATCGGTTGAACGCTACGTCGAAACGCTGAAACTATTGCAGCGGGATGCGCAATCGGACACGATCCTGTTTCTCCACGCACCGACCGCCATTGTGCCTAGCCAGGAGATCGCGGCAGCGATGGCGCCTGTTGTTTCACAGTCGCCACGCAATGTGTTCTCCTGCTGGTTGGGTGGCGACGCCGTGGCCGAAGCGCGGCGGATTTTCCGTGCTGCCGGCATTCCGACTTACGACACCCCGGAACAGGCGGTGCGCGGTTTTCTGCAAGTGGTCGACTACCAGGTCAACCAGCGCCTGCTGATGGAAACGCCGCCGTCGGTACACCTGGAGTTCACACCGGATGTGGATGCAGCACGTGCCGTGGTGCGTGCCGTGCTGGCTGACGGCCGCGACACCCTGACCGAGCCGGAAGCCAAAGCCGTGCTCGCCTTCTATGGCATACCGGTGGTCGAGACCCGCGTCGCGAACGGCGTTGACGACGCAGTATTGGTGGCGCAGAAACTGGGGTTTCCAGTCGCGATCAAAGTTTTCTCGCCCGACATCACGCACAAATCCGATCTCGGCGGCGTGGTGCTCAACCTGAAGACTGCCGACGATGTCAGGCGTGCGGCGCAAGCCATGCTGGAGCGTATCGGTAAACTGCTGCCGGAGGCAAAACTGAACGGCTTTACCGTGCAAACCATGGTGCACCGGCGTGGCACATTCGAGCTGATCGTGGGCGCAAGCACCGATCCGGTGTTCGGACCGGTGATCCTGTTCGGCGAGGGCGGCACCGCGGTCGAGGTCATTGGCGACCGTGCCATCGGTTTGCCGCCCCTGAATACGAACCTGGCCAAGGACCTCATATCCCGGACGCGGATTTCACGAATGCTTGAGGGCTATCGCGACCACGCGCCTGCCGACCTTGCCGCAATCCAGCACGCGCTGCTACAGGTGTCGCAATTGGTCTGCGACATTGAGGAAATCGTCGAACTCGACATCAACCCCCTGCTGGCCGACGCCGCTGGCGTGCTGGCACTCGATGCGCGCATCAAGGTGGTGGCGAAATCGGTACGTACGCAACTCGCGATACGGCCCTATCCCAAGGCACTGGAGGAACGGGTCGACTGGGACGGCCAGCAGATACTGCTGCGTCCAATCCGTCCCGAGGACGAACCGCGACACAGCGAATTCTTCAAGGCGCTGACTTCAGAAGACATTTACTTCCGTTTTTTCGGCATGGTGCGCCGGCCGGATCACACGCAACTGGCGCGTATGACGCAGATCGACTACGACCGCGAAATGGCCTTCGTCGCATGTGGCGGCGGCAATTGCGAACAGACGCTGGGGGTAGCCAGGGCAATCTCGGACCCGGACAACATGAAGGCCGAGTTCGCCATCATTGTCCGCTCCGACCTCAAGCACAAGGGACTCGGCAGCCTGCTGTTACGCAAGATCATCCGCTATTGCCAGAGCCGCGGTGTGCAGGAACTGGTGGGCGAAACCCTGGCGGAAAATACGCGCATGATGAAGCTGGCCCGACAACTGGGATTCTCGCTGCGGACATCGCCCGACGACCACGAAATCAGACTTCATTTGACGCTTGCAGACTGGGTTGACCAGCATCCGGAGTCTGACCTTCATCATTGACCAGCCTGGCGCGGCGCGCCGGCATGCAAGAAGGGGAAGCCTGACTCCGGATCATCTTTTCGCCTCAACGCAAGCCTCAAAAAGCAGGTCGGACTTTACTTCTTGTCGTCCTTTGCCGTGTCCTGAATCTTCTCACCGGCTTTTTCAATCTGCTGTCCCGCATTGTCGACGGCCTTGTCGATTTCCTTACCCGCATGTTCCGCCGGGCCTTCCGGCTTTTTACAAGCGGACAGCGCCGCAATCATGACGATTGTTGCCAAGCCGGCGGCGAATCTCTGGCCAGTTACCTTCATGTGTATCTCCTTAGTCATTGCTCCAATTCCAAACCTGACCGAGACTGGAAGCAGATTGAATCGTTGACTATTCCGAGCCGTCCTCATCCTGTGGTGGACGGATCTTGCTGTAGTCGATCTGCTTCTCCAGTTCACGACCCTCCCGAAAAAACAGGCGCATGCTGAGCACATACAGCACAAAGATGACCACCACGACCAGGCCACCCCATGCTGCTGTGCTCATATCAATAGCCAATCAACGCTTGATGTGGGAAATCTTGGTGCCTTCGATGCTGAGACTGGCCATGAGTCCCTGCTGGTCGAACACAAAGGCGTAGGCATCGTCCTTCAAGGTGGTCGATGACAAATTCTTCGCAACACCTTCATTCACCACCACGACCGTTGGGCCGACCCCAATTTCCCAGCCCTTCGACTTGTCGAGGTACTTCACGGCCTTGTCGCTCATCAGGAACACGACGTAACCAAATGACTCGGCACCAGCCTGCAAGCCCCACGATGCGGAAACGGAATTGTAGTATTCAGGCGCATTCGACCCCTTGGTCAGAACGCCCTCACCGTAGCTACCACCAAAGACGAGTCCGGCCTTGATGATTTTGGGAAATACCAGAACCGCCTTGGCCTTCTTCGAAATATTGGCGGCGACGGGACTGGTCTTGTACAAGGTTTGCAAGGCCTGAGCAGCATCCTTGTTCAGGTCTTCTGCAGTAGCTGCATTTGCAGTGCTGATGGCACCCAGCGAAAATGTGGCGACTGCCACAGCTATGAGATTCAGGAAAGTGCGTCGAAAGCTGCCCATGTCTTTAATCCTTCAAGTGGTTTGCAATCCGGATAGATTGCGTTCAACAACGTGATACGGACGAACAATATGTCTGGATGTATCCAGACATATTGGTACTACTACCTGTGTTACTACTTGTGCTCGTTCGCCTCGTCTTTCATGGCCTTGCCGCCTTGCTGGATATCCTTGCCTGCGCCTTCCACCGTGTTGCATGCGGAAAGCGTTGCTGCAGCGCCAGCCAGCATCAGCATGGCGATTAGTGACGCAAAAATTCTTTTGAGCATGATGAGTTCCTCTTGTGTGAGATGACTGGAATCGGCGCACGAAAAAAATATTTTTTCCATGCACCGCACGTTTCAATGTTGCTCCGATAGTTTTTGCCGTTCTGTGCGCTACCGCACAGAGGAGAGTCAGCTCAAGCGATTCGCAATCAAGTCAGGTTTAATCTATGTACGCCAGCGAACAGACTTTTTCGGTGGGCAACTGGATCATGGGCCTCCATTAACTCTCCATGAAAAGGACCCACGATGAAAACGACCATTACAGCAACCTGTTTCGTAATCGCAACCATGCTGGCCCCCATTGCATCCCATGCTGAAGATCGTGATGCGGATCGCACCCATCCGATGACCTTCGTCAAGGACTCGGTCATCACCACCAAAGTCAAGGCCATGCTGGCCGACGAAAAGATGGGCAGCCTGGCCCATATCAAGGTGGATACCGACAGCAAAGGCGAGGTCTATCTGAGCGGCAATGCCAGAACGCAGGAAGCCGCCGACAAGGCTGTTTCAATCGCGCGCGCAGTCGAAGGTGTCACTTCGGTCAAGAGCACTATTCAAGTCAAGAAGGACGACT
>JAYUFR010000118.1:0-5513 GCA_043738625.1 Sterolibacteriaceae bacterium
TTTCACTGCGTGTCATGCCGAACCTGCTGTTTGTAATAACGTTCAAATGGTCGGTGAAAAACGGCGCTGCCGCGGCGTAAACGGATGGTGACGGAATTCTTGGCATCAATGTTCAAGAACATGGGTCACCTCTCTGTGAAGCAGCATTTCTATGCGGCGCGCCAAATTTCGGAACGAACTCGTCGGAACACGAACAAGTCTTGCACACGAAAACGAAAACGTTTCGCAAAGGATTACCACAGCGAACGTTTTGGATTCGAAACGCGGTATTACCAGGAAGCCAACATCCGGAAAACGGGCTTCGATGCGACCAGTCGCATCGGCCGGGACATTTATTTGGCCATCCCACCGTTCTTCATCTCACCGTTCTTCATCTCACCGTTCATTGCGTCATCCCGCGTTGCGTCCTCCTTCATCATGCCATCATTGCCCATGGCGTCCTTTTTCATCTTGTTCATCTTGTGCTTCTTGGCCGGCTTTTTCATGCCGCCCTCATCCATTTCCGACTTTTTCATACCGTCCTTGTCCATTTCGGACTTCTTCATGCCGTCCTTGTCCATTTCGGACCTCGCCATGCCGTCCTGGTTCATCGTCATGCCGTCTTTTCTCACCGCATCATTCGTCATGTCATCGGCATAGGCGCCTGCCATGCCCAGGGACATACAGCTCGCCAACACCAGGGTAATTAATTTCTTCATGCTTGTACTCCTTCTCAGTGGTTGAACAACAAAAAAACTGCAATTTGCAAAACCCGCTTTTGTCACGCTCTTTCCGATAATCCGGGTACTCGGTAATGATCCCGGGAAATGGGATGACTTTATTCATGAATCGATATAAGTTCCTGCGCTGTTTTCCGACAATATCCTTGGCAGCAACGTGACTTGCTCTTTGCTTCATGGTCTGTCACTTATCCGATAGTTCTACAAAACACTGCTGAAGTATCGCGCTGAACTTCTCCATAGTTCTGTACGTTATCCCACATAAGACTCGGTGCTGGGATAACTCCATCCCGGAGTCCAGGCATGTGGCGGTGAGGTTATTGCTCTGCATTACCTGTCGACCAAACAGTCCGCTTTCCGAGCTGGCCCTGATCAAACTGCGGCGTTGCTCATCTTCGTTCTCAACATGACAGTAATCGTGCCAAGTCGCATCCGCACTACAGCGCCCGTCACAGCCCAACCGGGAGGTTGTCAACGGCTGGCGTCGGTTCGCCTTCGGGCCACTCTGTTTTCACCCCATCTTCAGATACGACTCGCCGAAGCTAAAAAACTAGTGCCGGTAGCCATCCTGTATTTTTGCGCACGCAATATTGCATGGTCAGGAATTCAGATAGGTTTATTGCATTGTCTCCCCTCGTGCAGAGCTTTCACGCAGAGGCTTGAAGCGACTTCAAAAGGACTACTGAGTGCGAGGCTCCGAGGGCGCAGTGCCATCTTGCGCGCGATGGCCATTGGGTGGGACAGCGATTGGGGTCACCTCGACCTTGGCTACGCCGTCGTCGCGCGCGATACCGATTTCCTGTGCTGTGGACGGCGAGAGATCCACGATCCGACCCTTCACGTACGGCCCACGATCCTGGATGGTGACGATTGCGCTTTTGCCGGTCTTGAGATTGGTCACCTTGGCGGTGGTACCCAACGGAAGCGTTGTACTGGCAGCGTTGTCGTCGTTCGGGTCCATTTTTGTGCCATCCGCCATTTTCTTGCCGTTAAACTTTTCCCCGTAGAACGACGCGGTGCCCACGCGCGTGCGCCCCGAACGGTCAAGCTGGGGCTTTTGTTTGGTTACGAGTTGTTGCCGTGAAGGTGGTGACGCTTGCACTGTGCCGTCCGGCGCAGCATAACCGTTAACGGCGAGTCCGGAAAAAAATGCGCCGACCACGCAAACCACTGGAGGAAGCGCTTTAATAAAGTTGAATCGGAAGATGTTCGACATGGTCTCGTGCTCCATCAGGATCAGGACGACGCTGCATTCACGGTCATGGGTTTGCCGCCCCAATCGCTCGTTAAAGTTCGTCGATTTTCGCAATGCTCGGTTTTACGAGAGTCGTCGTCTGTACGCCAGCACACATACGTGATCTGGTTGCAGTCCGCGCTTCGGGATTCTGATTTCGGAAACTGAACAATCTACTGTTGCTAATAATCGGTAATGCAGGACTAATGTTCGGCAGCGTACAGACTATTCCCTGTTATGGAACTACGATTCCAATCACGGTAGTTCCGTGAAGTGTTTTTTATTCGTCAATATCCTGTTCAGGATAAGGGAGAGGCACAAATGAAATCCATCCTTGATAGTTCGTTTCGTTATACGTCAAGCGCGAATACCGACTTGAAGAAAACTTTTGCGAGGGTTCGCCGCATTCAACGTGAAATTCAAGCGGCCCAGATAGAAGCAGATGGCGAGGCCAAGATTAAAGTGATAAATATAGGCGGTAAAAAATCGAAGATGACCTTTACCACCAACCCAAAGTAATTTTTTGTATCCAGGAGCATCTCCGGATCCGTCTTCTAGTCTGACGGCCATTCTGCTTCGACTTGGGCAAGGCCGGCGAGTCGCTATTTGCGAGCGCATGGTCACCCCATTGACGCAAGTTGATAAAACACGACACAGCGCGTCGCCGATGGTTTGGGCATGGTCGGTGCTACCACTTTCGGTAAGTGCGGTCATGTACTAGTGGCCTAGAAAGACTGCACAACTTCAATATCTCCTCAACGATCAACTGACGAATGTGTGCGCGAACTGGATTCGACACTGATCACTGGCCGTCGATGGCGGATGAAAAGTGCAACCGTGACGTGTACAAGTTTTACGGACGCGCACCCTATTGGGAGTAATCAAACTTTCAGGTCAACCTGATTACGCTGGCAGCAAAGCCATACGTTAGTCCTTGTTTCCAGCCAAATGCTTTCGGGATTCCTGCTTTCCAAAACGTTTAGGCACGATCCGGGCGCAGGAGTCATTGACAGCAGAAAACCCAATATGACTGACCCACCTTCGTTTCAGTGCCATTACGCGCCACGGGACACCCGTGACCGCATTGCCCGCGCTTTCGTTCGATTTCTGCGACTCTTCGCCGACATGCTTTTTGCCAATCGCTACGGTCATCGTGCGGTGGTACTGGAAACAGTAGCCGCGGTACCCGGCATGGTGGGCGGGACACTGCAGCATCTGCGTTCGCTGCGGCGGATGGAAAGCGACCATGGCTGGATCCATACACTGCTGGATGAGGCTGAAAACGAACGCCTGCATCTGATGACATTCATCGAAATCACGAAACCTTCGTGGTTCGAACGCCAGCTTGTGTTGCTAGCCCAAGGTGTGTTTTACAACTTGTTCTTTTTTATTTACGTAATCTCGCCCAAGACCGCCCATCGCATTGTCGGCTATCTGGAAGAAGAGGCTGTCTACAGTTACACCGAATATCTGGCCGGTGTTGATAACGGCACCTACGCCAATGTCGCGGCACCCGGGATCGCGATCGATTATTGGAAGCTTCCACCCGGGGCGCGCTTGCGCGAGGTGATTGTTGCGGTTCGCGCAGACGAAGCGCATCACCGCAATGTCAATCATGAATTCGCCGACGAATTGACTGACAAACCTCATCGGAGGTGACCATAAGCTTCAGGCCTCAATACGGCGAATGACTGAAGTGATTAATGGTTTGAACACTGGTACAAGACTTGGAGCTAAATAATTACCGAGCCCAACAGTAGCTGTATCTGCGCTGATCTCACGCCATTTTTCGACGCTATGTGCGGCATCGAACATGCATACAGCACTCCGGTAATAGGGTCCCAACTATCGTCCGATCAGCGAGAAGAATTCCTCCCGTGTCGCTGGTGAGTCGTGAAACACGCCGAGGACGGACGAGGTCACCATCGTAGAATTCTGCTTTTCCACGCCACGCATCATCATGCACAGGTGGCGCGCCTCGATGATCACCCCCACACCCTGGGCGTCGACCGACTCCATCACCACCTTGGAAATCTGTTCGGTCAGTCGCTCCTGCAATTGCAATCGGCGCGCGTACATGTCCACCAGACGCGCGAGCTTGCTCACTCCAAATACGGTGCCGCTGGGAATGTATCCGATGTGACAGCGGCCGAAGAACGGCAGCATATGGTGTTCACACATGCTGTAGACCTCGATGTCCTTGACGATGACCATGCTGCTGGTCTTTTGCGTGAAACATGCTCCGTTGATCAACGCTTTGGTATCGGTGCGGTACCCCGACGTGAGGAACTCCAACGCCTTGGCTACACGTTGCGGCGTATCCAGCAGACCCTCGCGCATCGGGTCTTCACCGATTTCGATCAGCAATTCGCCCACCAGGCGTCCGATTTTTTCGGTATTCAATGCCATGGCCGCTATTTTTTTTGCGCCGTCTTGCGGTTTTTTCCCGCCTTGGTCAGGGCGATGGCAACGGCCTGTTTGACGGCTTTTTCTTTGGTCGGCGGATGACTGGTGCCGATTGATCCATTCTTCTTCCAGTCATCTACCAGTGTGCCGATATTGCTGCTTACAACCGCTTCGCTGGATCCTTTTTTGAGGGGCATGATGTTGCTCAGCATATCGTCTCAGTTAGACGACTTTGCCACCAGTCGCGGCGCTTTAACTGGATTGAAGTCTGACCAATCTCCAGCGCTCCACTCCCCATCGGCATGCTCAATATCCGCCGCACCTTCGGCACGCAAAGAGGCGACCACACGCTGCTCGTCCGCCGGATTCGCAATGTGAACCGACACCATGACGCCTGCTGGACGGCGGTCTGGCGCGCCAGCGACCTCATCACGATTGCCAAGTTCATCCAGCGCACCGGCCAGGGATCCCACATAGGCGCCAGCTCCGGCGGCGACCAGCGCCGCTACCGGCCCGCCCAGTGAGCCAATCGCACCGGCGGCGAGACCCGCGGCAAGAGCCGTGCCGGCTGCCGACTTTCCAGCGCCTTCGGTACCCGGGTCATGATTCTCATCTCCGCCGGAGGCGAGAACATCGTGTTGACCCGGCGGGCTGTTGTAAAAAATGCAGATGTCGGTTGCTGGGACATATTGGCCAATTATTGCCGCAACGGCCTCTGCGTGGTCTTGTGTGTGAAACCTGCCTGCGATGATTCGATCCATTTTTTTCCCTTTCGCGCCACAGCAATCGACAGCCGGGCAAAGAATTCCATTTCAGAAGTTATTGAGGTTGGAGTACCGCACACCTGATGCAATGTTGCGCTGCTCCAGTTGAAAGTTCTGTTCGCCAGCCGACATAGAGCTTTAACAGGCAAGCGCACAAGGCGTGACATTGCAGAAGGTGCGAAGAAAAAAAGTCGATGTCGGCGCAACAACTAACCGCTCATGCCCAGGCGCTGCAGGATGAGTGCGTGCGTTTCATGCACCGCTGCTGAAAAAGGACTGCCATCCATTGGCACTGCATGTTCGATCACTGCCAGCGCCTCAACGTTACGTCCCAGATCGGATAGCGTCTGGGCGAAATTATTGAGTACCGGCACCGAATCCGGATTGCGC
>JAYUFR010000119.1:0-15949 GCA_043738625.1 Sterolibacteriaceae bacterium
TCGCTGATGGACTCGACGCTGGCGCGCTGGGCGCCTTCTACCAGTACCTTGACGGTGCCGTCAGGCAGCTTGAGCATTTGCAGAATATTGGAGATGCAACCGATGCGATACAAATCGCTGGCATCGGGCTCGTCCTTGGCGGCAGATTTCTGCGCCACCAGCAGGATGCTCTTGCCTGATTCCATGGCCAGTTCCAGCGCCTTGATGGACTTGGGCCGCCCCACGAACAGGGGAATGACCATATGCGGAAACACCACCACATCCCTTAACGGGAGCAGGGGTAATTGCAGTTTCTCCTGGGGGAGATCGAGATGGCCTGACATAGCCTTGTCCTTTTAAAGTGAAACCTCGGGGCCTACTTGGGGGCGCCCAGGGAACAATTCAAGCACCCCGGCAGGGGCGCCGTGTCAGTTGGAGCCCGCTACCTTGGGCTGGTCTTCGTAAATCAGGATCGGTCGGGCATTGCTTTCGATCATGCCCTCGTCGATCACCACCTTGACGACATTCTCCAGATTCGGCAGCTCGTACATCGTGTCGAGCAGCACGTTCTCGAGGATGGAGCGCAGTCCACGCGCGCCGGTCTTGCGTTTAAGCGCCTTGCGTGCAATTGCCTGCAAGGCGCCGGGACGAATTTCCAACTCGGCGCCTTCCATGGCGAACAGCTTCTGATACTGCTTGATCAAGGCATTCTTGGGCTCGACCAGGATCTCGACCAGCGCTGTCTCGTCAAGCTCCTGCAAGGTCGCCACGACCGGCAAGCGACCGACGAATTCAGGAATCAGGCCGAACTTGATCAGATCTTCCGGCTCGACCTGCTTCAGCGTCTCGCTGACGCTGCGCGAGTCCTTGCTCTTGACCTCGGCGCCAAAACCGATGCCGGTTTTTTCGGAACGGTTGAGAATCACTTTTTCGAGGCCGTCGAAGGCACCACCGCACACAAACAGAATGTTGGTGGTGTCGACCTGGACGAAGTCCTGGTTCGGATGCTTGCGCCCGCCTTGTGGCGGCACCGAGGCAGTGGTGCCCTCGATCAGCTTGAGCAACGCCTGCTGCACGCCCTCGCCGGAAACATCGCGGGTAATGGAAGGATTGTCGGACTTGCGCGAAATCTTGTCGATTTCATCGATGTAGACGATGCCCTGCTGGGCTTTCTCTACCTCGTAATCGCATTTCTGCAACAGCTTCTGGATGATGTTCTCGACATCCTCGCCGACATAACCGGCCTCGGTCAGCGTGGTGGCGTCGGCCATGACGAACGGCACATTCAACAACCGCGCCAGTGTTTGTGCGAGCAGGGTCTTGCCGGAACCGGTGGGGCCGATCAACAGGATATTGCTCTTGGCGAGCTCGACTTCCTCGGTGTTCTTCTGGTGATGACGCAACCGCTTGTAGTGGTTGTAAACCGCAACGGAAAGGATGCGCTTGGCCGGGTCCTGCCCGATCACGTACTGGTTGAGGATCTCGCAGATTTCCTTGGGCGTCGGCAGATCGCGGGTCGGCTTGCCACCCTGCTCAAGCGAAATTTCGTCGCGAATGATGTCATTGCACAGCTCTATGCACTCGTCGCAAATGAATACGGACGGGCCGGCGATCAGTTTCTTGACCTCGTGCTGGCTCTTGCCGCAGAAGGAACAGTAGAGAAGCTTTTCGCCACCGGGTTTTTTGTCCGTCATCGTTCCTCTCCGTGAATATCGCTGGGCCAGCGACTCAGGCAGCTGCCTGTTCGCGACTGTTCAGCACCTTGTCTATCAGACCGTACTCGACCGCCGCCTCGGCCGACAGAAAATTATCCCGGTCGGTATCGCGCTCAATGCGGTCGATCGGCTGCCCGGAATGCTTGGCCAGCATTTCGTTGAGCCGCTGCTTGAGGTAAAGAATTTCCTTGGCATGGATTTCGATATCCGAGGCCTGGCCCTGAAAGCCGCCCATCGGCTGGTGAATCATCACCCGCGAATTGGGCAGGCAAAAACGCTTGCCCTTGGCACCTGCTGCGAGCAGAAATGCGCCCATCGAAGCCGCCTGACCGATGCACAACGTTGACACATCGGGCTTGATGAACTGCATGGTGTCGTAGATCGCCATGCCGGCAGTCACCGAGCCACCTGGGGAATTGATGTAGAAATAGATTTCCTTGTCCGGATTTTCGGATTCGAGGAACAGCAATTGCGCCACCACAATGTTGGCGGTGACGTCATTGACCGGCCCCACCAGAAAAACCACCCGTTCGCGCAATAGTCGGGAATAGATGTCGTAGGCGCGCTCGCCGCGGCCGCTGGTCTCGATGACCATTGGTACCAAACCCAGGCCCTGCGGTTCCATGGAACCCTGCGTTCCCCAGTCGTTGCTATGTCTCATGTCGGATTCTCTACGGTAGCGTTGGAAAGCATCATGCGCCATTACCCATCAGTTCGTCAAAACCTACTGCTTTCTCGGTCACTTTGGCATTGGTCAGCGCCCATTCGACCACATTGTTCTCAATGGCCAGTGCTTCCGCCTCGGCCAAGCGCTGCGGCTGGGTGTAATACCAGCGCACCACTTCTTTCGGATCTTCAAAGGTTTGGGCGAAATCATCAACAATGGCGCGCACGTTTTCCGGTTTGGCATGCAGCTCCTTGGCCTTGACCAGTTCAGCAAGGATCAGGCCCAGCTTCACCCGGCGCGTTGCCTGCTCGGTGAACCATGACGGATCCACCGGCACATTCTTGGCCAGCATGCCGCGCGACTTGAGGTCGTTCAATGCGGCTTCTGCCAACTGCTGCGACTCCATGTCCACCAGGCTCTTCGGCACTTCGATCGGGTTCACCACCAGCAAGGCATCCATGACCTGATTCTTGATTTTGGCCTGCAGGCGCTTTTTCACTTCCCGTGCAAGATTCGCCGAGACTTCGGTGCGCATCTTGGTGGTGTCGCCGTCTGTGATGCCCAAAGCGCGGGCAAACTCGGCATCCAGGTCCGGCAGTTGCGGCGCTTCAATTTTCTTGCAAGTCACATCGAACTGCACGGTCTGGCCAGCCAGATCCTTGCTGTGGTAGTCGTCGGGAAACTTCACATCGAAGGTTTTGCCTGCGCCCTCGACCATCCCTTCAAGTGCCGTCTCAAAGTCCGGCAGCATGCGGCCAGCGCCCACCTGAACGTCAAAGTCGGTGGCCTTGCCGCCTTCGAATTCCGCGCCATTCTTGCGCCCGGTAAAGTCGATGACGACGCGATCTTCCTTCTGCGCACCCCGATTGGCAGGTACATAGGTGGTGCGTTGCTTGCGCAGCACTTCAATCGTTTTGTCGATTTCGGCATCACTCACTGCCAGGGTGGGCTTTTCCACTTCATGTCCTGAAATATCGCCGAGAACAACTTCCGGATAAACCTCGAACACCGCCGAAAATTCGAGTTGGGTTGCGCCGGCATTCTTCGGTTCGATACGCGGATAACCGGCGACGCGCAGCTTCTGCTCGCGCACTTTTTCGCCGAATACTTTCTCGACCGCGGCACCAATCGCTTCAGAACGGGCCTGCGAGCCATACTGCTGCGCTACGAGTTTAAACGGCACCTTGCCCGGGCGAAAACCGGCCATCTTGACCGTCTTCGACATATGCTTGAGGCGCTGCTCAACCTCGCGATCAATATCGGCCATCGCCACGGTCATGTCGATGCGGCGTTCGAGGGCGCTGACAGCGCCGGTCTGGTCTTGAGTCTGCATGAGAAATTCCTGAAAGGCTGCTAAATAAGGTGGGCTGGCGCGACACTGGTGCGAGAGAAGGGACTCGAACCCTCACAGGTTGCCCCGCTGGAACCTAAATCCAGTGCGTCTACCAATTCCGCCACCCTCGCGTACTGTCGATTTTACCCGATAACCACCTATACTGTGGGCCCCGCGCTGCATCCGTCTTATGTCCGTCGGCCACTACGAAAACTTCCCCGTCGCCTCTATCCTGCTGCCTCCCGAGTTGCGGGAACCAGTGGCCGCCATCTACGGCTTTGCACGGACGGCAGACGACTTCTCCGATGAGGGCGACTTCACCCCATCGCAGCGTCTTCAGTGGTTGCAACAGTACCAGCAACAGCTCGATGCCGTTGCCGGGGGCAAGGACACCGAACATCCGATCTTTGTACGCCTGCGTCCCGTCATCGCGGCCCACGATTTGCCCTTGCAACTGTTCCGAGATCTGCTTGACGCTTTTGCGCAGGACGTCGTCAAGGATCGCTACGACACCCACGCCGAGCTCATGGACTACTGCCGCCGCTCGGCCAATCCGGTTGGTCGATTGTTGTTGCGATTGTTCAAACGCGACTCGGTGGAAAACCTGGTGCGCTCCGATGCCATCTGTTCTGCCCTGCAATTGATCAACCACTGGCAGGATGTGGCCATTGATCTTGGCAAGGGACCGCAAGGCCGCATCTATCTGCCGCAGGAGGACATGATTCGCTTTGACGTTACCGAACTACAATTGGCCCATCGACTGTGCAACGATAACTGGAGGTCGCTGATGCAGTTTGAAGTTAACCGGGCGCGTGCCCTGATGCTGGCAGGCGCACCGCTTGGACGCCTGCTGCCTGGCCGCGTCGGGCTGGAGATCAGAACCATCATCGCCGGCGGATTGCGCATCCTGCAAAAAATCGAGTCGGTCAACTACGACGTGTTCCGCCAGCGTCCGCAACTCGGTGTGCTGGACTGGCCAGCGCTTATTTTTCACGCACTGTTGCGATGAATCCCGACGATTACTGCCAGCATAAAGCTGCGGCCAGCGGCTCCAGTTTCTACTACAGCTTTCTGTTTCTGCCACCGGAGCGCCGCCAGGCAATCACCGCCCTGTATGCCTTTTGCCGCGAAGTGGATGATGCGGTCGATGAAACGTCCGATCCGATGCTGGCGCGGGGCAAGCTGGCGTGGTGGCGTACCGAGGTTGCGGCGCTGGGTGCCGGGAAACCCAGCCATCCCGTCACCCAGGCCTTGGCAATCGCATTGCAACGTTTTACGCTGCCGCAGGAGCAGTTGCTTGAGATCATCGATGGCATGGAAATGGATCTCGACATCAACCGTTATCCCGATTTTGAGTCGCTGCATCTTTACTGCTACCGCGTTGCCAGTGTGGTCGGCCTGCTTGCCGCGGAGATTTTTGGCTACACCGATCCCAAGACGCTAGCGTATGCACACGATCTGGGGCTGGCATTCCAGCTCACCAACATCATTCGCGACGTTGGCGAAGACGCCCGGCGTGGTCGCATTTATCTGCCACAGGACGAGATGCAACGCTTCGGCGTCGACGATGCCGACCTGCTACATGCACGCTTCAGCGACGGCTTCAAGGCACTGATGGAGTTCCAGATCGCACGTGCACGCGACACTTACACACGTGCCTTTGCCCAATTGGCGCAGCAGGATCGAAAATCGCAGCGTGCCGGACTGATCATGGCGGCAATCTATCGCACCTTGCTGGATGAGATCGAGCGTGACGGATGCCAGGTGCTGGATCGTCGCATCGCCCTGACGCCGGTACGCAAGCTGTGGATCGCCACCCGCACCTGGCTACGCAACTGAAAAGGATGAAGCGGGTCGCGGTCATCGGTGCGGGTTATGCCGGCCTCGCAGCTGCGGTGGAGCTTGCCGCCGCCGGCATTCCAGTTACTGTTTTCGAGGCCTCGCGCACGCTTGGCGGACGCGCCCGCAGCGTGGAAATTGAAGGCATTGCGCTGGACAACGGCCAGCACATCCTGAGCGGCGCCTATCGCGAGACCCTGCGCTTGATGGAGATGGTTGGCGCAGCGCCACAACGTCTGCTGCTGCGTCAATCGCTGCTGCTCGAATACCCCGGCGAATTTCGCATCGCCGCGCCGCAACTGCCGGCCCCCTTGCATCTCGCTGCTGCCCTGCTCTGCGCCAAAGGAATTTCCTGGCTGGACAAATGGGCGGCCATCCGCTTCATGCGAAAGCTCAAGGCCACGAATTTTCGTCTCGCGCATGATCTGCCGCTGGCCGATCTGCTTGCTGCTGAACGACAATCGCCACGCGTCCGAGGATATTTGTGGGAACCGCTCTGCGTCGCCGCGCTCAATACGCCGACCGAGTATGCGTCAAGCCAGATCTTCGCCAACGTGCTGCGCGACAGTCTCGCTGCTGCGCGCGTCGACAGCGACCTGCTGCTGCCGCTGACCGATCTCACACAACTGTTTCCGCAGCCGGCGGAACAATTCATCGACGCACACGGCGGCGCAATCAAACGCGGCGTCCGCGTCGAACACATCCGGTTCGAAGACGCGCAATTCAGGATCAATGAAGAAGAAGACGCATCCAGCCATGTGATCCTCGCCGTCGCGCCGTACCACCTCGCGGCCTTCGCTACCGGGCTACCGGCACTGGCCGAAGCTGCCGCGCAAGTAACAGCATTCTCCTACGAACCCATCGTCACCGCCTATCTCGCCTACCCTGAATCGGTGCGTCTGCCGCAGCCCATGCTCGGCCATGCCGATGGCAATCTGCAATGGCTGTTTGATCGCGGCCAGCTCGGCGGTCCTGTGGGCTTGCTGGCTGCTGTCATCAGCGCCAGGGGAAGGCATCAGGATCTGCCGCCGGATCAACTCGTCGCGCAACTGCATGAAGAAATCAGAGGCATCCTGCCCAATCTTCCTGCGCCACTCTGGAGTCGCGTCATCGTCGAAAAACGCGCCACTTTCGCCTGTACGCCAGGGCTTGTACGCCCTGCGATGCAAACGCCCCAGGCCGGCCTGCTGCTGGCGGGGGACTACATCGCCAGCGACTACCCGGCGACGATCGAGAGCGCAGTGCGAAGCGGAATCAATGCGGCGAAGCAAATCAGCGAACTTTCGTGATGTGCCCGGCGTCGGCTTTTCAGGTAACCTCCTCGATATGAACTAGTCCGGCAAGGTGCCCGCGGGCTGTAACCGGACGCGCGAAATTAAAAAACATATGTCTTCAGGAGAGAACAGACATGGGTAATCCCGCAGAGTCCGAAAACCTGACCACGAGTGAACGTCTCACCGCAGACGGCAACCTCGTCACCAACAAAACGTTCTGCCGCATCTGCATGGCATTATGCGGACTTGATGTCGTCACCGACGGCAAGAAAGTCATTCGCGTCCTGCCGGATCAAACCCATCCCTACAATTGGCGCGACTATTGCGCCAAGGGCGGCACCTCAAATCTCGTGCGTGACCATCCGAAACGGCTGAGAACACCGATGAAGCGCGTCGGCGACAAATATGTCGCGGTCAGCTACGAAGTCGCCATCAAGGAAATAGCCGCCCAGCTCAACGCCATCCGCGCCAAGCACGGCGCCAATTCCATCGGCACTTATATTGGCAATCCAGGCCAATCCAGTCCCGCCAATCATTTCTTCCAGGGCGCTTTTTCTGCCGCCATCGGCAGTTCCAGCAACTACACCGTAGGCTCGCTCGACCAGAATAGTTTCAATCTGGTCGCCGAGGAAATGTACGGCTCCGAGATCGCGACGTTGATTCCCGACGTCGACCACGCCAAGTGCTTTCTGTTTTTCGGCATGAACCCCGCCGTCAGCGGCATGGCCTGGCTGGATACGGTTCCCGAAGGCTGGAAGCGCATCCTCGCGGCAAAGGAGAAAGGGGCTGACCTGATCGTGGTCGACCCGCGCCAGACCCCAACCACACGCAAGGCCACCACCCACGTGATGATTCGCCCCGGCGAGGATTGGGCATTCATGCTGGGCGTCATCAAGATCATCTTTGCCGAGGGTTGGCAGCATCAGCAGGATTGCGACGCAGCCAACGGCATTGACACCATCAAGACCATCGCCGCCGAAGCTTCGCTGGAACAACTGGCACAACGCTGCAATGTGCCGGTGGCACAGATTCAGGATGTGGCGCGCCGCTTTGCCACGGCGGAAACCGCCGTGTGCGTGGCCCGCACCGGTCTTTCGCAAAACCGCAATGGCACGCTGGGCGAATGGTTGAGCCACGTGCTCAACCTGATTACCGGGCGTATCGACCGCAAGGGTGGCCGCTATTACCAGCCCGGCGTGTTCAAGAACTCCATGAAGGTCGTCAATATGCTGGCGCCCCCGCTACTGCGCCGCAGCCGCATCGGCAATTATCGCTACATCGGCGGTGGCTATCCGATGGCAACCCTGCCCGACGAAATTCTCACACCGGGCGAAGGCCAGATCCGGGCCATGATCATCAATTCGGGCAACCCGGTGGTCAGCGGCCCCGATGGCGCACGCCTTGATGCAGCGCTTAAAGAACTCGATTGTCTGATCGCGGTCGACATGTTCCAGCGCGAAAGCCATCGTCATGCACACTGGCTGATCCCGGGCTGCCACTTCCTTGAGAAGGACGAGTTCTTTGCCCTGTTCGGCATCGCCATGGAAATCTCCTTCGCGCAACTCGGGCAGGCAGCGATCAAACCACTCAATGGCATCAAGCCGGAGTGGGAGTTCTTTCGCGACCTGGCGGTGGAAATGAAAGCGCCGTTCATGGGCATGCGCGGTCTGAATACCATCATTCGCTTCAGCCGCTGGGTTTCGCGTTTGACCGGCAACCCGCGCCACGCCTTCAATCCGCGCTGGATCTGGGCTTTGCTGCTCAAACTGTTCGGCGTGGTGAGCTGGAAAGCGGTCGCCGGAAATCCGCAGGGTGTAATTTACCGTGAGGGAAAAACCTACGGCCATTTCCGACCCGCGCTGCAAACCAAGGATGGCCGCATGCAGGCAGCGCCCGATGAGTTCGTGGCGGTGTTGAAACAACGCCTGACCGAAGCCTTGCCGCAAGCCGACAAAACCTATCCGTTCCAGTTTGTCAGCCAGCGACGTCTTTCCATGATGAATTCCTGGCTGGTCGAAACCGCAGCGCATACGAGAGTCTATGGCGACGTCGTGGACATCAATCCCGCTGACGCCGCAACCTGCAAAATTCAGGACGGTCAGAGCGTTGCACTGACTTCCAGGATCAGCACGATCCGCGTAAAAGCCCGCGTGACCGACGATGTTCCGGTCGGCATATTGAGTATGGACAATGGCTGGGGATCACGTCTGTTCGATCCACAGGGTGGCACGGCACCGGAGGTTCAGGGCGTCATGCGTAATCTGGTGATTCCGGGCGATGTTCTCGACGAGCTGGCCGGCGCACCAAACCTGCAAGGTACACAAGTCAGCATAGCGGCTGTGTTGTAGGGCCTGTTCCAGTCAGACCGGCGACCAGCACTAAACCAGCCGTCCTGCGCTCAGGCGCAGCGTTTGCCCGCAACGCCGGGCCAGCGCCTCGTCGTGCGTGACCAGTATCAGGGTCGTGCCCTGTTCGGCATTCATCTCGAACATCAGATCGATGATTTGCGCACCGGTGGCGGCGTCCAAATTTCCCGTCGGTTCATCGGCGAGCAGCAATTGCGGTTTCACGGCGAAAGCCCGTGCCAACGCCACACGTTGCTGCTCACCACCGGAAAGGTGCTTCGGGTAATGATCGAAGCGTTGCCCCAGTCCCACCCGTGCCAACATGACCGACGCCTGTTTGCGGGCATCGGCGCGTCCGCCGAGTTCCAACGGCAGCATGGCGTTTTCGAGCGCCGTCAGCGCCGGCAATAGCTGAAACGACTGAAATACGAAACCCAGCGCGCGGCCGCGTAATTCGGCGCGACGGTCTTCGTCCAATTCGCCAAGATCCTGTCCATCAATCAACACCCTGCCCCGGCTCGGCAGATCGAGACCTGCCATCAATCCAAGCAGCGTTGATTTTCCTGATCCCGAAGCGCCGACGATGGCCGCCGCATCGCCGCGCTTCACGCCGAACGAAATGTCGTGCAGTATCGTCAACCCATCATCGCCGCTGGACACGTCCTTGCCCAGTTGTTGAACTTCAATCACACATTCATTCGCCATGTTCCGGTTACCGATTTTCATTTTGTTGTTCGTCATATCGTGCACTGCACACGCGGCCAAAACCATCCTGATATTTGGCGACAGTCTTTCCTCCGGCTACGGCCTGGCGCGCGAACAAAGCTGGCCAGCACTGCTTGACCAGCGACTGCAAACCTCTCATCTGCCGTATGTCATCGTCAACGCCAGCATCAGCGGCGAAACCACGGCGGGCGGACTGACTCGGCTGCCCGAGGCGCTTGCCATCCACAAGCCGGCGATCCTGGTGCTTGCCCTTGGCCCCAACGACGGCCTGCGCGGCCTGTCACTGGCGCAGATGCGTGCCAACCTCACCGCCATGATCCGTGCCGCGAAACAACCCGACCGCAAGATTTTGCTGATCGGCATGAAGCTGCCACCCAATTTCGGTCCCGACTATACCGCTGAATTTGCACGCAGCTTCAAGGACGTCGCGCGCGCGCAGAAAGTTGCGCTGCTGCCATTCCTGCTCGAACCTGTTGCCGCCGATCCGGCTGCCTTCCAGGCCGACAATCTGCACCCTGTTGCCGGGGCGGAAGCGAAAATTCTTGATCACGTATGGCAGGCGCTCAAGCCTCTGCTTTGACCGCACAGAGTCTCTGGGTCATGGCCGGCCGCGGCGTCTCGACGCGTCCCTGTTCAAACGCCACAATATTCAACCGCCCCTTCGCGACATCCAGAAATTCTCCGGCGCGCAGCAGAAATTCCGGATTGGAGGGTTTGCCAAATTGCTCATGACCGACCATGAACGTTTCGTAGATCAGGATGCCGCCCGGCAATAGCGCATTTATCAGATCACCCAGTCGTGGCCGATACAGATAATTGGTGACGACAATGCCGTCGAAGCATGGGTCGGGAAAAGGCCATGGGCCGTCTTCGAGATCAACCCGGAGCGTACTTATTCCCGCCACACCAGCCAGTGCCACCAGCGCTTCAGCATCCCGGTCTACCGCTTCGACGTGGTACCCCAGGGTTGCCAGCAGGCGCGCATGCCTGCCGCGACCACAGGCCAGATCGAGCACTCGACCGCCGGCCGCTATCCGCGGCGCGAAGCACTCCACCCAGGCCGAAGGTGGCAATGAATGAGGTGAATGCATTTCAGAAACAGGCGTCGGCTGCATTGTCAGCATTCTGCATTATCGGCACACTATGCGTCATGACGAATCAGGAAAAAACAATGCAACAACCGACCGAGCGTTGTCCATGGTGCGGCGACGATCCACTGTATGTCACGTATCACGACACGGAGTGGGGTGTCCCCGTGCATGATGATCGGCGCCTGTTTGAAGCCCTGATTCTGGAAGGCGCCCAGGCTGGGCTGTCCTGGATCACGGTACTGAGGAAGCGTGAAAATTACCGCCGCGCCTTCGCTGAATTCGACCCGGAGCGCATTGTTCGCTACGGACCGGACGACATTGCCCGTTTGATGGCCAACCCCGGCATCGTTCGCAACCGGCTCAAAATCAATTCCACCGTCATCAATGCGCGCGCCTTCCTCGATGTACAAAACGAATTTGGCAATTATGCTGCGTATCTGTGGCGCTTTGTTGACGGACGTCCGCTGCACCACACGCGGCACACGCTGGCGTCGGTTCCCGCCACCAGCGCCGCTTCCGATGCATTGTCAAAAGACCTGTTGCGACGCGGCTTCAAGTTCGTCGGCTCCTCCATCTGCTACGCCATGATGCAGTCAGTGGGTATGGTGAACGATCATCTGACGTCCTGTTACCGGCACCAGGAAATATCTGCCTTGTAGGAGCGGCGTTGCATCAAGTCTTGTCAAAGGCAAGGTGCCCGGCCTTGTTGGCCGTGACACGAATGGTGTCCCCGGCGGCGAATTTGCCTTCGAGGATAGCTCTGGACAACGGGTTTTCGATGCGTTCCTGAATCGCACGCTTCAATGGACGGGCGCCGAACACCGGGTCGAAACCGGCTTTGGCCAACTCGGCCAGGGCCGCGGCATCGACCTCCATGCGCATATCCAGCTTCGCCAGACGTTTCTCCAGATAACCAAGCTGGATACGCGCAATGGCGGCGATGTTTTTTTCGTCGAGGGCGTGGAACACCACCACCTCGTCAATGCGGTTGATGAACTCGGGGCGGAAGAAGCTTTTTACTTCGGCCATCACCGCCAGCTTGATGACCTGGTAATCATCACCGGACATTCGCTGGATCATCTGGCTGCCAAGGTTAGATGTCATCACGATCACGGTGTTTTTGAAGTCGACAGTGCGGCCTTGTCCGTCGGTCATGCGGCCATCATCGAGCACCTGCAACAACACGTTGAAAACATCCGGGTGCGCCTTTTCCACTTCGTCGAACAGAATCACCGAATAGGGCTTGCGCCGCACCTGCTCGGTCAGGTAGCCGCCCTCCTCATAACCGACATAGCCGGGCGGCGCGCCGATCAGCCGCGCCACCGAATGTTTTTCCATGTATTCGCTCATGTCGATGCGGATCAGATGATCCTCCGCATCGAACAGAAATTCCGCCAGGGTCTTGCACAGCTCGGTCTTGCCCACACCGGTGGGACCGAGGAAGAGGAATGAGCCATAGGGTTTGTTCTCATCCGACAGGCCGGCACGGGACCGGCGGATGGCGTCGGACACCATGCGCACCGCTTCGTCCTGACCAACGACGCGCGCATGCAGTCGTTCTTCCATCTTGAGCAGCCGCTCCCGATCACCCTGCATCATCTTGGCCACCGGAATGCCGGTGGCGCGCGACACTACCTCGGCGATTTCTTCCGCGCCGACCTGGGTGCGCAACAACTTGAAATGCTTCGGCTTGCCCTCGACATCAGCGGCCTGCTTCAACTGGGCTTCGAGCTTGGGCAACTGCCCGTATTGCAGTTCGGCCAATTTGTCGAACTGTCCCTTGCGCTGCAACTCGGCCATCTGCGCACGAATGCGTTCGATTTCCTCCTTCACGTGCTGGCTGCCCAGCACCTGGCCTTTCTCGGAACGCCAGACTTCATCAAAGTCGGAATATTCCTTTTCGAGCCGGCCGATTTCTTCCTCGATCAGCGCGAGGCGTTTTTGCGAAGCCTCATCCTTCTCCCGTTTCACCGCTTCGCGCTCGATCTTGAGCTGGATCAGGCGGCGGTCAAGCTTGTCCATGACTTCGGGCTTGGAGTCGATCTCCATGCGGATACGCGAAGCCGCCTCGTCGATCAGGTCAATCGCCTTGTCGGGCAGGAAGCGGTCGGTGATGTAGCGCTGCGACAACTCGGCCGCTGCCACGATGGCGGGGTCGGTGATGTCGACACCATGGTGGACTTCATATTTCTCCTGCAAACCACGCAGGATGGCGATGGTCGATTCAACGCTGGGCTCGTCGACCAGCACTTTCTGGAAGCGCCGTTCCAGCGCCGCATCCTTTTCAATGTACTTGCGGTATTCGTCGAGCGTGGTGGCACCGACGCAATGCAGTTCACCACGCGCCAGGGCAGGCTTCAACATGTTGCCGGCATCCATGGCGCCTTCGGCCTTGCCGGCGCCGACCATGGTGTGCAATTCGTCAATGAAGACGATGATGCGGCCTTCGTCCTGGGCAATCTCCTTCAGCACCGACTTCAGGCGTTCCTCGAACTCGCCGCGGTATTTGGCCCCGGCCAGCAGCGCCGCCATGTCGAGCGACAGCACTTTCTTGTCCTTCAGCGTCTCCGGCACTTCGCCATTGACGATGCGCTGTGCCAACCCTTCGACGATCGCCGTCTTGCCGACGCCGGGTTCGCCGATCAACACCGGGTTGTTCTTGGTGCGGCGCTGCAGGATCTGGATGGCACGGCGAATTTCATCGTCGCGGCCGATCACCGGATCCAGCTTGCCGGATCGGGCACGCTCGGTGAGGTCGATGCAATATTTTTTGAGGGATTCGCGCTGACCTTCGGCGTCCTGGCTGCCGACGTTCTCGCCGCCGCGAACGGCGCCAATCGCCGCTTCAAGGGGTTTGCGGGAAAGCCCATGTTCCCGCACCAGCCGACCGGCCTCGCCCTTGTCGTCGCACAAGGCGAGCAGGAGCATTTCGCTGGCGATGTAGGCATCGCCACGCTTCTGCGCCTCCTTGTCGGCCAGGTTCAACAGATTGCCGAGATCACGCGAGATCGACATTTCTCCGCCTTGTCCCTCCACTTTTGGCAAGCGATCAAGCGCCTTGTCCAGCGCCGGCTTCAACGTCCCGGCATTGGTGCCGGCCCGCTGCAACAGGGAGCGCGTCGAACCGTCTTCCTCGCCCAGCATGGCAGCCAACAGGTGCACCGGCTCGATAAAAGGATTGTCGCGGCCCAGCGCCAGGCTTTGCGCATCGGCCAGCGCTTGCTGGAGTTTGGTCGTGAATTTGTCATGGCGCATGGCTCGCTGTCTCCTGAAATGCTCACTTTCCCATGTTGGGCAGAACCGATGAATTTCAATGGCAAACCCACCTAAAAAGCGCAGAGGCGCACGCTCCAATCGCGTAAGATCAGTGCCGCCGCTGTGCTGCATGGCGTTATCTTGGTACTGCAATGAACCCAGCCCGTCTTACCGGAAACCATCGTTCCTACCGCTGGGACCTCGTCCTGTCGGTGCTGGTTCTGGTCTTCACCGCCGTCTATCTTGGCTGGCACCTCTATGACAGCTACAACGAAACGCTCGCACATGAGTATGCGTTGCTTGAAGTCAACGCGGAGCATACCGAAGCCCGCATCTCGGACAGTCTGCGCAGCATCGATTTTCTGCTGCAAGGCGTCGCCAGCGAGAGATTGAGCGCGCGCGCAGGGGGCATCGCCACGCTGGAACGTGGCATGCAGGAAAAAGTCCTTGCCATACCGGTCGTTGAGCAGATCGGCACCATCAATCTGCAGGGACATGTCGACGCCAGCAGCCAATCGGGCGCAAGGGGTTCCGACTGGTCGAACCGTGATTTCTTCAGGGTTCCACTGAATCGCCGCAAACCGGCCGGCATTTTCATCAGCCAGTCTTATCAGGCCGAAAACGGAAAAACCTATTTCGCAATTTCACGGACCATGCGTGACAGCCGACGCCGGCCGATCGGTGTTGTGTTTGCCCTGGTCTCGTCATCGATCTTTGGTGAAACACTACGTGTCTCGGATTCGGTTGCCGACGGACAATCCCTGCTCGCCAATACGCACGGTGACTTGCTTTATTCCGGCGCCAACGGGTCCGCCTGTCAAGGCAAAAAACTGCTCGCAAGTACGGCCTTCACCAGCCACCTCGTATCAGAGGAAATTGAAACGCGCCATCTCGCGCAAGACGAAGTAACCCACCACAAGTGCCTCAGTGTTTTTCGCTCAGTCCCGCCTACGCCGCTGATGGTCGCCACTTTCCGCGATTACGACGAAGCCATCGTGCCATGGCAACGCGAATCCGTGGCCACTCTCGTGCGCTTCGCCCTGGTGCTTCTGTTCGTCGTCCACTTCATTCGCAGCGGCCGGGAACGAATCCAGGGCGCGCGAAAACTATCCGATCAATTGCTGGAAACAGCCAGCGTGATGGTGATTGGTCTCGACCGGGACAACAGGATCGTGCTGTTCAACAGAATGGCGGAACAAATCGCCGGCTATACCCGCACCGAGGCATTCGGCAAAGACTGGTTCGACCTGGTGACGCCGCGCGACAAATATGCCGAGATATGGGAAAACCATTTCCGGACTTTGCAACAGGGCACCGGGTCTGGAGAACTGTTCGAGACGCCGCTGTTAACCAAGGATGGCCGGGAGCGGTACATCGCCTGGCAGGGCAGCCTGATTGAGAATGGAAATTCAGCGTTGGTCATGGTCATCTTCGGCACCGACATCACCGAACGTCACAAAGCCGAAGCCCTGTTCCGCGCCATCGCCGACCATTCCAACGACGCCATGATCATCTTCGATCAAGACCAGACCGCGCGTTACGTCAGCCCTGCCATGGAGCGCATTACCGGCTATCTCCCGCATGATTTTGCCAATGGCACAGCCTGGGCACCGATCCTGACCAAGGGTCGCAAGCCATTGCAAAACGCCTTTCGGCGCGTGTTTGAGAAACCCGGCGCGTCCATTATTTTCGAGCTGACGGTTCAACATCGCAATGGTTGGCCAC
>JAYUFR010000120.1:0-5508 GCA_043738625.1 Sterolibacteriaceae bacterium
CACCACATCGCCATTGCTTGCGGGTAGGTCATCCAGCCAAACGGCGCCGTGTATTGAGAGAACCCATAGGCGTTCTGGTCGCGACTGCCGCCGAGGCGAACACCCGAACGGCCATTCATGGAACGGAAGCAAAGTACATTCTTTGCCAGTCCGGCTTCGATTACCGCCGTCGCGGTCAACATGACCATGACCGCCACATTGCCACCGGCGAATACGTCGTTCATGTAGTGCGCACGCGGCAGGCCGAGTTCGGTTGCCACCGCGATGCCGGGGTCGGAGTCACCCATGTTGTAGCTGATGATGCCGTCGACTTCGTCCGCGTCGAGACCGGCGTCATTGATGGCCTTGAGACAGGCTTCGGAGGCCAGGCTGCGGGTCGTGCGGCCTGACTGTTTGGTGAAGTCGGTGTAGCCGATGCCGGCAATGGCGTATTTGTCGCGCAGATTCCACATGATTCGATCCCGGGTTTTCGACTTCGGTCAGAGTGACTTGAAGTTCGGCGCCCGCTTTTCCTTGAAGGCCATGAGGCCCTCGATCGGGTCTGACTCGGTGGTCGCGTATTTGACGACGTAGGCGATCTCGACTCTGAGCGCGCGCTCGAGATCGGAGCGAACCGCCTCGTTCATCAGGAACTTTGCGCCCTTCATGCCGACGGGGCTCTTGGCGTGAAGCTTGGCAGCAAGTGCCTTGTAGCCCGCTTCCAGCCCACCCACGGGCGTCACTTCCCCGACCAGGCCCATGTCGAATGCCTGGCGCGCGGTGAGCATGTCACCGGTCATCAACAGATGCTTTGCCCGAGTCGCGCCGACTGCGCGCCAAAGACGAATCGATGAGCCGGCACCCGGAAGCTGGCCGAAATTCAGATGGCCATCGCCGATCTGGGCATCTTCCGAAGCAATCACCAGATCACAGGCCAGCAGCAACTCGATGCCGCCGGCGACGCAGACACCATTGATCGCCGCAATATAGATCTTCGGCGACATTTCCATGACTTCAAAAAGCTTGTAAAACTGTTCCACGAAGAAGCGGAAATCCTCGGGCTTCTTGAAAAGTCCGAGGTATTTGTCGAGATCACCACCCGCCGAAAATGCACGGCCCGAGCCGGTAAACACCACCGTTCGTACCGAAGGATCTTTTTCCAGATCCTCGACGGCAAGCCGCAATTCGGCAAGTGTGTCCCAATCCATGGGATTCAGTTTCTCGGGACGGTTGAGCGTGATGGTGACGCCGGCACCCCAGCGATCCACGGCAATGTTCGAGAATTTGTCGCTCATCTGTTTCCTCTGCATTCATGACATACATTTTCCACAAGCCCGATTTCCGGGACGGACACGTTTTTATCGTGCGACAAGTGAAAAATGAACCAGTCTTCAGATTTTATTGTTACGGCGGATAAAGTCAAGCGCTTTGTTGATCGCGATTCTTAAAAAAACCGGAGCGATGATCAATCAAACGCCCCGATCCGATCGTGGGGTTCGTCCCCGACAAGGAGCCGGCCATCGTCGACGACCGGCGTCTCACCGGTGATCCATGATGCATCACTGGAAAGCAGGAATGCAGCGGCGCTGGCGATGTCCTTGGGCTCTCCCAAACGCTCGAGAGGCAGGATTTCGGCTCCCAGTGCGACTGCAGGCCAGGTGTTGGAGATGGGTGTCTTGCAGAATCTTTCCCGATCGACGCCATCAACGGGCCGTAATAGGGGCTTACGCCGACTTTATTGACCACGATATCAATGCGCGAAAAGTTTTCCCGGGCGGCTCGAACAAGCTCTGCTGGAATGGCCGGTTCCGACACGCTGCCGACCACAACCGCTGCTTTTCCGCCCGCGTCGGTGATTTCCGCGATGAGTGCGACAAGAGGTTCAGCCTGGCGACCGTTCAGGATAACCGCTGCACCTTCTGCCGCAAGTGGAAGTGCGATCGCCCGTCCTATTCCGCGCGATGAACCGGTGACGATGGCGACGCGTCCTTCGAATCTTTTATGCATTTGCGAGTCCCCAGATTGCCGAAGCGGCGTAGAATAAACCAAAAAAATGAATACCGAACCATTGATCAGTTAACCGCTGGCTGCAATGGTTTTGGAACCGGAATTTCGCAAACATCAGAAGAATGCCGTCTCTGGAATGTCCGCCATGAACACAGCACCCGTATCCGGTACAACAACGCGCGTGCCTTTTCGCGCAGGCTTTTTGGCCGGAGACCTGTCATCTCTGGGAACGCTTCGTTTGGCAGGAAGTCGCTGTCGTGATTGCGGCATCGCGCTCCTGGGTGAGCGCCACCGCTGTGAGAACTGCTCCAGCAAAAATGTGGTGCATGAGGCCTTCGCTGCCGAAGGCAGCGTTTATACCTACACCATCCAGCGCCATCCACCGCCACTGCCCAATTCATACAGTGACCCATGGTCACCACGACCGCTGGCATGGATCGATCTGAACGATGGCGGTCCCAGAGTGTTGGGCCCGATAGCCTGTGCTCCCGACGCGGTCAGGATTGGCTCCCGTGTTCGTTTGGTTTGCGACGTTGACTGGATCGATGGCGAAGGACGCGAAGTCGTCGCCTACAAGTTCGTGATCGCCGATCCCACGACGGAGCGCTGACAACATGACCAAGGCAATGATCGTCGGCGTCGGGATGACACGCTTCGGCCGCCACCCTGACAAACATTTCACCCAGCTCGGAGCCGAGGCGATCGAGGAGGCGCTCGTCGATGCCAATATGGATTTCCGTGATATCCAGCAGGCGTTCTGCTCGCGCGTCTATCTCCCCTCTGCCACCGGTGCGCGGGTGATGGAAGTGATGGGCCGCACCGGAATTTCCTGCCCGGACGTGGAAGGCGCATGCGGCGCCGCGGTGGTGGGGTTGCGTCAGGCGATGATCATGGTCGAGACCGGTCAGGTTGATATCGCACTTGCCTTCGGTGTTGAGAAAATCGGCAAGGGATTCATGCCACCGCATATCCTCTATGAAGACTGGCAGTGTCAGATGGGGATGACACAAAACCCGCAATACTGGGCGCTCAATGCAATGCGCCACATGCACGAATACGGCACCACCGAGCTGCAGATCGCGAAAGTGGCAGCCAAGGCCAAGCGCAACGGCGCGCTCAACCCGAAAGCCTTCTTCCAGAATCCGATGAGTGTCGAGCAGATCATGGCGTCCACCATGGTGACGGATCCGCTGCGGTTGTACATGCTTTGCTCGCCGGTCGATGGCGCGGGTGCGGCGATTGTGTGCAACGAGAAGATCGCGCACCGCTATTCGTCGCAGCCGGTCGAGCTCGCCGCCTGCATTCATGCCGTTTCACGTTTTCCGCTGCTCAACGCAAGCAGCTTCTGTGCGACCGCGACCGGCAATCCCAGCGTCTTCGCCAGTACCTCGCAGGCAGCTTACGAACTTGCCGGTATTGGCCCCGAAGACATCGACGTCGCCGAGGTGCAGGACAACGACGCCTTTTCCGAGATCGAATATTACGAAGAGCTCGGTTTCTGCGCGAAAGGCGAAGGCGGGCGGCTGGTCGACGAAGGGGCAACCGAAATCGGCGGGCGTTTGCCGGTGAATACCGGCGGCGGTCTTCAGGCCAGGGGCGAGCCGCTCGGTGCTTCTCATTACGGCCAGATCTACGAACTTGTGAAACAACTGCGCAACCAGGCCGGACCGCGCCAGGTGGCAAATGCGCGCGTCGGTCTGGCCCAGGTTTTCGGCGCCTGGGGCCATTGCGGCGTCACGTTGCTGAAGCGCGGCTGGTAGTCTCCAACCAGCAATAGGACAGGAAAAACGATTTACATGAGCACGACGATTGTTGCCGGAGGTGATTTATTCAACAGTGAGCACGAAGCATTCCGTGATCAGCTGCGGCGCTTTGTGCGCGAGCGTGTCGATCCGCATGCCGAGGAATGGAACGCGGCGGGAATCCTCCCCCGTTCCATCTGGCTGGAGATGGGCAAGCTGGGATTTCTCGGCACTTCCTACGCAGAACGCTATGGCGGCAGCAATGCCGGCCTGCTCTACGCGGTCATCCTGGCCGAGGAACTGACCAAGACGCGCGTCAGCGGCTTCAGCTTCGCCGTGCTCGACCATACCGACATGTCGTCGAATTACATGCTCGAAGGCAATCAGGCGCTGCGCGACAAATATCTGCCCAAGTGCGTGTCGGGCGAGGTCATCTGCGGTCTGGGGCTCACCGAACCCAGCGGCGGCTCGGACGTCGCCGCAATCAGGACAACCGCCGTGCGCGATGGCGACGACTACATCATCAACGGCCAGAAGGTATTCATCACCAACGGCATCGCCGCCGACATCATCATCGTGGTCGCGCGCACCGATCCCAAGCCGGGCCGTCCCCACGACGGCATCAGCCTGTTCGCCGTGCCGACCGACACGCCTGGTTTCAGCCGCGGCGCGCCGCTCAAAAAGATCGGCAACGTCGCCAGCGATACCGCCGAACTTTTTTTCGAGAACATGCGCGTTCCCGCCGGCAACATGCTGGGCGAGGAGCACAAGGGCTTTCGCCTGGTGATGGCCGATCTCGGCCTCGAGCGGCTGATCGCATGCGGCATCTACATCTCGGCCTGCGAGGAAATGCTGCGCATCACGACAGACTATGCACGCGAGCGCAAGGTGTTCGGCAAGTCGGTGTCGGACTTCCAGGTCAACGCCCACAAGCTGGTTGAGTTGTATACCGAAACCAGTCTCGCCAAGGTCTTCTTTTATGACGTGCTCAAGCGACATATCGCCGGCGACAGGACGGTAAAGGAGGTAAGCATGATCAAGTATTTTGCCTCGGACCTCGCCAACAAGGTCGCCTATGCCTGCCTGTCGTTGCACGGTGGTTGGGGCTACATGAAGGAATACGCCATCAGCCAGTGGTTCACTGATGTTCGTCTGTTCAATATCGGTGCCGGCACCAGCGAGATCATGAAGGAAATCATCGCCAAGGAAATATTGTCCGACAAGTAGTAACAGGGAATCATGCAAAAAACAGTCACGCTGAACCGACACGGCCGGATCGCCGTACTGACCATCGACAATCCGCCAGTCAACGCAATTTCTCCCGAAGTCACCGCTGGCATCGGCGCAGCCTTCGATGCGTTTGAGGCCGACCGTTCGTTCGCGGCATTGCTGATCCACTGCGCGGGGAGAACATTCGTGGCGGGCGCCGATATCGAGGCCTTCAATCGTCCGGACTTCAGCGCACAGCCCTTCATCAGCATGCTGACACGTGCCGAACAGGCGGATCGCCTGGTGGTGGCCGTGTTGCACGGCACGGCGCTGGGCGGTGGATTGGAGTTGGCGCTGGGATGCCATTACCGGGTTGCCGTGCCGCGCACCCGCGTGGCCTTTCCCGAGATCACGCTTGGCGTCCTGCCCGGGGGACTTGGCACGCAGCGTGTGCCACGTCTCGCCGGTGCCGAATTCGCACTGGACATGATGTTGAGCGGCCGCATGGTGGATGCGCAGACGGCGCTGAAAGCCGGACTTATCGACGACATCATCGACGGCGAGCCGTTGC
>JAYUFR010000121.1:0-1704 GCA_043738625.1 Sterolibacteriaceae bacterium
TACGCCGCCGCGGCGCGGCGCGTTGCCGAGCGGACGCGCGACGAGATCAATCGCTGGCGCTTCGCCTAGGTCAGGCTTTGGCGGTTGGGCGCGCGCCGGTTTTAAGGTGCCAGGCCGACAGTGCGGCGCAATCCTCGGGAATGTGCATTCGCCCCCAACCCGTCGCAAAATCCAGAACGCACAGCAACTGGATGTCGGCCAGGGAGAAGAAATTTCCCGCTACGTGTTCTGACGCGGCGAGCCTGTCATTCAAGTCGCGATAGAACGTCGCCATGCGTGATCGACCGCGCTCGATCAGGCCGGGAATCTGCGCTGTTGGCAAAAGCCCCGTCAGTGATCGATCCTTGAAGGCCGGGTTGGCATTGCGAAACACATCGGCGGTGGACGCAAATCCATCCCACTCCATGCGCTGAAACCACATGACAACGCTGGCATGCTCGACCGGATTGCGGCCGAACATCGCAACTTCGGGATGCAGTGTCTCCAGATATTCACAGATGGCCAGCGTGTCCCACAGGCACGTCCCGTCATCCAGTTCCAGCATCGGTACCGTGCAGCGGGGATTCTTTGCGCGATAAGCCGGAGCAAATTGCTCGCCTTTGGCCAGGTCCACGATCACAGTCGGTACCCTCAGGCCTTTTTCTGCAAGAAAAATGCGTACCCGTCGCGGGCTCGGTGCCTTGTAATCATGGAGCAGCATGGGTTCTCTCCGAACAGGTGGCAACGCAAGTATTCAAGCCGTGGCCAGCTTGAGCGGCGGCTTGAGGCCCAGTTTGGCCGCCCGCCGCGCATAACCGCGATCATCGAACGTCAGCAGTTCGGCGCATGTTCGGCTTGCCGCCAGGTGCAGCGCGTCGGCGAAATCGATCCCGCGCCGGCAGTAGTCGAGGGCCGTTTCGACCGCATCGTGATCCTCCACGGTGACGCCCGGCAGGGCAATCAAATGCGCGAGGCAAGCAATGACCTTGCCGGCCGGCTGTCCAGCCACGGCGCGTAACACCCATTCGAGTTCCAGTACGACGGTTTTGGGTACGAACACATCGCCGCCCGCCAGGATGCCGGTGGCGATGCGCGACTGCGCCGAGTCGTCGCGCAAGTAATAGCGTGCGACCACATTGGTATCAACGGCGCGCACGCTTGCTCGCCTTTTTCATGGCCACGCCACCTTGCATCTCATTGATCGGGATACGCGGACCGGCATAGTTCAAAATGTCCGGGCCGTCCTCGATGCGGGAGGGCGCTTTTTTCTTGATGAGCTTGAGGCGTGCGCCGCTACCATCAAGGCCGAATTCAACCTTGCTGCCGGGGGTGATTCCAAGCGCCTGCCGCACCTCCTTGGGAATCGTGACCTGTCCCTTGCTGGTGACCGATACCGTTGCCATGGGCGTTCCTTAAATAGTATTACCGAGTAAGGATTCTAGCTTTTTTTTGAATTTCCGTATGTGCTCATGTCCCCGCTCCATCCAGGGGAAGGGATCGTTGCGCCCAACTTTTGGTGCTCTCTCGCACATGGGTCAATGGCGGTTGATCAAAGGTGTCCACGTAATCATCGTCCTTCTTGGACGCATCTTCCTCCGCCATGCGGCGCATGAAGCGCACCAGCAGCAGGCCCGCATTTTCCTGATCCATCAGCCGATGATCATGGCGGCGTGCACCAGCAGCCACCATTCGCCATCTTCGCATTTGTTCCACGAAAGTTCGGGC
>JAYUFR010000122.1:0-15867 GCA_043738625.1 Sterolibacteriaceae bacterium
GCAGGAGGATCAAGCGGCGCGCTTGCCGCAACGATCTGTTCAAGCCGGGCCAGCCGGCGATCAATAGCGTCGCGGGATCCCGGCGACCGATCGGCCGGCCCCGTTGCGCCGCCCGGTACGATGCAGCTCAGCACCATGTTGGTGTAGCAGTCCGCGGTGACTTCGACATCGATGGTGCCGCGCCCGAACAGTGTTGCCCACATGCGGTGTTCGATTCCGCCGTAGACCATGCTGCGGACCATTTCCACATCGATATCGCGCGGCAGTTCACCCGACACAACGGCTTCGCGGAGGGTGCGCATGAGGAATTCGATGTAACGCACTTGCAGGTCGTGCAGCACGGAACCAAAGTATTCCGGGCCGGTGCGCACTTCGTGCAGCACCAGCCGCGTCAGTTGGGGTTCTTCGACGAAGACGCGCAGATGGCGCCAAATCAGGAAGCGCAGGCGGCTGCGCAAGCCTTGCAGGCGCGAAAAACTGTTATCGATGTCGCGGATCAACGGCTCGTACATGCCGCGCAATACTTCATTGAGCAGGTCACGCTTGCTGGGAAAGTACGCATACACCAGGCTTTCGACAACGCCCACCTTGGCGGCGATCTCGCCGACCGAGGCGCGCTCGAAACCTTTTTCGAGAAATATCTCGCGCGCCGCAGCGAGGATTTCGCCCGCACGGTGCATGCGCCGCAGTGTTTGCTTGCCGCTGGCCTTGGCTGCCATGGTTGCCATGGCCGCGTCGGTCGCTGCGGTCGGAGTTTTCAAAGCGTGACGCATGGAGAATGTTGATTCACGCGGATTGCTTCGGATCGGAGGGTGTCGTGTCGTCGGCAAAGCTGACCGGCGGACGGTACTGCGGAAAACCGTTGTAGACAAAGCTGCGTGCGGCCGGCTGCGGCGTCCAGGTGTGGCGCACGTTGGGCACGCCACCGTCGACGCGGATCACGCTGCCGTTAATGAACCCGGCCGCTTCCGACAACAGGTAAACCACCGCCGACGACAACTCGGCTTCGGTGCCAAAGCGTTGCAGGGGTACCTTGCTGCGCAGGCCGCGCAGCAGCGTGCGGTACGCCTCGTCGTAAGTATCGATGCCGCTGGAAGCAATCCAGCCCGGCGCGACCGCATTGACGCGCACGCCGGCGTAACCCCATTCGCACGCCGCCGTTTCGGTCAAGTTCAGTACTCCGCCGCGTGCCGCGCCCGAGTGCCCCATGCCCGGCATGCCACCCCAGATGTCGGCCAGCATGTTGACGATGTTGCCGCCGTGCTGCTCCATCCATTGCACGAAACACTCGCGCGAGAACAGGAAGGTGCCGTGCAGATTGTTGCGCACCACCGCATCCCAGCCCTTGAGCGAGAGATCGCGCAACCTGGCCGGGAACTGGCCACCGGCGCAGTTGAAAAGTCCGTTGATGCGAGCTTGCCTCTGCACGATGTCGGCCACCGTCGCCTTGACCGACACTTCGTCGCGGATGTCGCAGGCATGGGTGGTCAGATCCCCTGCCCGCTCGGGGTAAATGCCGCCAATTTCGGCGGCCACTGCATCGAGATTGGCGATGCGGCGCCCGACCAGCGCGACATGCGCGCCGAGGCTGGCCAGTTCGTGGGCAACACAACGACCCAGGCCGCTACCGCCTCCGGTGACCACCACCACCTGCCCTTCGAACAAACCGGGTCGGAAAGCGGAACGGTATCGCGCAGCATCGTCAAGGTGCGGTGTTGACATGAAGTGGGTACAACAGCAAGGTTTGGCCCGGGTGGCCAGGCGCGAAGAATAATTTTATTGCCTGCCGATTTTCGTGCTCTTTTGAGTCGATTGTCAACTTTTTATGACCCTGACTCAAACTTTATTCAGCGACAAGTATAGCGTGTTGCCGCGACTGCCGTGAGCGCCATTTTCGCGGCATTTTCCGAGTATTTTTGAGCTGCCAAGGGTTTATACTAGCGCCCAAGTCAGCATCAGGCGCTGGAGCAGGCGTGTCCCATGGCGATGCTGGCCAGAGACATTTATTGAGCAGCGGTCAAAACTATTTTTGGCGCACCGCGCCATGGTCTGGAGACACATGAACGACGAACGCCCAGTGCTCGTGGAATCGCACGGCGAGGTGGTCAGCATCACCTTGAATCGACCCACGGCCCTCAACGCCATCGACAATGCGGTAGCACTGGGATTGCGACGCGCGCTCGAGGCGGTCGCGGCGATGCCCGCGGCGCGGGTTGTGGTGCTGCGTGGCGCGGGAAAGTCGTTCTGTGGCGGCGGTGATGTGCTGGCCATGCACGCGAACCGCGCCAGTCTGACGAGTTTCATCGACCGCTTGATTGATGACTTCCACGCCGGCGTGATGGCGTTGCGGCGACTGCCGATCCCCGTCATTGCCAGTGTGCACGGGGCGGTCGCGGGCGGTGGTTTTTCGCTGGCCCTGGCCTGCGACATGGTCGTGGCGACGCGCGACGCGCGTTTCGTGGTGGCGTATCCGCGCCTCGGCGCTCCCGCCGACGGCGGTCTGAGCTTTCAACTGGCGCAGCGGCTGGGTCGCGCACAAGGCTTCGAGACGCTCACGCTGCACGGCAATTTGAGCGCAGAAAAGGCGCTGGCGCTGGGACTCATCAATCGTGTCGTCGATGCTGAAACCGCGGATGCCGAGGCCTATGCATGGGCGCGCGAATTGGTGGCGCTGCCCGTACAGTCAGTCAACGAGCTGAAAGAACTGGTTGCGGTGCAGTCGCGGGATGCGTTCGAGGCGCATCTGGCGAGCGAGAAGGCCGCGTTCCTGCGTTGCGTTAACAATCCCGATCTGGTCGCCCGCGTCGCCGCGTTCGCCGAAAAACAGCGCGGTGCGCCATGAACGCGGTGCACGAAAAAACAGAAGATGTTTTCGGCGAAACGACGGTCGGCAAACGCCTGGCGGCTTTCCTTACCGCGCAGAACAAGACACTCACGCGGGTTGACGCGGTCAGGCGGTTCACCGCCGGCTTTTCCTGGATGACTTATGGATTCGTCGCCGAGTGGACCGGCAAGGCGGGTCCCCAGCGGCAAAAGCTGGTATTGCGCATCGGCCCGCCCACGGGGCTGTTCGCGCCCTATCGCGCCGCGCCGGAGTGCACCGTGTTGCGCGCCTTGCAGGGTCATGGCGTGCCGGTGCCGCACGTCTACTTTTTCAGCGACGACTCGGCCGTGTTCGGCGCACCTTTTTTCATTTGTGAACATGTGGCAGGCACAGCGCCCTTGCCCTGGGTGGCGCCGGGACAAGTCGCCTTCGAACCGGCCTTGCGCGCGCGCCTGGCCGAACAGTTTGTCGCTTCACTGGCGGCGTTGCACCGCTTCAACTGGCGCGATTCTCCGGTTGCCGCGCTGGCCGACGGGGTTTCGCCGGATAACGCCGCCGCCCGGCAGGTTGCGCTGTGGGAGCAGACACTGCGGCGCTGGCAGTTGCGCGAATATCCGGTGGTCGAACAAGCCCTCGCCTGGTTACTGACCCATTGCCCGCCTGCGCCACACGTTGCGATCATCCACGGCGACTACCGCATCGGCAATTTTTTGGTCGACAAAGCTGAGATCAGCGCGGTGCTCGACTGGGAACTGGTGCACATGGGCGACCCGCACGAAGATCTGGGCTTCATGTGCTTGCGCGCCTTTGGCGGCAAGGCGCCGGACGGCAGCTATCTGGTCTGTCACCTGCTGACGCGCGAAACGCTTTACGAGCGCTATGCAGCGTTGAGCGGAATGGAAGTACGGCCCGCATCCATCGGGTTTTACGAGCTGTTCAACGTCTTCAAGCTGCTCGTCATCCATGTCGGTGCCAGCCGCTGCTTCGAAGATGGCGGGTTCTCGGATCTGCGCATGCCGGCGATGGGCGCGCAGATTCCACGCGTGTTGCTACAGATCGAGAAAGCGCTGGAGGCGGTGGCATGAACAATTCGCTTGAGCGTCTGCTGGAAGGCATCGCCATGGCGCTGCGTCGTGATGTCATCCCCAGGCTTGACGATGAATACGCCACCGGCCAGGCACTGGCCGTGATCGACCTGATCAACAACATGAAGCCGCGCGTGGACTGGGCGGTGCCACCCCTGCTGGCACGCGCAACGTCGCAGCGGGCGCTGATAGTAGAGCTGGAGAACCTGCTCGCCCACTACCCGGAACGCTCGCAAGCGGGAGATGACTTTGACGCAACGCCGGTCGACGGCGCCGGCTTGCAGGAACTGTGTGAACGCATGGACAGTTTCATCGGCGCCACGATACGCTGGCTCGGCATGCATGCCGAGCCGTGCGCGGCGATCCAGACCGCGCAGACTGCGATCAGCCAACACGTTCGCGCCGAACTGCGCCGCGACATGACGCTGACGCCACGCCCCCTGTTCGCCGAGATCGCACGCGGCAACGACACGCCGGCTTCTTCCTGATGCGATAGCGTTCAACAGCCCACACTGACAGTATTCATAACACTCTGCCGGTTTTGCCCGGTACCACGGAGAACCCATGCTCACACCCCAGGATGACCTGATCGGCCACCAGACCCCCACCACCTTCGACCATGTGGACAGCAGCGATCCGGCCTGGATGGAGCGCCTGTGGTACAGCGGTCATGTTGCGCCTGAAGGCGACATGATCTTCGATCTGGGAATTGGTTATCACCCCAACCAGAACGTGATGGACGGCTTTGCCGGCGTCACCATCGGCACCACGCAATACAACCTGCGACTGTCGCGCCGACTGCGGCCCGATCCGCTGCGCACACGCATCGGCCCGTTGGAAATCGCAGTGATCGAAGGACTGCGCCGACACCGGCTGACGCTGGACGAGAATGAATCCGGGCTGCGCTTCGACCTTGAGTACAACGCGACCCTGAATCCGCATGAAGAGGCGCCACACTTTCGCCGCCGCCACGGGCGCGTCACCGAGAACCTGATGCGGGTGCAGCAGTTCGGCCGTTACCAAGGATGGCTGGAAGTGGATGGCAAGCGTTTCGAGATCAAGCCGGAGCGCTGGCTCGGGCAACGCGACCATTCATGGGGTATCAGGGCCGAGATGCGCACCGATGAGATGCGGCCGCCAATGACTTTTTATCCGCCGCTGTTCTGGAACTGGGCGACGGTGCAGTTTGAAGACTATGGCCTGCAGTGGTACTTCAATGAACGCGCGCCCGGCGACCTGATCTATCTGAGCGGAGAGCAGCTTTTACCGCTGGGTGCGAAACCGCGCGCCGGGCTGCTGATGACCTCGATCGCACACGATGTGACCTGGGCCGACGACGCCTTGGGTCAGACGCTGGAATCGGCCGAATACGTACTCGGTTTTGGCGATGGCACGCGGCGCACCGTGCACATGCGCGCGCTGCCCGGCCGCTACTTCCTCAAGGGCGGCCTGTATGGCGGCTACAAAGGCTGGGCGTCGGGCGACTACAAGGGCGTGTTGCACATGGAACACGACCGCTGGGACTTGCGCGACGCCGAGACGCGCCGCGTTGGCCGCACCCTGTCCGACCACGTGATCGAAGTGCGCGACGGTGACCGGCTTGGTTACGGCATCATCGAGTACGGCGTGGCGAAAGGCTATCCGGGTTATCTGTCGGTGCAGCAGCACCCCGGCATGTGAACGGCTTCGCGCGTGGAGAGCCGTGTGAACATTGACCCGCGCATGCCGCCGATCGACCAGGTCGTGCTGCGCGACGTGCTTGCGCGTCAGGCGCGCGAACGGCCGGACAAGGTCTTCGCGATCTTCGAGGATGGCACCCGCTGGACCTACCGACAGACTTGGGAACATGCGCTACGCACGGCCAACGCGTTGCGCCGATTGGGAGTGAAGCAGGACGACACGGTGATCTCGTGGCTGCCCAACGGGCCGGATGCGCTGCGCCTCTGGTTTGGCCTGAACTGCCTCGGCGCGGTGGTGGTGCCGATCAATCTGTCCTACCGCGGCAAGCTGTTGGCGCACGTGGTGCGCAATGCCAATGCCGCGCTCATTGTCGTGCACGCCGAACTGGTCAGTCGCCTTGGCGAAATAGATCGCGCGTCGCTGACCGACGCGGTGATCGTCGGCGGGCAGGCGCAACTCGATGGTCTCACCCTGCATGCCGCCGCCGCGCTCGATTGCGCTGACCTGACGCCTCCCGAGTTGTCGCGCCCCATCGCGCCGTGGGACACGCAAAGCATCATCTACACCTCCGGCACCACCGGCGCATCGAAAGGCGTTTTGTCCTCGTACTTCCACCTGCGCAGCATGGGCATGTCGTTGCAGGATCTGGGCGAGAATGACCGCTACTTCATCAACCTGCCGTTGTTTCATGTCGGCGGCACCATGCCGCTCACTGCGATGTTGATACGCGGCGGCTCGGTGGTGGTAGCGCGAGTTTTTGACACTGAGCGATTTTGGCCGCTGGTGCGTGAACTGGGCATCACCTCGTCGATTATCCTTGGTTCGATGGCGGGGTTTCTGCTCAAGCGCCCCGCCGCGCCGGACGACCGCGATCACAGCCTGCGCTGCGCGACCCTCGTGCCCTACAACGAAACGGCGGTCACCTTCGGCAAGCGCTTCGGCTGCGACCTGTATTCGCATTTCAACATGAGCGAAGTGTCGATGCCGATTCGCACCGAAATGAACCCGGCGACGATGGGCGCCTGCGGCGTGCCGCGCGCAGGCATCAGCCTGCGCGTGGTCGATGAAAACGATTGCGAAGTGCCGCTCGGCACCGTGGGCGAACTCGTCGTCCGCGCCGACTGCCCGTGGGCGCTCAGCCATGGCTACAACCGCAACCCGCAGGCCACCGCAGAGGCCTGGCGCAATGGCTGGTTCCACACCGGCGACGGCTTCAAGGTCGACGCCACCGGTCAGTACACCTTCGTCGATCGTATCAAGGACTCGATACGGCGGCGCGGCGAAAATATTTCGTCGTCCGAAGTCGAGGCCGAGGTGATGGCGCATCCCCTGGTCAAGGATGCAGCCGCGGTCGCCGTGCCCAGCGAGCACGGCGAGGATGAAGTGCTGGTGGCCGTGGTGCTGGCCGACGGCGCCGATCTGGAGCCGGCGGCGCTGATCCACTTTCTGTTGCCGCGCATGCCGCACTTCATGGTGCCGCGTTACCTGCGCTTCCTGCCTGAGTTGCCGCGCACGCCGACGCACAAGATACAAAAATACCTGCTGCGTGCAGCGGGTGTCGGCGCTGATGTCTGGGATCGCGAACAGGCCGGCATCGTGGTGAAGGGCGCGCGCATTGGCGCTCCGCCGCCGACCTGAGCGCATTCGCCGCCGCACGGCGCGGCACGATCAGTTTCAGATCGCGGTGGAACCGCCATCGACCACCATGTCACTGCCGGTAACGTATTCGGCCTCATCGGAACACAAATAAAGCGAGGCGTAGGCGATATCTTCCGGCTTGCCGCGCCGCCCCATCGGGATTGCCTCGTCCACCGCCTTCAGATCCTCGGCGCGCAGGTCGCCCAGAATCGGCGTGGTGATGACGCCGGGGCATACCGAATTGATCCGCACGCCCTGGCGGGCATATTGCAACGCCGCCGATTTGCTCATGATCCTGACCGCGCCCTTGGCGGCGTGATAGGCGATGGATGCCGGACTGCCGACCAGGCCGTACATCGACGAAATATTGACGATGGCCCCGTTGCCGCCCTTCAATAACGCCGGCAGCGCGGTCTTCATGCCCAGCCAGACACCAGTCTGATTGATGGAAATCAAGCGATTCCATCCCTCCAGGGTTTCCGATTCGACGCCACCGGGGAGATAAATTCCGGCGTTGTTGATCAGCGTCGTCAGGCTGCCAAAGCGCTTGACGACCTCGGCCACGGCCTGCTTCCAGTTGGCTTCGTCGGCCACGTCAAGGCGGAAGAAGGCTGCCTCGCCGCCCTTGCGATTGATTTCATCGACAACACCGCGCCCCATGTCTTCCTGTACGTCGCACACCAGAAGCCTGGCTCCGGCCGCGGCGAAGACTCGCGCATGCGCAGCGCCGATGCCACTCGCGCCACCGGTAATCAATGCCACCTTGTTCTGTAAGCGCTTGCTCATTGTTTGCATCCTCCTGGTTATTGGAATGGCCCGACCCAGCGGCATCCGGACGTGACCGTCAATCGCACTCTATCCAGATTTTGTGTGATACTCATTTTATTCGGGAATCCGCCATATTTCGCCGACAACCCGATCCGGGGCGGGGTTGTCCCGGGAAAAACACAATAGCCCGTCAAGAGGCATTTATACTAGAAAGATTCGGCCCTCCCGTAATGCAAAGCGCTCACTATTCTGATGAAATCACAAGTATGAGTGAAACTCAGTTTTCGCACGGTTACGGCGCTTGTTCGGGTGGTCGTCTGCTTCGCTTGCCACGCATCGGAGAACGATGAACACCTCCAATCGCACCGCGTCTACGGCCCAACGCTTCTCCGGACTCTCCGACGCGGAGCAGGAAATACTCGATCAAGCCGACCGCTTCGCGCGCAACGAGCTGTATCCGCTCTCGGTGCGCATGGACAACGAAGAGTGGTGGCCGCCTGAAGCGTTCGCGAAAATCGGTGCTACCGGATACTTCGGCATTCCTGTGCCCGAAGCTTATGGCGGCGTCGGGATGGACATGTTCGCCAGTGGCCTGGTGTTGCAGGCGTTTTCGCGCTGGAACCATGCTTTGGCCTTGAGTTGGGTGGCCCACGAAAATCTCTGCATGTTCAACATCTACCGCAATGCCAACGAAGCGCAACGCCAGCGCTACCTGCCGGGATTATGCAGTGGCAAAACCATTGGGGCGCTCGGACTGACAGAAGCCGGGGCTGGCTCCGACGCGTTGGGTTCGATGCGAACGACGGCAACCCGCGACGGTGACGACTATGTGCTCAACGGCACCAAGCTGTACATCACCAACGGCGCGGTGGCGGACGTTTTTCTGGTCTATGCGAAAACCAATCGCGACAAGGGAGCCAAAGGCATTTCGGCGTTCGTGGTGGAGAAAACCTTTCCCGGTTTCAAAGTGGCGCAGAAGCTGTCTAAAATGGGTTTTCGCGGCAGCCAGACCGCCGAGCTGGTGTTCGATAACTGCCGCGTACCGGCGGCCAACCTGATTGGCGCGGAAGACCGCGGCGTGCAAGTGGTCATGAGCGGGCTGGATCTGGAGCGGGCCATGATCGCGATGATCTGCCTTGGCATCTCCGAGCGGGCGCTGCAACTGGCGCTCGAATACGCGCGCACGCGCCAGCAGTTCGGTCAGCCGATCGCGAATTTCCAGATGATCCGCGGCAAACTCGCCGACATGTTCGTCTGGGTCGAGTCGATGCGCGTCTTTACTTACCAGGCGCTGCGTGCCGCCAACGAACTGGAAATTGGCGGCGGCGGACGTGGCGACATCCACAAGATCACGGCCGCGTCGGTGATGTTCGCCGCGGATACCATGAACAAGGTGCTCAACGAAGCGGTGCAGATCCACGGCGGCATGGGTTACATTTGGGAATCCGAAATCAATCGGCTTTATCGTGCCATCAAGCTGCTGGAGATCGGCGCGGGAACGACCGAAGTGCGCAAGATCATCATCAGCGACGAAATGCTGCGCTGACTGTCAATCCGGTCTGATTCGGCATGAGAAAACAACGCTTCTCCCAGCAAACGATCGTATTCACCATTTTCGTGTTGATGTTCGGCGGCTTCGCCCTGTTCCTGCCGGGATTCCTGACCACCAGCAACGTGCTCGGCTTGTTGCAGAACGTGGCGATTCTCGGCATCCTCGGCCTGGCGATGGCCGTCGTGGTGATTGGGCGCGGTATTGATATTTCCATGGTCGCGGTGTTGGCCGCGCCCGCCGGCCTGATTCTGCAAATGGTGCAGGACGGTCATTCCGTGCCGCTCGCCTTTCTGGTCGCGCTCGCCATCGCGCTGCTATTCGGACTTGTTAATGGCTGGCTGATCGCGTATGCCGAAGTGCCATCGCTGTTCACCACACTGGCCTCGGGACTGTTTCTCGCGGGGCTCGGACAGGTGGCCCTGTTCCAGGTTGAAACCCTGCAATGGAGTCCGCCGCTCGACATCTTCTCGTGGATCGGTGAAGGCAGACTGTTCGCCATCCCGATGCCGGTCATCATGTTCGGACTGATGGCGATATTCGTCTCACTGTTTCTGCGCCGCACGAAGCTGGGGGTCTACATCTACACCATTGGCGACAACCCTTTTGGCGCCCGCACCACCGGCATTCCCACCCGTCCGGTGATCGTGTTGCAGTATGTGCTGGCGGCGCTGATCAGCGCCTTCGCGGGATTCGTGATGGCCGCGTCGGTGAACAGCATGCCGACGCGCATCTACAACTCAACGTTGATCTACGACGTTATCCTCGTTGTCGTGCTCGGTGGCATTGGTCTGTCGGGCGGACGCGGCGGCGTCCTCAATGTCGTCATCGGCACCTTGCTGATCGGCACACTGCTCAACGGCATGACGATCCTCGATGTCTCCTACTCGGCCCTCAACCTGGTCAAGGGATTTATCTTGCTTGCCGCGATATTGATCGATTCCTTGCTCAATCCGCGCAACGAAGAAACCGCCCAGCAGGGGGATATATGACGCAGACTTGCGGATGCCGACAAACCCTTCAGGAACAGAATCCTTTCATCACATTCATCACAGGAGAGAGAAAACAATGAGACTGATCACCAAGTCCACTCACATCAGGACCGCGATGACCGCGGTTCTCTTTCTGGCCGGCCTGTTGATCGGTCAAGCCTCCCATGCCGACGGCAAGGGGCTTGACGATCCGGCACGCGCCAAATACAGAAGTGCGCTGGCGGGCAAGACCATCGCCTTCGTTCCCGCGGCGATGAGTTTCGATCTGGCGCAGGGCTGGCTGAGGGGACTGAAGAAGGAGCTTGAGCCCATGGGCGTCAAGATCGTCACGCGCGATCCAAACTGGAACACCAACGCCGGCGCGCAGGCGATCACCACCTTGATCGCCGAAAAACCCAATGTCATCATCGTGCATAACCCGGATGTGCAAACCTATGCCAAGTTGCTCCAGCGCGCCGAGGAAGCGGGTATCGCGGTGGTGCAAATCAACATGCGGTCGAGCTACCCGTCGGTGCTGTACGTCGGCGCCGACTGGATCGAAATCGGCGAAAAGCAGACCATCGCCGTGGTGCAAGCCTGCAAGGGCAAATCCAACAAGATCGCGATCGTGCAGGGCGCGCTCTCCGCCGCCGCCAGCGCCTATACGTTGAAGGGCGTGGAAAACATATTGGCGAAAAATCCCGACATCAAGGTCGTATCGAGCCAGGCCGCCGATTGGGACGCGGTCAAGGCCAAGGGCATCACGCAGACCGTGCTCCGGCAGAACCCCGACCTGTGCGGCATCATCGGCTTCTGGGAATATATGGATACGGGTACGGCGGCCGCCATCAAGGAAGCGGGACTGACCGGCAAGGTCTTCCTCACCACGTCGGGCGGTGGCGAACAAAAGAGCGCCTGCGATCAGGTCAAGGCCGGGAAGTTCGACCTCGATCTCAGCTACGACGTGGCGACCCAGGCCGTGATCATGGCTTCCGGCATCAAGATGATTCTGCAAAATCCCGGCAAGGCGAGCGCCACGCCAGGCTCGGTGTACACCACGCTGGTGCCGATCACAAAAGCCAACGCTGCGGCGGAAGGCACCTGCTGGAACCTGGCGAAATAATCCGCGCCAGGACGATCAACCCGATGAGCGCGATGCCAGGCGAACACGACACCACTGCCGAGGAGCGCTGGACAGAACGCATCACGCGCTTGCGCTACACGTGGTGGCCGGATCACGTGCTCGGCGAAATTCTCGCCAAACGCTGGATGGAAACCGCCATCCCGGTCGTGGTGCTGTTACTGGTGGCGTTTTCGCTGGCGCAAGTCATTCCCAACTTTCTGTCGCCGACGGCATTGTCGGACACCGGCCGCCAGGCGGGAGAGATTGGCTTGGTGGTTCTGGGCATGGCCATCGTGATGATCGTCGGCGGCATCGACCTGTCGGTCGGTTCAATGTTCGCCCTGACCAATTTCTGCGCCTTGTATCTGATGCATGTGCTGCAATGGCCGGTGGCTGCCGCGATCATCGTCACGGCCCTGTGCGGCGCGCTGCTCGGCGCATTCAACGGCATCCTGATCGGCTACTTCCAGTTGCGCGCGTTCCTGACGACCCTCATCACATTAATTATTTACCGGGCCACCTACGACCTGCTGATCGCCGACTATTCAACGGCGATCGCCGGCGGGCTGCCCAATTCGAAGACCTGGGATTTCATCGGCAGCGGCGAATGGTATGGCGTTCCCACCGTCGTCTACGTATTTGCGGCGGTTGCCCTATTTGGTCACATCTTTCTGACCCGATTGCGGCCCGGCTGGCATGTCACCGCCATCGGCGGCTCGCGCCGCTCGGCCTATAACGCGGGCATACCGGTACGCCGCACCATTGCCATGTGCTACGTGACCAGCGGTGTGCTCACCTCGCTTGGCGGCATCTTCTTCGCCTCCCGCCTGGCGACGGCGGGTGGCGATATCGGCGTGGGCCTTGAAGTCACCGTGCTGACCGCCGCGGTGCTGGGCGGCATCAGCCTGGGCGGCGGCAAGGGATCGGTGATGAAGGCGTTGGTCGGCACGCTGATCGTGCTGCTCATCGTCAACGGCTTGACGACGCTCTCGCTGTCGGGCGGCTACAACCGGATGGTACTGGCCGGCATTCTGCTGTTGGCGGCGGTGGTCGACATTCGCTGGCTCAAGAATCGCCATCGCATTGTGAACAAAGTGTATGTCAGCCCGACGTATCACAGCCTGCCGCAAGCGCCATCGACCGCGCCCGACTGCGGCACTGCATGGGCGGTGAATGACCGGCTCGGCGCGGCCACGCCCATCGGCCTGGGCCGCATTGAAGGGCCGGAGGACGTGATCCTGGATCGCGATGACAATCTCTATTCGGGCTCGCGTCACGGCGACATCATTCGCTTCTTCCCGCCCGACTACGAGCGCATGGAAATATTCGCCCATATCGGCGGTACTCCGCTGGGCATGGCCTTTGACCGCAGCGACAACCTCTATGTTTGCGTCGGCGGCATGGGTCTGTATCGCATCACACCGGCGCGCGTGGTCGAGAAGGTGACCGACGAAACCAACCGCAACTACTGGTCGATCAATGACGACAGCCGTCTGCGATTGGCGGATGACCTGGATATCAGCGCTGACGGCCGCATCTTTTTTTCCGAAGCGACGGTGCGTTTCGAGATGGACGAGTGGGTGGTCGACGGCCTGGAAGCGCGCGGCAACGGCCGCATCATCTGCTTCGACACCAATACCGGCAAGACCCACACCGTCATCCGCGATCTGAAGTTCCCGAACGGTGTGTGCATCGCCAGCGACGGCCTATCGTTCCTGTTCGCTGAGACCTGGAATTGCAGCGTCAAGCGCCACTGGTTTGATGGGCCGAAGAAAGGCACGACCGAGATCGTGCTCGCCAACCTGCCGGGATACCCGGACAACATCAACAATTCGTCGGACGGTCACTACTGGATGTCTCTGGCCGGCATGCGTTCCCCGGCACTTGATCTGGCCTGGAAAATGCCGGGCTTTCGCAGCCGGATGGTCAGGCGCGTCGCCAGCGACGAATGGTTGTTCCCCAACATGAACGCCGGCTGCGTGTTGAAGTTCAACGAACAGGGCGAGGTGCTCGAAACCCTGTGGGATTTTTCGGGCAGGAAGCACCCGATGATCACCTCGATGCGGGAACATCGCGGCAGCCTGTATCTCGGCGGGGTCATGAATAACCGCATCGGCCGGCTCAAGCTCGAAGGTGTTGACCCCGATTTCATCCAATACGACACGCGTTGGGGGAAAGGCAAATGATGGGCGCCCTGCTGGATTGGAAAGATCGCTTGCTCGGCCGCGGCAAGGCATCCATCACGGTACCGGTGTTCGATGGCGCCTTGAAGTCAAACAGCCTGCTCGAAGATGCCACCGTTTTTGCTGCGCTCGACGCTCCCGAAGATATTGCGAGCGACGGGCAGCATCTTTTCGTGGCCGACGGCACGACCATACTGCGTTATGAGGCAACCACTGCCGACTCAAGCGCCAGCGAAGTCCATCGCTTCGACAGCCCGGTCACGGCACTGGCTTGTATCCCCGGCGGCGGCCTTGCGGTCGCGCTCGATGGGCGCGAATTGCGCGTCATTGGCGGCGCTCAGGATGGACGGCGCTGGGATGCGGTTGCAGGAAAAAAAATGGGCGCCGTCAACGCCATCAGCGCAAGCGCCGATGGCCGATTATTCGTCACCGATGGCTCGGTTGAGCAACCCTGGACCCATTGGCAACACGACTTGATGAATCGGGGCCACAGCGGTCGCGTCTACGAGCTGAACGTGAACAACGGCGATGGGCGCGAACTCGCCTCAGGTCTGGCGCATGCGTTTGGCGCATGTGCGGCGGGTGACGCGGTGTGGGTCAGTGAAAGCTGGCGTCATCGGGTGATGGCCTTGAATCAAGAGCAAGGCACCTGCGCAATCACGGATCCGTTGCCCGGTTACCCGTCACGAATTTCGCCCGCCCGGGGGGGCGGTTACTGGCTGACCTGCTTCACGCTGCGTACCCAACTGGTTGAATTCGTGCTGCGCGAAAAAGCTTATCGGAAACGGATGCTCGCCGAAATTGAACCGCAGTACTGGATCGCACCAGCACTGAATTCAGGCAACACTTTTCTGGAACCCTTGCAGGGTGCGCAACTGAAGATGATGGGTGTCGTCAAACCATGGGCGCCGCCACGCTCTTACGGCCTGGTCATTCGCTTGTCACCTGAGGGTTCAGTGCGCTATTCACTGCACAGCCGCTTCGATGGCAAGCACCACGGTGTCGTCGCCGCGGTCGAATGCCAGGGTAATCTTTATGTGCTTGCCAAGGGCTGCCGACGCATACTTCGCTTGTCGATCAGTGACGCTGAACGGAGCCTGCAGTCGTGAACCAAACCCCAATCCTCGAACTGCGACAGGCGACGAAGAAGTACGCCGGCGTGCCGGCAGTCGATTGTGTCGACTTCGCGCTGCTGCCTGGCGAGATTCATGCAATCATCGGCGAGAATGGCGCCGGCAAATCAACCTTGACCAAGGTCATGGCGGGTGTGGTGAAGCTGACTTCCGGACAAATGCTGATTGAAGGCCGCGCAGTCAATCCGAACACGCCACACGAGGCGCTGCAGCTCGGCATAGCGATGGTGTTCCAGGAGACCAGCCTGGTGCCGACGATGACCGTGGCGCAAAACCTTTTTCTTGGCCAGGAACGTTACTTCAACCGGCTGCGCGGCATCTACATCGCCGCGCAGCAGTTCCTGCAATCGCTTCAGTTCGACGTCGATCCGACGGTGGTGGTAAGCCTGCTCGGGGCCGCCAAGAAACAGATGGTGGAAATCGCCCGGGCAGTGCTGCACAACGCCAGGGTCATCATCTTCGACGAGCCGACCGCAAGCCTGACGCCGGAGGAAAAGAAATATTTCTTCGACCTTGTGTATGCCCTCAAGGCGCGCGGTGTCTCGGTGGTCTTCATCTCGCATGCGCTGGAAGAGGCGCTCCAGGTGTCCGACCGCATCACCATCCTGCGTGACGGCAAGCACGTGGTGACCGACGACAAGACCAGTTTTGATCGTGCCCGCATTGTTCAGGCCATGGTCGGGCGCGACCTGTCGCAGACCCTCTACGGGCAGCGCAAGACCACGATCCGGGCGCCGGGAAAGCGCGTGCTTTCAGTGCAGAACCTGCGCATGGCGGCGATGGTGAAGAACAACTCGCTGTCGGTGTTTGCCGGACAGATCACCGGCGTGTTCGGGCTGGTCGGCTCCGGGCGGACCGAGACCTTCAAGGTCGTGGCCGGCGTGATCAAGCGCGACTTCATGCACGGCGGCGA
>JAYUFR010000123.1:0-5462 GCA_043738625.1 Sterolibacteriaceae bacterium
CTTTTTCGGCGGATCAGTCTCCCGATGCGGCAACCGAACGCAGCATCTTGTGATCCGGGAAACGAGAAACATTTAGCGCAGGAAAACTAACAGGGAAACGCGATGAAAACGAGCGTCATTGCAGTGCATGACATGCTGTCGGTCTTGAGCGTATCCGGTGTGGAAAAACGTATTGGGGAAGTGCCGGGTGTCGAAAGCGTCACTGTTAATTTTGCGACCGAAAGCGCGACCGTTCGCTATGACGAAACCCGACTCGATGTCGCCGACATCAAGTCTGCCGTTCGCCAACACGGGCATGAGTCCGCCGCGCCCGTCTTCGCTTCGACCGGCGGCGATCAGGTCGGCCACACATTATCAGGCACCGCACCATCGACAACGCCTGAACCTTCCCCGCCCGCACCGGCCACGACACCCACGCCCGCCTCAGCAACGCCAATAGCCGCTCAGGCGGCGCACATTGGTTCCGGCAAAGCGAGTCACGAGGGCCACAAAACGCCGGGCGCGCCGTCCGACATGGCTGCGGACATGGCGCACGAGATGGGACACGACGGCATGGACTTGCCTGCCATGGTTCACGACATGCGCAACCGCTTCTGGATATGTCTGATATTTACCATACCCATTTTTATTTATGCGCCAATGGGCGGCATGTTCGAGCCACCTGCTCCGCCGTTTGGGTTGGAGCTCAACCTATGGCTGTTCTTCTTCGCAAGCGCAGCGATCCTCTATCCGAGCTGGCCGTTCTTCGTCTCCGCGTGGCGCGCGCTACGGAAGGGCGTTCTGGGCATGGCGGCACTTATCGTATTGAGCGTTGGTACCGGCTATCTTTTCAGTGTTGGAGCTACATTTTTTTTCAAGGAAGGAGGGCAATTCTTCGAGGCCGTAACCGTCCTGCTGGTTTTCATCCTGCTCGGCCACTGGCTGGAAATGCGTGCCCGCGCCGGTGCGTCGTCCGCAATTAAAGCGCTGATGGATCTCACACCCGCGAAGGCCTCGGTTATCCGCAATGGTGTCGAGGTTGAAGTATCGACCGCAGACGTGTTGGCTGGCGAGATTGTTGTAATCCGGCCGGGCAACAAAATTCCTGTCGATGGCACGGTAGAAACTGGCGAATCGCTGGTCGACGAATCGATGCTCACGGGTGAATCGATGCCGGTGCAGAAAGGGCCGGGCGCTACTGTGATTGGGGCAACGATCAACAAGAGCGGCAGCTTTCGCTACAAGGCGACCAAGGTTGGTGCCGACTCAGCTCTGGCGCAGATCGTAAAACTGGTGCAGGAAGCGCAAAACTCGAAGGCACCCGCGCAACTCTTGGCCGACAGGGCAGCGCAATGGCTGGTGATTGTGGCGATCATGATCGGCCTGACGACGTTTGCGGTGTGGTTCTGGTGGATTGGCGAGCCGCTGCTATTTGCAGTGACGATGACCATCACAGTGTTCGTAATCGCCTGTCCGGATGCATTGGGACTCGCGACGCCAATGGCCGTTATGGTGAGTACTGGCCTGGGTGCAGCGAACGGGATTCTGTTCAAGAATGCCTCGGCGCTCGAAGACGCCACCAAGCTCAACGTCATCGTCTTCGATAAGACCGGCACGCTCACGGTCGGCCAGCCGGAGGTGGTGGAGATTGTGACTGCGGACGGCGTGACGGAAGACGTGGTGTTGACCGCAGCCGCAGCCGTCGAGCAAGGGTCTGCACATCCTTTGGCTCAGGCAATTGTGCGCCGGGCAGCCAATCTGACCATCGTCGCTCCAACAGGTTTCGAAAGCCTCGACGGCATGGGGGCGCGCGCCGAGACTGCGGGCGGGACGGTGTTTCTCGGCAATCGCCTGCTGATGGATACGCAAAAACTGGCACTGGGCCCGCTGGAGGCGCAGGCGACCCGATTGCAGGGAGACGGTCGAACAGTGGTGCATATATCTCAGGCCGGTCGTGTGATCGGGCTCATCGCCATTGCCGATGCGATCAGGCCAACGTCCAAAGCAACGGTGGCGAAGCTGCGTGAACGCGGCATCGAAGTGGTAATGCTGACCGGCGACAACGCTGCAACGGCAAAACGTATCGCCGCCGATATTGGCATCGACCGGGTGTTGGCCGACGTGTTACCGGCCCAAAAGGCCGAGAAAGTGAAGGAGTTGCAAGCCACGGGCAAGAAGGTCGGAATGGTAGGCGATGGCGTTAATGATGCACCTGCACTGACGCAAGCGAATGTCGGGTTTGCGATTGGCGCAGGCACCGACGTTGCGATGGAAAGTGCAGATGTTGTGTTGATGAAAAGCGATCCCTATGACATTGTGGGCGCAATTGAGCTATCTCGCGCCACGGTGCGCAAGATGCACCAGAACCTTTGGTGGGCCGTCGGCTACAACGTGATTGCGTTCCCGCTCGCGGCGGGTGTTTTGTATCCATTTGTACTCAGCCCTGAAGTCGCTGCGATGTCGATGTCCGGCAGCACCCTGATCGTCGCGATCAATGCGCTGATGCTGAAGCGCACCAAGCTGGCGGGCATCCGTCAGCCCGGAAAGACAGCGGCACCCGGGGTCACTGGCGAGCGCGCACCGCCGGAGCTAGCCAAGGCATCGGCGGTACCTGCAAAGACGCAATCACAGGCGCTGACGTAAGTCTCGAATCAATTGGGGTGCAAGTATGGTTCCGGAATTCGATATGAAGAAAGTTACTACGCCGCTCCTGCTTCACATGCTGGGCAAAGAGCTGCGATTCCCCAAGATTTTTCTTCTGCGTTGCAAGTTCACGCTTGGTCGATTCAAAAAAATGATCGACAAGCAATTTCCACGCGAACTGATCGATCTCGCCGCATTGCCAGTTTGGGTTTATTTGAATCTCAAGAAGAAAGTCGGCCAACACAGGGCGTTCGAGATCATGCGCGTCGCGCTGTTGACCGGCGGCACAGCCGCACAGAATCTGCAATTTGATACCGTTCATAAGGAGCGAAACTTTCAGAATTTCTCGGCATTGGAGATCGAGAACAACCGCACCGGGCTGGTTCGATGGAACAAGATGGAAGTTGTCGAGCGTTCGGCGCGGCGCTTCGAAATCAGAATTACACGCTGCATGTTCCACGAATTGGCAATCTCAGTCGGTATCCCGGAGATCACGCCAATCGTCTGCCAGATCGATAACGCGATGTTCAATTCCTACCTGCCGGACGAAATGACATTTGATCGTGGCTTGCGCGGGGGACGAATTGCCGATGGCAGACCTGAATGCAATTTTGTCTGGCAATTGCACACGCGGCCAGACCCGCCCATCGAAGGCCACAATGTCTGATCGTTCGTTTCCTTTTCACGCCGAAAGCTCGGCACTGGCTAACGCACCGGCTGATCGGGTCTTCGCCTATCTGGACGATCCGAAGGCATTGGCGGCGCACATGAGCGAGTCCTCGATGATGATGTTGGGCTCGCGCATGTCGATAGACGGCGATGCTGAAGGCGGCCGCGTGATCGGGTCGAAAATTCGCATGCATGGAAGCATGATGGGCATATCGCTCTCGCTGGAGGAGGCAATTACTGAACGCCAGGTTCCCCATAAGAAAGTCTGGGAGACCATCGGAACCCCGGATCTCAAGGTCATGGCGCATTACCGCATGGGATTCGAACTGACGCCGAAAGGCGATTCGTCGCTCGTTCGTGTTTTCGTTGACTACAGTTTGCCGACCAAGGCGCCGGCATCGTGGCTTGGCCGTTTGCTCGGTGGCGTCTATGCGCGCTGGTGCACGAAACAAATGGCCGACGATACCGCCAGGCAGTTCGACTCAAATTCCAACTCGTCTCTGGCCGAACGCGGATGAAATACCACCGCGACTGTCTCAATGATCTGGCGCTGATGACCGTTTTATGGGAGTGAACTGAATGTGCTTCTCCGCCACGGCGAGTTTCTCGGCGGGTGCCGTCCTGCTTGGACTCGGCACGCTGACGCTGAAGGCAGCGGGCCACCGGCGCGAGTTGCCGTTTGCCGCAATCCCTCTGCTATTTGCGGCCCAGCAACTGAGCGAGGGCGTCATCTGGCTCACGTTTCAGTACGAGGCGCCACGACTGAACACGGTCATGACGCATATTTACGAATTCTTCTCGCATGTCTTGTGGCCAATGTACATACCCGTGGCCGTGTTGATGATGGAACCGAAGGGATGGCACCGACAAGCACTGGTCGTATTCGTCGCGGCTGGGGTCGCGGTGGGTGGCTACCTGCTGTACATCCTGTTTGCTTTTCCGGTTGTTTCCCGTCTGACCGGTCAGCACATCGAATACATTTCGCCGCATTTCTATGCGGGGGTGATCATGACGTTGTATCTGCTCTCAACCGCGGTCAGCCCAATGCTGTCGACGTATCGCATGGTGAAGGCCTTCGGTTACCTCGCACTGTTTTCCTTTGCTGCGGTGTACTACTTCTATGCCACCTGGTTCATCTCCGTTTGGTGCTTCTTCGCCGCGCTGCTTAGCGCAGCTATTTATCTTCACTTTGTACTACAGAAGGCCGAGCGCGGCGGGTCGTGCCACCGGATAGAACCGAACGCGTTCAATCGGGCAAAATTGCCGACAAACCCGCGTCCCGGTCAAAAAGGCAACGCATGAAGGCGCAAAGTGCCCTCCTCCGGGTCTCAATGTGGATATTTGTTGCATGCGGAATCTGGCTGATCGGCCTCGGCGGATATTTCATGTTCCTTCGTCCGCCGCTGTTGCCAGAGGATCTGCGCTATTTGGGATCGAGCGCGACAGAAGTCGAGATGCTCTCACCTCACTTGGCGTCGTGGTTGCGAAACGTATTCACAGTGATGGGTGGATTTATGGCGGGGTGTGGTGTATTGATGGTGTTTGTGAGTCTGCGTGCGGTTCCGCAATACGTTCAGGGTGCAGGCATCGCGCCCGGCATAACGGGCTGTTCACAGTGGCGACAATGAGCGGAACCAACTTCGCGCTCGACTCGGATTTCAAATGGCTGCTGTTGGTGTCGACAATTGTCTGGTTGCTGGGGCTTGTGTGCCACGCGGCCAGCAAGCGCGCGGCGCATGCGATCATCCCGGTTGCGCAGATCAATGATGACTCGACAAAATGAGTAACGACATCAAGCCTGCAAAGGACTTGCCTCGTGCCACGATGGTCGCACTCATGCTCGCCGCATTCACTGTGTCGGTAGGTTATGGCATCGTGCTTCCGCTGCTGCCCTATCTGATCGAGCGGCTGCAGGGAGCAGGTGTGGAGGCAGCACAAATTTCCCGGCATACGGGGCTACTGACCGCTGTCTACACACTTTCTCCTTTTCTGTTTGCGCCAATGTGGGGTCAACTATCTGATCGATACGGCCCGCGAGGCGTACTACTTGTCGGCCTCCTCGGCTTCGCCGCGACCATGCTGGTCTTCTCATTCGTCGAGAGTCTTGCCGCCGTTTATGCAGAGCGTTTCTTGAGTGGCATTTTCGCTGCGGCGGTGACACCGGTGGCGGC
>JAYUFR010000124.1:0-1676 GCA_043738625.1 Sterolibacteriaceae bacterium
ATCCATTTCGTCGGCCCTTCCATCTGGGCCTGGCGCGGCGGACGCATCCGCCACATTGCCGAATCGGTGACCCGCATCCTCGCCCTGTTCCCGTTCGAACCCCTGATTTACGAGCAGGCCGGTATTCCAGTGACCTACGTCGGGCATCCGCTGGCCGACATGATTCCCCTGCACATCAATCGCAAGGAAGTGCGTGAACGGCTGGAACTGGGCGACGAATCACCGGTTTTTGCATTGCTGCCAGGCAGCCGTCAGTCAGAATTGAAGTACATGGCGGAGACCTTCATCGAGACCGGCAAGCTGCTGCTGCAACGCTTTCCACGTGCCTTGTTCCTGGTGCCGCTGGTATCGCGTGAAACCCGCGATCTGTTCGAGGCTGCGCTATGGAAGTGCGGCGCGCAGGAGATGCCGTTCAAGCGCCTGTTCGGCCACGCCCAGGAAGCCATGGCCGCCGCCGACGCGGTGCTGGTGGCGAGCGGCACCGCCACGCTGGAAGCGGCCCTGATCAAGCGCCCGATGGTGATTGCCTACAAAATGTCGCCGTGGTCCTGGCGTCTGATGCGGCGCATGCGCTACCAACCCTGGGTCGGGTTGCCCAACATTCTCGCCGGACACTTTGTCGTGCCGGAGTTTCTGCAAGACGAAGCAACGCCGGAGAATCTGGCACAGGCTCTCGGCAATCTGGTGGGCGATGCGGAAGTAGCCGGCCGTATCGATGATGCGTTCACACAGATTCATCAACTTCTCAAGCAGGACACGGCGGAAAAGGCTGCTACCGCGATCCTGAGCCACATCAAGTCCACGCAATGAACCTGGTTTGCGGCGTCGACGAAGCCGGGCGCGGCCCACTCGCTGGAGCAGTCTATGCGGCGGCGGTGATTCTTGACCCTTCGTGCTCAATCCTCGGGCTCAAGGATTCGAAGAAACTCAGCGAAAAAAGCCGTGACCGGCTTGCGCGGGAAATACGTGGCGGCGCACTCTGCTGGAGCATCGCCAGCGCTTCGGTGGAAGAAATCGACCGCCTCAATATTCTGCAAGCCACGCTGCTCGCCATGCGCCGCGCGGTGGAGGGGCTGTCTTTCATGCCGGCAATAGCGCTGATTGACGGCCTGCATTGCCCACCGCTGGCCATGCCATCGCGTGCCATCGTCCGCGGCGATGCCATCGAGCCTGCCATTTCGGCGGCGTCGATTCTGGCCAAAACGGCGCGCGATGCCGAAATGCAGGTGCTGCATGCGCGTTTCCCCGATTACGGATTCGACCGGCACAAGGGCTATCCAACGGCGACACATCTGGAAGCATTGCGTCGGCATGGCGTCTGCGATATTCATCGCCGCAGCTATGCACCGGTGCGCGAACTGCTTGGTTTTCCAGCATGAAGATCCTATGAAGACCATCACTTCACGTGACAACCCAACCTTCAAGCAAATCCGGCAATTGGCTGAAGACCCACGCGAACAACGTAGCACAGGGCGAACTTTGATCGACGGGCCGCACCTGGTTGAAGCTTACCGCACACGGGTCGGGTTGCCGGCGATGATCGTCGTCAGCGAATCAGGGCTGTCCGTAGCGGAAGTGGCGCGCTTGATCGAGGCGCATCAAGGGCTGGAAGCACTGCTGTTGCGGGATGCGCTGTTCCGCGAACTGAGTGGCACGGCATCTCCCGTGGGCATTCT
>JAYUFR010000125.1:0-15581 GCA_043738625.1 Sterolibacteriaceae bacterium
TGCCCGACTGGCATTTCGATATCGACTCGGCGACGCGTGCGCTGACGCAGCACTTCGCTACCCGCGACCTCGCCGGTTTTGGCGCCGAAGCAGTGAGTCTTGGTCTCGGGGCGGCGGGTGCGCTGTTTCAATACGCGCGCTCCACACAAATGCAGGCGCTGGCGCACATTCGCGGCCTCAGCGTCGAACATGAAGGCGCGTACCTGAAAATGGACGCGGCGACGCGGCGCAATCTCGAAATCAGCGAGACGCTGCGCGGCGAAGCGGCCCCCACCCTGCTCTCGATGCTCGATACTTGCGTCACCACCATGGGCGCGCGCTGGCTGCGCCATTGCCTGCACCATCCATTGGCTGATCGCAGTGCGGCCGCCGCGCGCCATGCAGCGGTTGCTGAATTGCTGGGCGATGCCGGCAATGGACCGCAGCAAGCGATACGCAAGGAATTACGCGGCGTTGCCGACATCGAACGCATCACCGCACGCATCGCGCTGAAGAGCGCGCGGCCACGTGATCTCTCCACCCTACGTGACAGCCTCGGCAAACTGGGTGCGCTACGCAGCGCGCTCGGCGCGCCGCAGGCCAAGTTGCTGAGCGACTTGCTGGCCGATCTGGCGACACCGGAAGACTGCCTGGCGTTGCTGACGCGCGCCATCGAGCCCGAACCGGGCGTTCTACTGCGCGATGGTGGCGTAATAGCCAGCGGCTATTCGCATGATCTGGACGAACTGCGCACGATCCAGGTCAACTGTGGCCAGTTCCTGCTTGATCTCGAAGTACGCGAGAAGGCACGCAGCGGCATCATCAATCTCAAGGTCGAATTCAACAAGGTGCACGGCTTCTATATCGAAGTCACGCATGCCAACACTGCGAAGATTCCGGACGATTATCGCCGCCGCCAGACCCTGAAGAACGCCGAGCGCTACATCACGCCCGAACTCAAGGCCTTCGAGGACAAGGCGCTTTCCGCCAACGACCGTGCGCTGGCGCTGGAAAAACAGCTTTACCAAGCGCTGCTGGAAACGCTGGCGGACTGGATCACCGAGTTGCAGCGCATCGCCCGCGCCCTGGCCCAGCTTGACGGACTGTGCGCGTTTGCCGATGCCGCCGTGCGCCTCGACTACCGCGCACCGGAGTTCCGCAACGAGGCCGGCATCGACATCGAAGCCGGCCGGCATCCGGTGGTCGAGGGACAGGTCGACAACTTCATCGCCAATGATGTGCGACTCGGCGCAACGCGCCGCATGCTGCTGATCACCGGTCCCAACATGGGTGGCAAATCGACCTACATGCGCCAGACCGCGTTGATCGTGCTGCTCGCCCACTGCGGCAGTTTTGTGCCGGCCGCGCGCTGCAGCCTGGGCCCCATCGATGCAATTTTCACCCGCATCGGCGCCTCCGACGATCTGGCCTCGGGCCGCTCCACCTTCATGGTGGAAATGACCGAAGCCGCCGCGATCCTGCATGGCGCGAGCGAACACAGCCTGGTGCTGATGGATGAAATCGGGCGCGGCACCTCGACCTTCGACGGCCTCGCGCTGGCCTTCGCCATCGCCCGCCACCTGATCGAAAAGAATCGCGCGCTATCGTTGTTCTCCACCCACTACTTCGAATTGACACGGCTCGCCCAGGACTATCCGGAATGCGCCAACGTGCATCTCGATGCGGTGGAACACGGCCACAGCATCGTCTTCATGCATGCAGTCGAAGAAGGGCCGGCTTCGCAAAGCTACGGCATCCAGGTGGCAGCGCTGGCGGGCATCCCCGGCACGGTGGTGCGCGACGCCAAGCGCCGACTCGCTCAATTGGAAAATGCACAAGTGGCAAAGAGTGGTCAGCCCGACATGTTTGTCAGCGCAGTCGATGAACAAACGCCAGTGACGCATGCGGCTGTTGCGGCGCTTGAAGCGCTCGACCCGGATGCGCTGTCGCCGCGTGAAGCGCTGGAAAAACTCTACGCACTGAAACGCATGACGCGATGAAACAATTGGCCATCGCTCTCGCGCTGGCAACGCTGCTGACGGCCGCTGCACGTGCCGAACCCGTGAGCTTCGGCATCTTCGGCGACACGCCGTACTCCAGTTCGGAACGCAAGCGGTTGCCCGGGTTGATCAACGCGATGGGTGCGGAAAACCTGGCGGTCATCATCCATATCGGCGATATCAAGAGTGGCCACAGCCCATGCAGCGACGAAGTGTTTCGCGACATCCTCGGCGCATTCCAGGCATCGCAGTCGCCGCTGGTCTATGTCCTCGGCGACAACGAGTGGACCGACTGCCAGCGCAAGGACAACGGCCAATATGACCCGGTAGAACGTTTGAACAAGCTGCGCGAAATGTTCTTCACCGACGATTACGCGCTCGGACAGCGCAAGCTGAAACTGGAACGCCAGAGCAGGCAGGCGGGGTTCGAGGCCTATGTCGAAAACGTGCGCTGGGAAATGGGCGGCGTGCTGTTCGTCGGACTCAATATCCCCGGCAGCGACAACAACATCGGCAAGAACCCGTTGCAGCCAGCGGCCGAATTCCTTGCGCGCGGCATTGCCAATGAACACTGGCTGCGCGAGTCCTTCGCCATCGCCAAAGCCCGCAAGATGCCCGGCATTCTCATCGCAATCCAGGCTGATCCTGATTTCGAGGCAGACGCCATGGGACACACCAACCTCGCCTACCGTGATTTCCTCAAACAGTTGCGCGAGGAAACCATGGCCTTCACTGGAAAAGTGGTGCTGGCCCACGGCGATACGCATTACGAGCGAATCGACAAGCCGTTATTCGATGCGCAGACCTTTAAATCGGTGCACAACTTTACCCGGGTGGAAACCTACGGCTCGCCCTTCATGGGCTGGGTCAAGGGCGTCGTTGATACGAACGATCCCGAGGTGTTCCACTTCTCGCCGCGGCCCTACTCGCCCGCTCAGCCTCAGTGAAAGTCGCGGCTGCCGGGTCGTAGTTGGCCCAACAGTTCCGTATGGTCCACCAGCCGCTTGGCGATCAGATGGACCACCTCGCCTTCCCTTTGCAGGACGCCGAGCACGCCCAGCAATCGGGAGCCAAGCAGTTCACGCCGCTGATGCTCAATCAACCTGGGATGAACAATTACGTTGGCCAGGCCCGTTTCGTCTTCGAGGGTCAGGAAAATCACGCCGCTGGCGGTGCCCGGCCGCTGACGGCCGCTGACGATGCCGGCGCAGCGTGCGAGGCAATTGTTCTCAAGACCGCGCAAAGCCAGGGTAGTCACGTAACGCCAGCACTCAAGACGCCGACGCAGCAGGCTCAGCGGGTGGCGGCCGAGACTGAGGCGCAGCGTGGCGTAATCGGCGACCAGGTCTTGCCCCTCGCTCGGCGCCGGCAGCACCGGCTCGACTTCGATAGTCGGTGCATCGAGCAGCAGATCGCGCTGGATCGGCACTGCGGCCGCAGCCCACGCGGCCTGGCGACGATGGCCGGAAATGCTTGCCAGCGCCCCGGCAGCAGCGAGGTGTTCGAGATCGTCACGACGTAATCCGGTACGCCGCGCGAGGTCGTCCACATCCCTGAATGGCCCTGCCGCAGCGATGCGTTCGCCGGCTGGCTGATTGAGGCCCTTGATGTGATGCAGGCCGAGGCGGACAACTGTAAAGTCTTTCACCACAGAGGACGCGGAGGACGCAGAGGAAATCGGTAGTTCTGGAAACTCACCCGAATTTTCTACCGATTTTTTGATTCTGCCTTCCTCTGTGTCCTCCGCGTCCTCTGTGGTGGTATCTGAATCTTCAAGTATCGTCTCCCATGCGCTGACCATCACATCCACCGGCCTGACTTCGACACCATGCCGTCGCGCATCCTGTATCAGTTGCGCAGCCGAGTAAAACCCCATGGGTTGGGCATTGAGCAGGCCGACCAGAAAAGCCGCCGGTTCGTGTCGCTTGAGCCAGGCCGACGCATACGCCAGCAGCGCGAAGCTGGCGGCGTGCGATTCGGGAAAACCGTAGTCACCGAAGCCCTCGATCTGGCGAAACAATGCTGCGGCGAATTCCGGCGTGTAGCCGCGCTCGGCCATGCCGTTCAACAACTTGTCACGAAAAGGTTCGAGTCCTCCCTTGCGCTTCCACGCGGCCATTGCGCGTCGCAGTTGATCGGCCTCGCCCGGCGTGAAGCCGGCGGCAACCATGGAAAGTTGCATCGCCTGCTCCTGGAAAATCGGCACACCGAGGGTTCTCTTCAATACTCCTTTCACGGCAGCGGATGGATAGCTCACCTTTTCCAGCTGCTGTCGTCGCCGCAAATACGGATGCACCATGTCGCCCTGGATCGGCCCCGGCCGCACGATGGCGACCTCGATTACCAGATCGTAAAAACAGCGTGGCCTGAGCCGCGGCAACATCGCCATCTGCGCGCGCGATTCGATCTGGAACACGCCGATGGTGTCGGCACGGCTGATCATTTCATAGACCGCCGGATCTTCGCGCGGGATGTCCTGCATGCGGAAGCATTGCCCGCGGCGTTGCGAAATCCAATCCAGCGCGCGCCGGATGGCGCTGAGCATGCCCAGTGCCAGCACATCCACCTTCATCAGGCCCAGCGCGTCGATGTCGTCCTTGTCCCACTGGATCACGCTGCGTTCGGCCATGGCCGCGTTCTCGATCGGCACCAGGCGATCGAGCCGTCCCCGGCTGATGACAAAGCCGCCGACATGCTGCGACAGGTGGCGTGGAAAACCAATTAACTCCTGCGCCAGCCACAGCCATTTTTCGACGCGCGGGCTGCGCGGATCAAGTCCCACCTCGGCAAAACGCTGCGGCCATTCTTCGCGCTTGTCCCACCAGGCGAGCGATGCCGTCAGTGCATTGACCTTGTCGATATCGATGCCCAGTGCCCGACCCGCATCGCGCAGCGCCGAGCGGCTGCGATAACTGATCACCGTCGCGGCCAGCGCGGCACGCTCGCGGCCGTACTTGGCGTAGATGTACTGGATCACCTCCTCGCGCCGCTGGTGTTCGAAATCGACGTCGATGTCGGGCGGCTCGTTGCGCTCCCTGGAAAGAAAACGTTCGAACAGCATGTCCGAACAGGCCGGATCCACCTCGGTAATGCCCAGCGCGTAGCACACCGCCGAGTTGGCCGCCGAACCGCGCCCCTGGCAGAGAATGCCGACGCCGCGGGCGAACTTGACGATGTCGTAGACGGTGAGGAAATAAGGCTCATAGCCAAGCTCGGCGATCAGCGCCAACTCGTGTTCGATGCGGCCAAGCACCGCGGCCGAAACGCCTTGGGGATAGCGCACGCAGAGCCCCTTATTCACCTCGCTGCGCAAATAAGATGCCGACGTCTCGCCCGGCGGAACGATTTCCTCCGGGTATTCATAGCGCAGTTCATCCAGCGAGAATTCGCACAGCGCGGCAATGCGCACGGTTTCAGCCAACAGCTCGGATGGATAAAGACGCGACAGTCTCAACCTGGAACGCAGATGGCGCTCGCCGTTGGGAAACAAGGCGTGGCCGGCGCAATCCACCGCAGTCTTCAAACGCAGTGCGGTCAACATGTCCTGCAGCGGCCGGCGTGCACGCACATGCATATGCACATCGCCTGCCGCCACCAACGGCAAGCCGGTGGCCTCCGACAAGGCGCGCACTCGTGCCAGGCGCTCGACATCATCGGCCAGCAAGTGGCGCTCGAAAGCGATCCAGCAGCGATCGGGGAAACACCCTGCCAGCCATCGCCCGTCTGCCGCGCTGGCTTCGTGCGGTGCCAACCACAGCGCGATGCAATCCGGCACGCCATGCGCCAGATCGCCGCGCACAAGTTGATAGTCGCCCTTCTCCGCACGCCGCCGGCCCAGCGTGATGATCGCCGACAGATTGCCGTAGCCGGCACGGTTCTGTGCCAGCAGCACCAGCTTCATTCCGTCGGCAAGCACGATCTCGGTGCCGATCAGCAACTTGAGCCCCGCCGACTTCGCCGCCACATGCGCACGCACGATGCCGGCCAAGGAGCATTCGTCGGTGATCGCCAATGCCGTGTAGCCCAGCGCCTTTGCCTGCGCCACCAGTTCCTGCGCATGCGAAGCGCCGCGCAGGAAACTGAAATTGGAGAGGCAATGGAGCTCGGCGTAATCGGGCAAGCGTGGCATTACCACCCTTGATTGGTCATCAAAACCGCCAAAGACGTAGCGGTATGCGATAAGCAATCATTCGTTCTTGGTCGAGACCCCGGCGCCGTTGCTGGAGTTGCGCTACAAGTTCTGCACATTCTCCAGACAGGGTCAGAGCCTGCATTTCCCTCATTTGCTTTAGATACAGGTCTCCCTGGCCTACCGTTCCTGTAGGTTTGAACAACCTCGATGGTTGCTCTGAAAGCTCACTCGGTGAGCCACTATTTGAAAGGTACAAAATCCGGTAGAGCAAAAGCCAGCAGCTTGGCGGCACGATTCAATGTGAGATCGAAACTTGCGAACAACAGGTCCGGCATGGATAAACGGATGCGGTCAGCGCTGGCCAGATGAATGCTGTCGTAGCCGCGCAAACCAAAACCTTCGGCAAGTTCGGCTGCCCGTTCAATCAATGCGGCATCGACAGACACCGTTGAATAGGCAACCCAATCCCGCCTGAACAAACTGACGGCATCAGCATAATCGTTGTCGCGCAGGCGCTGCCCGCGCCAGGCGGCGGCAAGCGCGGCCCGCACTTCCACGTAACCAAGGCCAGAACAGGCGACAAGATCCGCACTTCCTGTCAGCTTGAGCGTTTCTGTAGAACCACTTTCCCGGACATAGAGCTTGACGATGGCTGAACTATCCAGATAGACCGGCAGCTTCATCTGCGATTCCCAAGAATCCAGTCAGAAAGAGACTCTCCTGTCATTTTGGGCAATTTGTCCAGACGCCGTTTGGCATAAGGAGGTGGACTCTGGCTCCAGCGAACACCGGGGATATCCGGCAAGCCTTCGGGAGAAACTTCAACAGGTGCAAGGCGGACCAGAGGTTTCTTGTGAGAAGTCACAACCACCGCTTCACCATTCCCCGCCAAACGCAGGTAATAGGCGAGACGGGCTTTCAGTTCTTTGACGGGCACATCCATAGGGTCACCTTTTTAATAAAAAATGGTCATTATTATATAAATATTAGCACACTACAAGTTCGATTTAAGCAAAAAAACCCTGTAGGAACCAGCCGCCTGGCGCCCGACATTCGCGATAGATCCACAGCCAGCGCGCCTCAGCGGAACAGGCGACGAAGTAATCACGACGCACGTCGCCGGTGGCCTCGCCGCCATCCCACCAACCGGATTCAATGCGTTCCGGCCCGGCCAGCAATTTCAAGGGTCCGCGCCGATGGGGTCGTCCATTGACTTCCGGAAGTGCCTCAGATTTTTCAAGCAACCAAAATGGTCGTGGTGAGGAAACTTGTTCACTGCTTTCAATTTTTTCAGCGGGGCTTAGATGGCGAGTGGCGCATTCCGGACGATGATCAGCGTGTAGTGCCAGGCGGTAAACCTGCGCTTCTCCCAACCGTGCGCGCAGCCGCTCCAGTAAGCTATTCATCGCATCCCGCGCGGCATCCGCATCATCGAACAGGGCCGCGCTGCGGCCCGGCAACGAAACCACGTCCACCGCTTCCAGCCGCAGCGACTCGACCGGCGCCTTGAGCAGCAGACGTTCAAGCCGCTCACGCAGCACGCGCTCGATGCGTGCTGCGTCGCGGGTGAGATCGGCAAACTGCAGGCTGACCAGGGTATCGTCCTGCCGGTGCAGCAGTTGCAGCGCGAGTTGGCGAATGCCGGATTGGTGTGCCACGAGCCAGCCGGTCAGCGCCGATGTCAGGCGACGCGCGGCGAACAACAACGCAGCAGCAGTTTCCACCGGCGCCGGCAACACCAGAGACAACCGAAATTGATCGGGAAAGACAAAGTCGGGTCGGGGATCTGGCATGTCGCCGAAAGCACGCGCCATGAGATTCAGGGCATCCATCCCGATGCGCCTGGCCAAAGCGGCGGAAGGCAGCTTGCGTGCATCCGCCAGCGTGGATGCGCCGAAGCGCGCCAGCAATTGCGCCGCCTTGCCGGGCAGCACGACTATCGGCAGCGCCTCCAGCCGTTGGCGCAGCGTGCTCAGGTCGAGGCAAAGCGCAGCGGTTCCGCTTTCGGTTTCAGTCTCGGCCAGCCAAAATGCACCCAAGGCTGTCGGCGCTGCGGCAATCCGGGCGCTGAAGCCCTGCGTCCGCACTCCCTCATTCACGGCAACAACAAGGTTTTTCAGGCCACCAAACAGGCGCAGGCAACCACCGACTTCCAGCAACAGGGCGCAGGAGGTCAGCGTGATGCGCGGGGTAAATCCGCCGGCCCAGCAGGCCAATGCATGCAGCGCTGCGGCTTCTCGCGCCGTGTCGCGTGGAACAAGAGTGATCGCAGGCGCCAGTGCACGCGCGGCCGCAACGCCGTTTCCTGCCTTGACCCCCGCCCGTCGGGCCACATCGTCGCAGACGAGAATGCGGCCCTGCTCGACGACGGCGCTAGGCGGCGACGGCAGGCCGCCGGCTTCGAGCGGAAGACCCGGCAAATGGATTGCCAGCCACAGTGGATTCATGGTCGTCGCGCCATTTTGCGGGCCGCGGTACATCGAGATACAAAGTCTGGTGACACGGCGGGCCACGCCGTTTAAGCAAGTTGAGCCCGAGCGCGCCACGAGGTCCATTGGACAATACGAGTCGCAAGGGTGCGACCGAAGACTCCTCCGCTGCGCGGGCCGGACGAAACAGGAAGGCCAGTACATTGCCACCGGCAGCGGCAACTTGTAGTCGCCGCACTTGTCGGGAATCGGCTTGTACCGCCCAGCACACCACAGCCGCAGGCGCACCGCTGGCCAAGGCTTGCTCTGCGGCCCACAGACCATCCCGTCTCTGCATGGGGGAAACCACCGCGAGCCGCGCAAGGTCTGCCCCGGCCGCCGCCCAAGCTGGGGCATGCAGCGGATGCGGAGGTGCCACCAGCAGCGACCAGCCGCCCATTTCCTTCACGCGCAGCAAGGCCGGCATCAGCAGGGAAACTTCGCCAAGGCCCGCGCCGTCCAGCAGTATTTCGGTCAGCGCACCACGTGGCCAGCCGCCGCCGGGCAGTTCGGCATCAAGCGCGGCAAAGCCGCTGGGCACGCCAGGCAGGGCCGCGCTTGCCACATGATCGCCGCGCCAGACATCGGGCCGGGACAGCACTTCAGCAAGCGAGGCTGCGGCGTTCATAAGGCATCGCCATTACGAATCAGGCCCACGGCAATCCCTTCGATGACCAGTGAACTGTCGACCACGATAGTTTTGTAACGCGGGTTTTCGGCGAGCAGTTCGATTTTTTTTCCGCGCCGCTTGAGGCGCTTAACGGTGACTTCGTCGCCCAATCGCGCGACGACAATCTGGCCGCTGCGCGCCTCCGAGGTCTTGTGCACCGCCAGCAGGTCGCCATCAAGGATACCAATGCCGGTCATGCTGTTGCCGCGCACCTTGAGCAGGTAGTCGGCACGCGGGTTGAACAGTGCGGGATTGACCTGCAACTTGCCAAGCTGGTTCTCCACCGCGAGCAGCGGGCTGCCCGCCGCCACCGAGCCGATCAAGGGCAGGCCGAGCTGCTCGACCAGACGGATGCCACGCGCCGAACCGGCGTCGAGGATGATGACGCCCTTGCGCGCCAGGGTCTTGAGGTGGTCTTCAGCGGCATTGGGCGAGGCAAAGCCGAAGGCATTGCAGATCTCCATTCGCGTCGGTGGCGCGCCGAGTACTTCCAGGCTGCTGCGGATGAAATCGAGGATTTCCTGCTGACGCGGGGTGAGATCCATGGCTATGCTCCTTTTGTGCGAGGCTGTATATAAATACAGTCTCGCGAAAAAAGCAAGCTTTTTTGTTTGCCCCCCGGAAAAGTCAGCCGATCACGAGCGAGAGCATGCCGGCCGAACCCAGCTCGATACCGTCCACCGCAAAATCGATGGGTTCCCCCTGCTCGTGCATGGCGATGATGTAGAGCAGCGGCAGGTAGTGCTCCGGCGTGGGCACGGAAAGCCGGGCATCCGGGCCCATGCCTGGATACGCAATCAGGGGCGCATGATCGTGTTGCGTCAGCAGATCCCGCACCTTGTCATTAAAACGAACCGCCCAGTCGAAGGGAGCTGCGGCGGGCGCCCAATTGACCATGCCCAGGTTGTGGACGACATTGCCGCTGCCAACGATGAGCACCCCCTCGTCGCGCAGCGGCGCCAGCCGCTTGCCGAGGGCATAGTGAAATTCCGCCGGCTGGGTCGCATCAATGCTCAGCTGCACCACCGGCACATCGGCCTTGGGGAACGCGTGTACCAGCACCGACCACGTGCCGTGGTCCAGCCCCCAACTGTCATCCAGCCCCACTTCGACCGGCGCCAGCAGCTCGCGCACCCGCGCCGCCAGCGCGGGACTGCCCGGCGCGGGGTACTGCACCTCGAACAGTGCCGGCGGGAAACCGCCGAAGTCGTGGATGGTGCGCGGCGCTTCCATCGCCGTCACCGCAGTGCCGCGGGTAGTCCAATGAGCGGACACCATCAGGATGGCCTGCGGCTTCGGGACGGAGGTTCCGATCTTTCGCCATGCCGCGCTGTAAGGCGTTTCCAACAGGGCATTCATGGGATTGCCATGCCCGAAAAAAACCACCGGCAGGCGCAACTTTCCGTCAGGCATGTTTAACCGGGTATACATGGGAGAGTGGGGAGAGTGGCAATTTTTTATTCCCGCGATAGACGGCCATGATCTGTTCCCTTACCCATTTGTGAAGCGGTGAGTTCACCGTCCTTCGGTGCTGGATAAGGGTCAGGGTAAACTTGTTTTCTTTGAATTCCGGACAGAATACTGGTGCAACAAACCTGTCCATGATGGACGAATCAAACATGTAGTCCGGCGCAAAGATGACACCGTCGTTGCCTTGGATGACTTCCACCGCCATCATCAACTGGGAAGTCAAGAGCACATTTGACGCGATCATTTTCTCCCTCAGCACTCGTTCCGGCATCCGCAATGCCAAACCCTTGTGTTGCTGGAAGCTGCCCTGGTAGACAATCACGCCAGGATAGGCCATGAAGTCATCAAAACTGTTCACCCGCTTGCGTGTCAACGGGTGCCCATGGCGCACCCAGCCTGCCAGAAAGTGTGCGTCAAGCTGGGTGGTATCGAACATGTCGCCGGTTTTCTGGATGACATCGATCGAGAAGTCGATTTCACCGGCCTCAAGCAACTCAAGATGATTCATCGTCGCATCGCTGACCTTGAGCAACAGTCCCGGCGCTTGTGCGCGGATAATCCACATCAGATCCGGAATCAACCGCAACGCGAACATTTCCGGGATGGAAATATGGAGCACCCCAGTGACTTTTTGCGGGTTGAAGGGCGGCGCAAAAACGGAATCTTCGAGCTGCTCCAGGCTGCGATTGATGACGACGCTCAGTTCTTCCATCCGCGGCGTCGGCAATAGTCCCTGAGCCGAGCGTAGAAATAGCGGATCACCAAAGAAAACCCGCATGCGCTGCAAAGACTTGCTGACTGCGGACTGGGTCACAAAAAGGCTCTTCGCAGCGCGGGTAACGCTGCGCTGATCCATCAATGTCTGCAAAACGACCAGTTGATTCAGGTCGAGCCGCGAAAGGCGTTTCTCACTTGCGGGCATCTGGAAGTCCGGCGAATCGGCAAAGCAAATCCATATGGCTACTACTATAGTTCGATAATCGGGTTAATTAAAAAATTCTGTAGCTTATTTTCGTGGACGTTTAACCGCCCCGGTCGATTCCGGCACGGGGCGGGACAGGCAGTAAAGAGCGTCAAGTTTTGGCCTGATGATTCACCTGTCATATCTCCCGACCCCAAAAATGCCAACGGCGGGGACCAAGCTCTGGTCCCCGCCGTGGTTCTTTGGTATGACAGAACTGTTAAAGCGCGCCGACCAACTCCGGCACCAACTGAAACAGGTCGCCGACCAAACCATAGTCGGCAATGGCAAAAATCGGCGCATCGGCATCCTTGTTGATTGCCACGATGACTTTTGAGTCCTTCATCCCGGCCAAATGCTGAATTGCGCCTGAGATTCCGACCGCGACGTAGAGCTCCGGTGCAACCACCTTGCCGGTCTGGCCAACCTGCCAGTCGTTCGGCGCAAACCCCGAATCCACCGCAGCACGTGAAGCCCCCAGCGCAGCACCAAGCTTGTCGGCCAATGGCTCAAGGATCTTGAAGTTGTCGGCGGAGCCCATCCCGCGTCCGCCCGACACCACGACCTTGGCAGCGGTCAGTTCGGGACGGTCAGACTTGGCCAGATCGCGGCCGACAAAACTGGAAATGCCCAGACCGGCGACCACGCTGACAACCTCGCGCGCGGCCGACCCGCCACTCGCCGCTACGGGGTCGAAAGAGGCGATACGGATGGTGATGACTTTTTTTGCATCCAGCGACTGCACCGTCGCCATGCCGTTGCCGGCGTATATCGGACGCACGAAGGTGTCGGGCGACTCGATCGATGTGATTTCGGAGATCTGCTGCACATCCAGCAGGGCCGCGACCCGCGGCATGATGTTCTTGCCGGAGGCGGTGGCCGGTGCCAGCAGATGGGTATAGGCACCGGCGAGGGCGACCAGTTGGGCCGCCACATTCTCAGCCAGCTCATCGGCAAACTGCACAGCATCAGCCACCAGTACTTTGGCGACGCCGCTGATCGCAGCGGCCGCAGCGGCTGCACCGCCACAATTGCTGCCAATAACTGCGACATGGACATCGCCGCCGCATTGTGCGGCAGCGGCAACTGCCTTCAGAGTCGCAGGCTTGATGCTGTTGTTATCGTGTTCGGCTAGAACAAGAATGCTCATTTCGGAATCCTTCAAATATTTGGAAACTCGGCGGACCAGTATTGTTTAAATGACTTTGGCTTCGCTGCGCAGCTTGGCGACCAGCGTGGCTACATCCGGCACCATTACACCGGCACTGCGTTTGGGTGGTTCGCTGACCTTGAGCGTCTTGAGACGCGGCGTTATATCGATGCCCAGGTCCGCCACCTTAATGATTTCGAAAGGCTTCTTCTTGGCCTTCATGATGTTGGGCAGCGTCGCATAACGCGGTTCGTTCAGACGCAGATCGGTGGTGATCACCGCCGGCAGATTGATGCGCAAAGTTTCCAGACCACCGTCGACTTCGCGAATCACTTCGGCCTTGCCGTCGACGATGGTCACCTTGGAAGCGAAGGTGGCTTGCGGCCAGCCGAGCAGTGCGGCGGTCATCTGCCCGGTCTGGTTGCTGTCGTCATCAATCGCCTGCTTGCCGGCGATGATGAGGCCGGGGCCCTCCTTGTCAGCGATGGCCTTGAGTATCTTGGCAACCGCCAGCGGTTGCAGTTCGGCATCGGTCTCGACCAGGATGGCGCGATCGGCGCCAATGGCCAGCGCGGTACGCAACGTTTCCTGGCAGGCGGTCACGCCACAGGAAATAGCGATGACTTCAGTCGCGATACCCGCTTCCCTCAAACGAACAGCCTCTTCGATGGCGATTTCATCAAAGGGGTTGGCCGACATCTTGACGTTGGCCGTTTCCATGCCGGTTTGATCGGATTTAACGCGCACCTTGACGTTGTAATCAACAACGCGTTTGACTGGAACAAGTATTTTCATGACGGTTGGCCTAAGCAGATTGACCGCAAACGCTTACGAGTTCCATCGCATGCTCCTGCGTATCAAGTGTTGAAAGGTGGGGAGTAACAGCAGACGTTCCGTAGCGGAGAATCACCTGATATTTCCGTATGAATTCTAGCATGTCGACCGCAGCCGGCACAGTCAGCTACTTGCCGCCTTTTGTTCCAGTTTTCCGGAAAATACGCTGGCCGTGATGATCATCGCACCGCCAACCCATTCCCGCAGCCCCATCGCTTCGCCGGCAAGCAGCCATGAAGATATTGCTGCCACCACCAGTTCGAACAGAAAGATCACGATGGCCTGGTTGGCGGGCAGCCGCATCAGGCCGAACTGCACCACGACATTGACTACCAACAACACGATGCCAATCGCAGCCAGAATCATCCAGTCTCCGTTGTTCAATCCGGAAATCGACGACATCGGTTCAAACGGCATCAATATCAACCCGAGTCCGATGACACCGACAAACACGGCGATAGACTTCAGTTCAATGGATAAGGCAATCGTCTTGCGAATCAGGACGTTCTGCAAGGCAAAGCAAATCCCCGCCGCGAGGCCAATCCATTCGGCCGAATTACCGGGCCAGGGAAACCCCAAACGCGGATGCCACAACATGATCATGGCACCGGCCAGGGAGATGGCAATCACCTTGGCCCCATCGCGGGTGAGATGTTCCTTGAGTAAAACCCGGGACAGGAGCACGGTCCATAGCGGTGAAAGATAGAACAGCAACAACACCCGCATCACCTCGCCATGCAGGATACCCAGCACGTAGCCGATGTTGCAGCCACCCGCAGCAAGTGCGATGGCCGGCAACCACCACGAGAAACGCGCGGTGCGCAGGGTCGCCCGAAATGCGACTATACCAATGACAAGGGCGACCAGGTAAGTAAGCAGGCTGGCTTGAATACCGCCCAGTCCCGCAGCTTCAACGACCCGATAGGGATACCAGATAAGGCCCCAAACAGTCGCGCCGGTCAATAGCGAGGTGATCGCTACTGTCTTCTCTCGTCCGACCATCGCCTATAATCCTTCATCCATCGGGGTTGGAAACGAACACTGTAAGAGTCAATGACTGAAAAATCGCAGGTACACGAACAAGGGGAGACTCCCCTTGTATATCCCCCCTTGTAAATCCCCAAACCACTGTCTCGATCAAACTTCTCTTTGACACCATACCCGCCATTGCCGTGAATCCCCATCTTGCCCGACTACAGCCCTACCCGTTCGAAAGATTGCGTCAATTGTTTGAAGGCATCAGCCCGCCGACCCATCTCAAGGAAATCCGGCTTTCCATCGGCGAACCCCAGCATCCGACACCGGAATTTATCAAACAGGCGCTGATAGAAGGCTTGGGAGGACTTGCGAATTATCCTGGCACGCTGGGCACGGAGGCACTGCGTCTCAGCATTGCTGCATGGGCCACCCGACGCTATGCAATCCCGGCCCTTGATCCGGCGACGCAGGTATTGCCCGTGCTTGGTTCGCGCGAGGCCTTGTTCGCATTCGCGCAAGCTGTCGTGGATCCTTCCAGATCCGGCGCATTGGTAGCGTGCCCCAATCCGTTTTACCAAATCTATGAGGGGGCGGCCTATCTCGCTGGCGCTGAACCGGTGCTTCTCGACACGCGTCCTGAAACCGATTTCGAGATGGACTTCGGTGCATTGGCCACCGCGCAATGGCAACGCGTGCAACTGGTGTATGTTTGTTCACCGGGCAACCCGACCGGCAAGGTCATGAATTTGGCTGCTTGGAAGACACTGTTCGAGCTATCCGATCGCCACGGTTTTGTCATCGCCGCCGACGAGTGCTATTCCGAAATTTACTTCGATGAAATCGTCAAGCCCCTGGGCGCACTGGAAGCTGCGAGCAAACTCGGGCGCAGCGACTACCGCAATCTGGTGGTGTTCTCCAGCCTGTCAAAACGCTCCAACG
>JAYUFR010000126.1:0-5373 GCA_043738625.1 Sterolibacteriaceae bacterium
CTGGAGCAATCCGGGAAGGCGATGGTTCAAGACTTCCGAGCCCGGAGACCGGCCACGGACAATCAGCGGAAGCGTTGCGGGGATGCAACGGCCGGTGCAGTTCCATTGCCCCTGCTTTCTCCCTGTGCGCCTCCACATTCGTCAATGACCGGCTGCGGGGACGCGCGCCGGAAACAGGGAGTCATCATCATGCATCGCCATTTCAAACACGCCGCACTCGCGGCCGCAGTGCTTTCCACTTTCAGTGTTCATGCCGCCGACGAGTCGGAGCTGACCCAGGTCATCGTTACCGCCACACGTTTTTCGCAGAGCGCTCTGAAAACTGCTTCGAATGTTACCGTTATCACGGCCGAGGACATTCGCAATTCGCCGGCCATCAATCTTCCCGATGTCCTGAAAGGCGCTGCCGGCATTGATGTTCGGCCGCTCTATGGAAACATGGGAATTGATGCCACGGTCGATGTGCGCGGCTTTGGCGACACCGCATCAAGCAATACGTTGATACTACTTGATGGTCAGCGCCTGAATCCGATTGACGCCGGAGGCATCAGTTGGTCGGCGATTCCGCTGAACAGCATCCGGCGCATCGAAATCATCCGCGGCGCCGGCACGGTCCCCTATGGCGACCAGGCCAGTGGCGGTGTTATCAATATCATCACCGACAAATCCGGTAGCCCTGTCGCTTCGGTAACGGCAACCGGTGGCAGCTATGGCTATCGAGGCGCCGATGTCAACCTGGCTGGCGGAAATGAGCAGGCTTACTTCAATGTTGCCACTCACTATGCGGATGCCGACGGCTGGCGCGAGAACAGTGAGATGAACCAGCAATCGTTAAGTGGGCGCGCTGGACTCCATCTCTCCAGTGGCGAAGCATTTCTTGATTTTGCCAGCTACAAGGACAAGTCCGGCTTGCCGGGCAGTCTCTTGAGTGCTGCTTATCAGAACAATCCAACCAGCGCCAGAACGCCTTTCGATTCACAGGATCGCAATGGCTATCGCCTGCGCCCTGGCGTTTCCTTCAAGCTTTCCGAGGCGGCGACAATCGAAGCGGAGCTCTCCGACGCCAACGAAAAATACCATTCCAACAACGTCTCGTTCGGAAGTACGTTTGATCGCACCCGCGATACCCATTCATTTACGCCGAGGTTACGCTGGCAGCATGGCCTGGGCTCGTTGTCGAGTGAAACCGTCATTGGTGCCGATTATTACGCAGGTGAAGTGAAGGGACTGTCCTCCACCTATGCCGCGCAAGGCGCAAAGCAGATCAGCAAGGCACTTTATCTACAGAACACCACAGAGCTTGATCAATTCTGGGGGCTTACGTTCGGCGCACGCAGACAACGCATGGACCAACGCGCGCATCAAGACGCATATCTACCTTTCTTTTTGCCCGCTTTCTCCGGCGACAGTATTCGTTCGCGTAATGCTTACGATCTGGGGTTGGTCTATCAAACGTCAGGCTGGCGCGCTTACGGGAAGGCCGGCACGACTTTTCGTTTTGCCAATACCGACGAATTGTTTGGTTTTGATCCATTTACCGGCAATCCGGTGTTTGCCGGCAGCCTCAACCCGCAACATGGAACGATTCGCGAAATCGGCGCCAGCTTCACGCAGGGTGAGTTGCGTGGCAAGGCCAGCCTCTATCAGTTGAAATTAATCGATGAAATCGGTTTCGATGGCACCGCATTCGCCAATGTCAATCTGGCCCCCACGCGCCGCAACGGATTGGAAACTGAACTGGATTGGCGCCTTGCCGAAAATTTCAAGGCACGCTTTTCCTATACGTACAGTGACGCTATTTTCCGTGAAGGTATATACGCAGGCAAACAAGTTCCGCTGGCGCCACACAACAAGACAAGCGCGCAATTAACCTGGAAGGACGCAGCTATCGGTACCTATTCCGTTGTTGCCAACTATGTTGGCGAACGCATCTATAGCGGCGACTTCGCCAACATACGCGGCAAACTGCCCGCCTATGGGACGATGGACTTGCAGGGAAGCTGGGACTTGAAACCATGGACCATCACCGCGAAACTGCTGAATGCTTTCGACAAGCGTTACGCGTCATCCGGTGGCTATTCCACGTTTTACAGCGACCATTATTATTTTCCCGCCGATGCGCGGAGTCTTTTCGTGAGCGCCCGTTACCTGTTCCAATAACGCATGTCCGCCCGCCGTCGTGCCCTGCTGTGTCTGCTCCTGTTCGCCTTGCTGGCGGTGGCGAGTCTGACAATCAGTCTGGCGGCGGGCAGTCTCGGTGTTTCACCGTGGTCGGCGCTGTCCAGTTTAGCGGGCGGCGACAGCCTGACGCGCCAAGTGGTGCTGGAGCTGCGCCTGCCGCGCGCCCTGGCCGGCTTCGCCTGCGGCGGGTTGCTGGCGGTGGCCGGTGCGCTGATGCAGATCCTGTTGCGCAATCCGCTTGCTGATCCCTATGTCCTTGGTGTTTCCGGCGGTGCTGGAGTCGGCGCATTGGCGGCCATGTTTCTAGGCTTGCCGCTGATTGCGGTCAATGGCCTTGCGTTCGCCGGCGCCTGTGGCGCGATGTTGCTGGTATTCGGTTTGGCGCACGGCGAGAGTGCGTGGACGCAACCGCGCTTGCTGCTCACCGGCGTGGTCGTTGCCGCTGGCTGCGGCGCCGTGATTGCATTGTTGTTGTCGATCGCGCCGCAGGAAGGGCTGCGCGGCATGCTGTTCTGGTTGATGGGCGATCTGTCCCATGTTGTTGAACCGCTGTCCACCCTGATCGCGCTGGTCGTTGCGTTGGCGCTGACCTTGCCCTTCGCGCGCGATCTCAATCTGCTGGCGCGCGGTGAGCACACCGCGCACGCGCTCGGCGTTTCGGTGCAGCGTCTGCGCTGGCTGATTTACGCTATCGCCTCGCTCGCCACGGCGGTGGCTGTCAGTGCCGCCGGCAGCATCGGTTTCGTCGGACTCATCGTGCCGCACCTGGTGCGCATGGCGCTGGGTAACGACCAGCGCCTGCTGTTGCCTGCTGCAGCGCTGGTGGGCGGAACCTTGCTGGTGCTGGCCGATACCGCCGCGCGTACCTTGTTCGCGCCCCAGCAACTGCCGGTGGGTGTGCTCACCGCGCTGCTCGGTGTTCCGCTGTTTCTTTACTTGCTGTCGCGCCAGCCACGATGAGCGCCGCCCTGCTCGAAGCGCGCGATCTTGCAGTCGCCATCGGCGGCCGAACCTTGTGTCGCGCGCTGGACCTGAAAGTGCATTGCGGCGAACGACTGGCGATCTTGGGCCGCAACGGTGCCGGCAAATCGACGCTGCTCGCTACCCTGGCCGGCCTGCGCGACCCCGCAGCGGGCGAGGTGCTACTCGACGGACAAGGCTATGCCGCAGCGAACCCGCGACAAACTGCGCGACGACGTGGCTGGTTGCCCCAGGCCAGCTACGATGCCTTCGCTTCGACCGTGCTGGAAACGGCACTGGTGGGCCGTCATCCCCACATCGGCCGCTGGGCTTGGGAAGACGAACAGGACATTGCGATCGCCCGCGCCGCACTGGCGTCGACCAGCCTGGCGGGACTGGAACAGCGCACCGTGCATTCACTCTCCGGTGGCGAACGCCAGCGGTTGGCCCTCGCGACGTTGTTGACGCAGCAGCCGGCGCTTTATCTGCTCGACGAGCCGCTGGCGCATCTTGATCTCAATCACCAGATCGCCACCCTCGAATTGTTCGCCGCCGAAGGGCGCGACAGGAATGCCGCTTGTGTCATGGTGCTGCACGATCCGGGGCTGGCGGCGCGCTATTGCGACACCGCCCTGTTGTTGTTCGGCGATGGCGAGTGGCTGGCCGGCCCCAGCGCTGAAGTGGTCACCACAGAAAATCTGTCGCGCCTCTATGCACACCCCTTGCGCGAACTGCGTGATGGAGAACAACGCTGGTTCGTTCCGGCCTGACAGGAGAGAAATCATGACCGACGCTGAAAAAAATGAACGCCACACCGCCCGCATGGTGCGCAAGAAAGAAGTCGTGGACGCCGCCATCGCTGCCGCTACCGAGGAGCGCGGCGTGTTCCTGGTTAACACCGGCAACGGCAAGGGCAAGTCCTCGGCCGCCTTCGGGCTTGTTGCACGTGCCCTCGGCCACGGTCAGCGGGCGGCGGTGGTTCAGTTCGTCAAAGGCCGCACCGACACCGGCGAGGAAGGCTTCTTCCGCCGCTTTCCCGATCTGGTCGATTGGCATGTGATGGGCGAAGGCTTCACCTGGGAGACGCAGAACAAGCTACGCGACACCCAAACAGCCGGCGCGGCCTGGCAGGTGGCGAAAAAATATCTGGCCGATCCCGCCTTCGATTTGGTGGTGCTCGATGAATTGACCTACGCGTTCCAATACGGTTGGCTCGCCCTTGACGAAGTTCTGGCCGCCGTCAAAGCGCGGCCGCAGCATCAGCATGTCGTCATCACCGGTCGCGCCGCGCCCGATGCCTTGATCGCCGCCGCCGATACGGTGACCGACGTCGGCATGGTCAAGCACGCCTTCGCAGCGGGCATCAAAGCCATGCCGGGCATGGAGTTCTGATGCTGCATTGCCCTGCGCTGCTGATTGCCGCACCTGCCTCGGGCCAGGGCAAGACCACCGTCACTGCGGCGCTGGCGCGGCTGCACAAGCGCAAGGGCCGGCGCGTTCGGGTGTTCAAGTGCGGGCCCGATTTTCTCGATCCGCAAATTCTCGCCGTCGCCAGTGGTGCACCGGTCTACAACCTGGATTTCGGCATGTGTGGCGAAGCCGATGCGGCGGTTCGCCTCGCCCACGCAGCGCACGAAGCGGATCTGATTCTGGTGGAAGGCGTCATGGGCCTCTACGACGGCAATCCTTCCGCCGCCGACATCGCCAGCCGTTTCGGCATTCCGGTGCTGGGCCTGATCGATGCCGCCGCCATGGCGCAAACTTTTGGCGCTGTCGCGCACGGACTCGCCACTTATCGTGCCGGACTGCCGTTTGCCGGCGTGTTGGCCAACCGTGTCGGCAGCCCTTATCACGCCGAGTTGTTGAAGGACAGTCTGCCATCCGGCATGGGCTGGTACGGCGCGCTCGGCAACGAAGCCGCTGCGGCCTTGCCCGAGCGCCATCTTGGATTGCTGCAGGCCAATGAGATTGTCGATCTGCAACAGCGCCTCGATCTGCTGGCGGATCGTCTCGCCGCCACGGCGGTAGCTGACCTGCCGCCGGCGGTGGAATTTGGCGTCGCTGCCGCGCCGGTGTTGGCACCGCTGCTCTGCGGCCGCAGCATCGCCATCGCCCGCGATACCGCGTTTGGTTTTATCTACCCGGCCAATATCGACACCCTGCGTCAACTCGGCGCTGATCTACATTTTTTCTCGCCATTGGCCGGCGACGGCCTGCCCGAATGCGATGCCG
>JAYUFR010000127.1:0-5318 GCA_043738625.1 Sterolibacteriaceae bacterium
CGCCTGCGGCAGAGTGTTCCTCCTCACTCCTCACGCCTCACTCCTCACTGCTACAAGTGACCGATCTCAAGGTTCACTTCCCCATCCGCCGCGGCGTCCTGCAACGCACCGTCGGCCATGTGCGCGCGGTGGACGGTGTGTCGCTGGTTGTGGATCAGGGAAAGACGCTGGCGCTGGTTGGCGAATCGGGTTGCGGCAAGACCACGGTGGGCAAGGCAATCCTGCAACTGGTCAAACCGACCGCGGGCAGCGTGCGCCTGCATCAGCAGGAGTTGACCACGCTGACCCCCAAAGCATTGCGGACGGTCCGCGCCTCTGCGCAAATGGTATTCCAGGATCCCTATGCCTCGCTCAACCCGCGCATGCGCGTGGGCAACGTCATCGCCGAGGGCATGGCGGCTATGAAATTGCCCGGCGACCATCCGGCACAAGTTGCGGAGCTCATGCAGCGGGTAGGCTTGGCGCCGGAAATGGCGAGCCGTTTTCCCCACGAATTTTCCGGCGGACAACGCCAGCGTATTGCAATTGCCCGTGCGCTGGCGGTCAGTCCGCAACTGCTGGTGTGTGACGAGCCAACCAGTGCGCTCGATGTGTCGGTCCAGGCACAAATTCTCAATCTGTTGCGTGACCTGCAAGCCAGCCTGCAATTGGCTTACCTGTTCATCACTCACAACATCGCGGTGGTGGATTATCTGGCCGACCATGTGGCGGTGATGTATCTGGGTCGCATCGTCGAATCCGGTACCACCGAAGAAGTGCTGCGCGACCCGAAACATCCCTACACCGCAGCGCTGATTGCGGCCGTACCGCATATAGATGGCGAGAAAAGGGAAGTGCTGACGGTGCCGGGTGATATGCCGTCGGCTTCAAATCCGCCACAGGGTTGTCATTTTCATCCGCGTTGTCCGCAGGCGATGGATGTCTGCAAACGCGACTACCCGGAGCAAACACAACTGTCGGCAACGCGGGTGGTGCGCTGTCACTTGTATCCCGGCCAGTAACCGGCGATTACGCTCCAGTTTTGCGGATTTTTTTAACTGGTTTTTTTGACGTTGCAGCGGATCCTTTGGCGACGCCATGCGTCTTTGCAACACGTCCTTTCGCTCTCTTGCCTTTTTTACCGCGCAGCGGGCCTGTGGATTCGGGCGTCACCGGCAACCGGGCGAGTAACAATGCGGGAACACCTTCCGCATTCTTGTCCGGCACCAGCAGGTTGAATCCCGGACGGACCTTGGTGCGCGGCCCGATGCTATTGATCTGTTTCAGGTGGGCCAATGTCAATCCGTGCTCCGCAGCAATGCCATCGAGCCGTTCGCCATTTTTGAGAACGCGTGTATGCCAGACGCAGAGCGGTTTTTCCTCGCTTTCGTGGCGCTCCAGATTGGCAATGAATACCGCGACCTTGTCGGCCGGCAGCACCAGCGGTGAATCCGAACTGTCCGGAATGACCGGCCGGCTGTAGGCCGGGTTGAGCGCAATGAATTCGCCGACCGGAATTTCCGCCAGCGATGCCGCAGTCGACACGTCCATCGTCGCCGGTTTTTCGACAGTGCCGAAATAAGGCCGGTTGGGAATGGGCTCGATCTTGATGCCGAAGGCTCCCGGATTGGCGATGATGTTCTTCAGCGCCTGCAGCTTGGGCACGTAATAGCGCGTCTCGCCCGGCATGTTGATGTGCTGGTAGTCGGTCGGCAGACCCTTGGCGCGATTTTTTATGACAGCGCGCGCCACCGCATTCTCGCCCCAGTTGTAGGACGCCAGCGCGAGGTGCCAGTCGCCCTGCATTTCATAAATGGTTTGCAGATAATCCAGTGCAGCGCCGGTGGAGGCAACGATGTCGCGGCGCTCATCGAGCCACCAGTTTTGTTCGAGTCGATAGGTTTTTCCGGTCGACGGAATGAATTGCCAGATGCCCAGTGCCTTGGCGGATGAGTAGGCGAGCGGATTGAATGCGCTTTCCACCATCGGCAGCAGCGCCAGTTCGCTGGGCATGCCGCGTTTTTCGAGTTCCTGGACGATGTAGTAGAGATAGCGGCGACTGCGTCCAAGAATCTCCTGCAACATCTTCGGCCGGTTCAGGTACCAGGCCTGACGATCAGCGACCAGCCGGCTGTCGAGATTGGGCATGGAGAAATCATTGCGTACACGCTGCCACAGATCGTCCGGAGGGCTGGTCAGATCGATGGTGGGAATCGGCGGCAGATCGTCATTGATTTCGATCGGTGGTGAATTGCCCACATCACTGGAAGGTAGCGGAGCAGGTACAAGTGTCTCGGGCTGCGCAATGGTCATCTGCGGTCCGGGCGCTGCGTTTGCGGACCAGGACGCGACGCATAACAGCGCAAGCATCAACAGCGAAACGGCGCGCAGGAATTTTGCGGGCAAGCTTGCAAGGAAAGAAAGCGGCCTGCGCTGCTTGGGGCACGATGGTAACGGAGGAGTCAACACCGGTCAATCACGCTCGCGTCAGTTTTTGCGGCAGGAAAATTCCAGTCCGCATGCCGCATCGCAAGCGTCAAAATTTGTTGCGCCATTCGCGCAAAGCTGCAAATACCTCAATGGGAGCACTCACCGGGGCGCCGCGATGGCGGCTTGCAGACTTGATCAACGCCGGTTCATTGCAGCGCAGGAAGGGATTGGTCTCCAGCTCCTCGCCCAACGTGCTCGGCACTGTGGGTATGCCAGCGGCAATCAAGGGTTCCAGGCGCGCGCGGCGGGCATGCAATGCGGGGTTGTCCGGGTCCACCATCAGGGCGAAGGGCAGGTTGTTGCTGGTGTATTCATGAGCGCAGTAGACACGGGTTTCCGATGGAAGTGCCGCGAGGCGCGATAACGAATGCCAAGCCTGCTCGGGAGTGCCCTCGAACAATCGGCCGCAGCCGAAAGTAAACAGCGCGTCGCCACAGAACAGGGTGTTTGGGCGATAATAAGCCACGTGTCCGCGCGTGTGGCCGCCAACATCGATCACGTCGAAATCGGCATCAAGTTCAGCGATGCGGATGTGGTCGCCGGGTTTCACGGAGTGCGTGACTTCGCTGATGTTTTCAGCCGCAGGGCCGAACACCTGCACCGGGAAACGCGCCGTCAACGCGGCTACGCCGCCGATGTGGTCGGGATGGTGATGGGTGACGATGATGGCGCAAAGCCGGTCACCGCTGGCTGCCAGGTAGTCGAACACCGGAGCAGCGTCACCCGGGTCGACCACGGCGGCAAAGCCTTTGTGGCGCAGTACCCAGATATAGTTGTCCTTGAAGGCACGAACGAAAGTGGTTTCCATCGATACAGTCTTCTCCAACCGGCCCGCGATGTCAATTCCACTTTTTGAAAACTGGTTGAACACACCACAAGGGCAATACGTTTTGCTGTGGGAAATGAGCAGACACGATCAGCTGTTGACCGACATTTTCGGTTTCAATGCGGTACAGATTGGCTTGCCTGAGCACGATTACCTGCGCGGCAACCGCATGCCGTTCCGCTTTCGTTGCGCGCCGCGCGCGAGTGTCGAGACTATCGCCGATTTTCATCATCTGCCATTCGCCAGCAACAGTCTCGATCTGGTGGTGCTGCCGCATGTGCTTGAGTTCGATGCCGACCCGCACCGCATCCTGCGTGAAGTGGAGCGCGTGCTGGTGCCGGAAGGGCAGGTGGTGGTGACCGGTTTCAATCCCTTCAGCCTGTGGGGGCTGAACCGGCGCATCCGCCGCCGCTCATCTGATGCGCCGTGGAATGGCCGTTACATCAGCGTGTTGCGGCTGAAGGACTGGTTCGCGCTGCTCGGTTTTGAAACGCGCGCCGGCGCGTTTGGTTGCTATGCCCCGCCGGTGGGCCAGGAAAAATGGCTGCGCCGTTTCAATTTCATGGAGCTGGCCGGCGACCGCTGGTGGCCGTTCGCCGGCGCAGTGTATGTCATCCAGGGCATCAAGCGGCAGCACGGCATGCGCTTGCTGGCGGCGCCGTGGCATGATCGAAAAATCAAGGCCAGGGCATTGGCCACGGTTACCCAGCGGATCGAACAATGAGCGAAGAGACCATGGACATTTCCACCGTGGACATCTACACCGATGGCGCCTGCAGCGGCAATCCCGGCCCCGGCGGCTGGGGCGCGCTGCTGCGTTTGGGCGACCAGGAAAAAGAGTTGTTCGGCGGCGAACCGGCCACCACCAACAACCGCATGGAAATGATGGCCGTGATCGAAGGCTTGCGTGCGCTCAAGCGCGAAATGCGGGTGAGGGTTCACACCGACTCACAGTACGTGCAAAAAGGCATCACCGAATGGATCTCCGGCTGGAAGCGGCGCGGCTGGAAGACCGCCGACAAGAAGCCGGTGAAGAATGTCGACCTGTGGCAGATGCTGGAGCGCGAGGCGGCCCGTCACCAGGTCGAGTGGTTTTGGGTCAAGGGTCACGCCGGCCACGTCGACAACGAACGCGCCGATGCTTTGGCGCGACGTGGCGTGGAAACGTCGAGAAAATAATGTTGAATTTTGTGGGTGCACTTATCTTTAATCGAATGCCATGAGAAGAGTCGTCCTCGATACCGAAACCACCGGCCTTGAGCATCGCCTCGGCGACCGCGTCATCGAAATCGGTTGCGTCGAGCTGGTTGGACGCAGGCTGAGTGGCCGACGCTTTCACAAGTACCTCAATCCCGAGCGTGATATTGATCCCGGCGCGCAGGCGGTGCACGGCCTCACCCGCGAGTTTCTATCCGACAAACCAAAGTTTTCCGAGATTGTCACCGAACTGTTCGAATTCATTCAGGGCGCCGAACTCATCATCCACAATGCCCCCTTCGACACCGGCTTTCTCAACAACGAACTGCACCTGATCGACAAGGGAACGTTGGACCAAGCGTGCACTGGCGTGATCGACACGCTGCGCATGGCGCGCGAATTGCGACCGGGCAAGAAGAATTCGCTCAACGCCCTGTGCAGCGAATATCAGGTCGACAACTCCAGCCGTCAATTGCACGGCGCCTTGCTCGATGCGGAACTGCTGGCCGAGGTGTATCTGGCGCTCACGCGCGGGCAGGAAAGTCTGGTCATGGATCTCGATACGCCGGCGAACGAGCTCGCTTTTGGCGCCGTATCGGATCGACCGCCGCTCAAGGTGTTGCGGGCCAGCGACGCGGAACTGATCGATCATCAGCGAGTGCTGACGGAGATTGTGAAAGAGTCGAAAGGCAAATGCCTGTGGGCCGAAGGAGCAGGCCCGGCGTCAACTTAGAAAGCCTCACAGCCATGGATCAGAAGTCCGGCTTGAGTGCCGGTTCTCCATCCCGGCTCTTGGTGGTTTTCATCACGGCTTGCGATGCGCCCA
>JAYUFR010000128.1:0-15395 GCA_043738625.1 Sterolibacteriaceae bacterium
CAAGGTCAAAGGCTACGACGGCTGGAACACCGGCCACCTTGAAGGCAAGGGACATGTCACTGGCGAACTCATGTTGTGCGGCAAGAAATACAAAATCGACTGCGTTGAAGGCACCAATAAAAGTTGGGGGCCACGCAACGATTGGGGCAACAAGGGCGCAACCTGGGTTCATATTCATCTCGACGACGACTTCAGCGCCTTCTTCGTATTGGGCCTGGGTTTCAAGAACAAGGAAGTGGTCTATGGCCCCTTCAACTACGGCTATATCGCCAGCAAGGGAAAGCGGCGGCCCATCGTCTCGGCGTCGATGACGGCGCAGCGGCTCGACATGCTGGTCACCGCCGCCACGGTTGAACTCAAGGACGACCAGGGCAAGACCTACGTGGCCCGCGGCACGACCATCGCCGGCGCGCCGTGGTACAGCTTCAATCCGGCCAGCGCCGGGTTCCAGACCCTGATGCGGTGGGAGTGCGACGGCCGCACCGGTTATAGCCACATCGCCGACTTTTGCGGCAACGGCTTCCTGTCAAAGGGAATGGCCGACGAGTTTGCTGATTAATCATTGCGGAGAAACCATGAGTGCATTCGATCGACTCGCCAAAAGCGATATCAGGGAACACCCCGACCAGTCCTTCATCGACAGCGTACGCGCACGCTTTCCAACAGAGAAGGAGGTCGATGTCGTATACACGCGGAAAATGCAGCGCCGCAATGGCCCCGGATTTGAGCAGGTCAAGCTGGAAGACCTGGCCGCTGGCGCCGAAAAACTGATCTCGGCAAATGTCGGCTATGACGTGAAAATTTCCGAAGCCAAATGGCTTTCGGGCGGCGCTTCAAAGCTGCAGATGATCTTCGTGCTGCACTGGCGCGGACCCGGCAAGGGCAGCAACGACGTCACGACCCGCCTGGTGCTGCGCATGGAGCCTGCCGCTTCGGTAACCGAATCCAGTCGCCGCCGCGAATTCCAGGTGCTGAAGGCGGTGGAAGGCGTGATCCCGGCGCCCATCCCCTACTGGATCGACGCCGAGGCGAAGTTCCTGCCCTACCCGGGCATCATCTACAGCTTTTGCAGTGGCGTGGCCAAGCCTTCCAACGATGCCAATAAAGTCTCGGGCCTCGGCCAGAATTACGGGCCAGAATTGCGCAAGAAGCTGGCGCCGCAATTTGTCGGTCTGCTGGCCAGGCTCCACCAGATGGACACCACCCAACTGACCGTGATGGAAAGCTTCGATCGGCCCAAGGTCGGCTCGAACGAGGCCGTCATCAAACAGGTGAACGCGCTACGCAGACTTTGGGAAGAGGACCGGCTGGAGGAAGAGCCGCTCATGGAAGTTGTTTACAAGTGGTTGATAAAGCATGCGCCGCCCATTGATCACGTCTCGCTGGTACATGGCGATTACCGCAACGGCAATTTCCTGTTCAACGAAGACCAGGGCGAGATCACCGCCTGGCTTGACTGGGAAGGTGCCGTGCTGGGCGACCGGCACCGCGATCTGACTTACGCGACGATGGTCAGCTTCCAGCACCTGGCCGAGGACGGAAAGACACCGCTGTCGTCCGGCATGATGCCCGCCGATGAACTGTTCGCCGCCTACGAGAAGGCCTCCGGGCTCAAGGTCGATCCCGAACGGCTGCGCTATTACGGGGTGCTCAACCGTTACCTTGTCATGGTCCTGATTCTCGGCGCTTCGGCGCGCGCGTCCTACGGCGCCAAGACGCACCAGGATGTATTGCTGAACTACGTGATCGGCATCGGCTTCCCGAGCCTGTCCGACCTGCGCGACTATTTCGAGGAAATTCTCAAATGATGCCATTGTTCGATACCCAATTGCAGGTGTCGCTGCGCGCCCTGCGCGAGGTCGTCGCACCGGCTTTGCAGAACGGCGAAAAGCACGTCGTCGAGCAACTGCACCTCGCGATCGCCACGCTCGATTTCGCCAAGCAGCGGCTGCCCTATGCGCGACGCTACCATCGGCTCGAACTGGAAAACTACATCGGCTTCGCCGCCGAAGTACGCGCCATGGTTGGCGCCGATCAGACAGCCCTGCGCGATCAACTGGCTGCAGCGGAAAGCGGCGGCAAGGCCGAATTGCGTCGTCCCGAAGCCGAAATCGAGGATTATCTGATCGTCGCCCGGCGCTTGCGCGAACTGATTGCGTCCGCCGTTTCTGCCGCGATCGACAAACCCCATGAGCGCGCGCTGGACCTGCTGATCATCGAGCGTCAGAAGAAATTCCTGCTGCTGCAACGGGCGTGGTTCGCGCCATCCGGCTTTGAATTGAAGCCCGAGGATCTGCCAAGCCTGGACCAACTGCTTGCCCAGTCCGAGAATTCTGCGGCCAAGCCCTGACCGGTTGGGGTGAGGTACGCGCTCCAAAGGCATGAGCGCATGTAGCGGTGGATGGCTGCGTTGATTCCCTGGCTGCCCCGTGACTGCATTTTTCCCGATCCGCAGACTGCGCTGCGCGAGCCCAACGGCTTGCTCGCCGCCGGTGGCGACCTTTCTCCGCGACGCCTGATCGAGGCGTATCGCCACGGCATCTTCCCCTGGTATTCGACCGGCGACCCCATCCTGTGGTGGAGCCCGGATCCGCGCATGGTGCTGGTTCCTGGTGATTTCAAAATCTCGCGCTCGCTGGCGCGCACGCTGCGCAATGCCGACTACGAGGTAAAACTTGACAGTGCATTCGCCGAAGTTATCCGCCACTGCGCCAACACGCCGCGCCATGGACAGCCCGGCACCTGGATCAATCCCGACATGCAGGCCGCCTACCTCAAGCTGCATGCGCTGGGCTATGCGCATAGTGTGGAAACGTGGGTCGCAGGAGAGCTCGTCGGCGGTCTTTACGGCATTGCCAGCGGTGGCGCATTCTTCGGCGAGTCGATGTTCTCGTGTCGCACTAACGCATCAAAAATCGCATTCGCCCACCTCTGTCGACGGTTAACCCGGCATAGTTTCGGCATAATAGATTGCCAAATGGAAACCGCACACCTCGCCTCTCTTGGAGCACGCACCATTCCCCGCCACGCATTCATCGCCGCGCTGGATCTGCTCGTGGCGCAAGGCGAATCGGCCGGCAAGTGGCCGGTTGACGAAGTGCTGCATGCATTTCGCGGGAGCGCGGCATGAGTTCGCGTGACCTGCCGCAGTTTCCGCTGCTGAACTTCTACGCCACGGCACCGTACGGTTGCTCCTACATTCCCGGCCGTCTGGCGCGCTCGCAGGTCGCCACGCCGACCCACTTCATCGATACCGAAACCTACGGCCAATTGGTGCGCGCCGGCTTTCGCCGCAGCGGCGTGTTCACCTATCGGCCGCACTGCGACACCTGCCAGGAATGCCAGCCGGTGCGCGTGCCGGTTGAGCACTTCGCGCCCACCCGCAGCCAGCGCCGCTCACTCGCGCGAAACAATCATCTGGTCGCTGTGGAACGACCGCTGGTGTTCAACGAAGAGCATTACCAGCTCTACCTGCGTTACCAGATCGAACGCCACGAAGGCGGCGGGATGGACCGCGACAGCCGCGAGCAGTACGCCCAGTTCCTGTTGCAAACCCAGGTCGACAGCCGGCTCATCGAGTTTCGCGACAACGGCAGGCTGTGCATTGTCTGCATCATCGACGTCCTCAGCGACGGGCTCTCGTCGGTCTATACCTATTACGATCCGGCGCTGGGCCATGCCGGCTATGGCACTTATGCCATCCTCTGGCAAATCGGCCAATGCCAGCATCTGAGCTTGCCTTATCTGTATCTCGGTTACTGGATCAGGGAGAGCCGCAAGATGGGCTACAAGGCGCGCTTTCAGCCGCTTGAGGTGTTGCAGCAGGGGGCGTGGAAGCCGCTCGATAGCGAAGTACCGCCGGCCTGAGAATCTGCCGTCAGAAGGACTACCTATGCAGTTGCGCGAACTGCTTGGCTAATTTAAGGCTTTGACCCTGATAATTCGAGCTACAGTCTTGACCATAGAGCAGTTGAGGTCGAGCTGCCATACGCTCATAGCGAAGCCAACCGACCGTCTGTCCATGTTCAAGCAGAAAAGGGACCTCGTGCGAACGCACTTCCAAAACTCCCCGACTGCTTCCTGCTTTATTTGTCTCGGCGTTCCAACCAAATCCCGGATCAAAAAACCCGGCATAGTGAACGCGGAATTCACCAGCGCGAGTGTCGTATGGCAACATCTCTGCAGCATAATCCGGCGGCACCGCGATCGCTTCTTTCGTCATGAGAATATAAAATTCGTCAGGGGCCAATATCAGCGAAGACGTTTTGTGGAAATGAATCGGTTCCCAGAAATCGAGCGGATCATAATCGCGTTTCTCCAGATCAATTCGCTTGGCATGTTTTTTTGCGCGGTATCCAATCAAGTTATCGTCTTCGCCGCAGCCTTTCAAATCTACTGTGAAAGGTAATACGCCAGTTCTGATTGACCTCAGCTCTTTCTCATGATCGCTGGAATCTACGATCTGTCCTCCATCGAGAAGGAGTTTCCAGTCCGCAGACGCAATCGGCTTCGCCTCTTCTCCTCGTGTGCGACGAAACCTTAGCTGGTTCAGACGGGTGCCGGTTTTGACTAGCACACTGAAACTGCGCGGCGCGACTTCTATGTAGAGGTCACCCTTATAGCCTTCTCTTACCTGGTCGAAAGCGGTGGCACCGTCGGCAATCAAACGCGTCAAAATATCTAGTCGCCCCGTTGAACTCTTTGGATTGGCAAAAGCGGCTACCTCACTTCTCAAATTAATGGCTTCCAAGAGGGGAATAACATATATTCGCCCCTCTTCCAGAACAGCGCCGTTACGGAGATCAATCTTGAAGTCGTCAAACCGGTCGTCAAGCTGTTTCATTTTGTCGCGCACGCTCATTCCCTTGCCGGGAAGAAAGCTCGTAACTACCGGGTAAGCATAATCGCCGAGCCGCAGATCAATGCTAGCTGGCTGTACTTGATCATCGTCAATGGGTCTCAACACCGCCTTGATGTCGCCGTTACCAAGCATTTCCCTGATCTTCTGGCTGGGGAATATCCCGGTATAGTCGCCCGTACGTGAAGCAGGTATCGAACTTGAACCCGCCGGTACGTTGGTCTTCTCCATTACGTCACTCATCTAAACTTTCCTTCCCAACTCGATCTTGATGTCGTCGCATCAGCAATGCCTTATGCCATTTCCCCTAGCAATCCAGAGAACAGAACACACCATCCTTGATCTGACCACTGCCAAATTTTTTGGTAATCGATTGCTGACAAACGGGACCAACGCTTTGCCCCAAACATTGACGCAAATAATCTTCTTCATTTTCGGCCACGCGGATATCCCATAAGTTGCACGACCAACGAGATCGCTTTATAAGAATTGTACTCGCGAGGATTGCGACTGGTCGTTTTAGCTGAGAAACAGGTGCTCCCGAAAGAGGCTACCGATAGTCCGCTTTGCGTCGAATTCGATCCCTTAAATGAGGATTGACTAAGCGGACAATCAGCAGGGCTAACGGCAAGCCGCCGCCGCTTGCCGCATGCGGTCAAGGAGTGCCAAACCTTCAGCGGCGCTTGCCACCGCAACCTTGACTTCGTAGCCGCCACCGAAATTCCCGCCGCCGTAATAAACCCTCAGGTCGCTGCGGTTCAAGTCGATGTACTGAACAATGCCAAGGTTGATCCATTTCCGCTTGCCGCTGTCATCGACAGACACTTCGTAAAGGCAGAATGAAGGCGACCCTTGTGCAGTCGGCGGAGGAGATACGGGTGGGGGCGCGGAGGGCGCCGGTGGTGAATTGCAGCAATCAGCATGTGCCGCCGCCGCAAGAAAAAATGCCAATACGCTGACATAACACTTCATTGGCAAACCTCTTCGCGAGTGCACACGCGATTGATGTTAGCAGAAGCCCGGCGGCGTTTGGCGCCCGGCACAAGGCCCATCATGCCCCCTGCGACAAAATGTCACTTCCCCCGCCGCTTGCGATTGCCTAATATGTCGAACCTTTGCATTTCCGGCACCAGTTGCAATCACTCGCAGGAGTCACTCCCTTGAACATGCATTCCGTTTCCGTGAACCCATTCGCCCTCGCCCTGCTCTCTGCAGCACTTCTTATTCCAGCGCCTACGCTGGCCTGCTCCAGTTGTGGTTGCAGCTTGAGTTCTGACTGGACCGCCCAGGGATATTCAACAGATTCCGGCTTTCGCCTTGATGTCCGCTACGATTATTTCAATCAGGACCAGATGCGCTCAGGCACGCACAAATTCGACCGCGGTTCGATGGACCCGGCCGAGGAGATTCAACAGAAGACCATCAATCGCAATCTCGACGTCGCCATCGACTACAGCCCGAACCGCGACTGGGGCGTCAATGTGCAATTGCCCTACTTCGACCGCTTCCACACCACGATTGCCGGCGGCGATACCGACATCACGACTTCGCACACGCGCAGCATCGGCGATGTTCGCGTGGTCGGACGCTATCAGGGTTTTTCAGAGGATCGCAGCACCGGCCTGCAGTTCGGATTGAAACTGCCGACCGGCGAACTCCATGAAAAATTCAGCGGCGGCCCGCAAACCGGCACGCCGATCGACCGCGGCCTGCAGCCGGGCACCGGCACCACCGACTTGTTGATCGGCGCCTACCGCTTCGGCAACCTGAGTCGCAACTGGGATTATTTCGGGCAGGCGCTGATCCAGCAGCCGCTGAACCGCAAGGAGGATTTTCGACCCAGTACCGGGCTCAATTTGAACTTCGGCGTACGCTATGCCGCGAGCACGACCTTCACGCCACATATCCAGATCAATGCCAGGATCGAGGGCCGTGAAGCCGGCGCCAATGCCGACATCGCCAACAGCGGCGCTACCCTGATCCATCTCAGTCCTGGCGCAACCTTGAGTCTGACCAAGCAGATTCAGGCCTATGGGTTTATTCAGGTACCGCTATACCAGCGGGTCAATGGCTTCCAGATTCAGCCGCGCTACTCGGTTTCGTTCGGCATGCACTACACGATGTGAAGCGCGTGTCGGTTACTTTGTCTTGAGCAGGGGCGTTACGGTTTTTTCAAGATCGGCTTCATCTATCCCAGCCTCTTCCGCAAAACCATCGCGGCGCAAAATGCCTTTGCGGTCGACCACAAAGGTCAGTGGAATCCGCCAGATGCGCCCATAGCCGGCAAAGTCCGCATCGCGTTGCATTGCTGCGGGAAAGCTGTAGTCCGTCATGAATTCGCGCACGCTGGCCTGACTGAAGCCGCTGTCCATGCTGACCGCGATGACCTTCAGCCCGGCGTCACGATGCTTGCGGTAGTAGGCTTCAAGGGCCGGCATCTCCTTGCGGCAGGGCGCACACCACGTCGCCCAGAAGTTGATCACCACCACCTGGCCCCTGGCCGACTCAAGCGAGAACTGTTCGCCATTGAGCAGCTTGGCCGTGATGGGCGGCGCCGGCTTTCCTGTTTCGAGTGCAGTTGCGGTGATTGATATGAACAGTCCCACCGCCAGACCAACAACAAACTTCATCGCGTCCCTCTTCGTTTCCAGGTTGGCACTGCACTGCTTGCAATGACTAGGCAGCCAGTAAAAACGCTCTGATCGTCGCAATCTGCTCTTCGTTCATCAGTGCTGGCGCATGGCCAACATTGGGAATTTCCAGCGTGCGCGCATGCGGCCCGCGCTGCGCCATTTGCGCCAGCGTATCGGCACTCAGAACATCGGAGAACGCACCGCGCAACACCAGCGTCGGGCTGCGGATCAAATCATAGACCGGCCACAGGTCCACATCCACAGAGAGAAAAGACTTGCGAAAAGGTTCCGCGATGGCCGGGTCATAGCTCAACTCCAGCTGCCCATCGGAACGCTGTCGCACGCCATTGACCACCATATGGCGCCATTGGATATCGGTCAGGCGACCGAACGGCGCGCAAATGGTACGGATATATTTTTCCGCGTCCTCCATGCCCGCAAACACGGGCGTCTTGCTCACGTATTCGGCAATGCGCTGCAGGGATGCACCGGTGATCAGCGGACCGACATCGTTCAATACCATGCGCCGGATCGGGCTGCCGGCCTGCCCCGCGATCAGCATGCCGATCAACCCGCCCATGGAGGTGCCGACCCAATCGACACTGTCGGCATCGAGCCGTGCGATCAGCGTCACCATGTCGCTGACGTAGAGCGGCAGCGCGTAATCGTCCGGAAACTTCAGCCACTCACTGCGACCGCGACCAGCCACGTCGGGGCAGATGACGCGATAGTCGGCGGCGAGCGCCTGGGCGAGAAAGTCAAAGTCACGGGCATTGCGGGTCAACCCGTGTACGCAAATCAACACACGGGGATTGTGCGGATTGCCCCACTCCAGATACGCCATGCGATGCAGGCCATGCAGCCCGATGCACTGTACCGAACGCTCGCGCATCGGCGGCATTTTTGGGGTGAGGAATCTTTGCAACAGAGCAGGCAGGGACATGGGAGTTGGAGTGAAGCGGAGGAAGCGAGTCTAGCATCTAGCGACCATGCCAATAGCGGCGGCGGCTGGCACGCTCTGTCGTTACCGCTATTGTTCCGGAATTGAAAACAAAGCTGATCGCGCCATCGCGGTCGGTACGCAGCAGTTGCTCCCCCGCCGCGCGATAGCGCGCGACCACATCATCCTTGGGATGGCCGAAGCGGTTGCGATAGCCCACCGGAAACACTGCAATACGGGAGCCCACCGCCTGCACGAACTCGGTAGTCGACGAAGTGCGACTGCCGTGATGCGGCGCCAGCATCACGTCGGACTTGAGTTCGCTGCGGTGCCGATCCAGCAGCTCACCTTCATCGCGCGCTTCAATGTCCGCCGGCAGCAACAACGCACCCGACGTCGTTACCAGCCGCAGCACACAACTCATGTCATTGGTTTTGGAGGTCGGCTCAAGATAGCGCGCAGCAAGCGGATGCAGCACCGTAAACGTTACGCCGTCCCAATTCCAGCGCTGGCCATCACTGCAATGAATGCGTTTGAGCGGCGCGGCAGACAACGCGTAATCGTCGGGCAGCGAGCTCAACAGCCAGTCGGTCGGCAGCGACTCCAGCAGCGATTCGGCGCCGCCCGAGTGATCCTTGTCCTGATGGCTCACCACCAGCCCGTCAAGATGGCGAACGCCAGCGGCGCGCAAATACGGCACGATGATGCGATTGCCGCTGTTGGCGTCGGGCGAGAACGCCGGCCCGGTGTCGAAGATCAGGTCGTGCTCACGGGTTTGTACATGGACCGCAAGGCCCTGCCCCACATCAAGTACCGTCACCCGCGCATCGCCTGCGTTGGGGCGTGATGGCAAAACAAACAGCAGCGGCAGAAACAGTACCAGACCCACCCAGCGTGCCGGAACACCGCGCGGCAACAACAACCAGAGCGACCCCAGCAGCGCCACGCCGGTTGCCCACAATGGCGGCGCGTGTTGCTGCCAGACGGCCCATGGCGTGGCGGCAAGGAACTCAATCAGTGCCATCAACTGCGCCGTGATCCAGTGCGCCGGCCACATCAAAAACGCCAATCCCGGCAACGTCGCCAGCAACGCGAGAGGCGTGATGACAAAGCTGACGACGGGAATCGCCACCGCATTCGCCAGCGGCGACACCAGCGAGAACTGCTGGAACAACATCAGCAGCAAGGGAATCATGCCGACCGTCATCGCCCACTGGGCACGCCCCCACTGCACCAGCCAGTGGCCGGAAGCCAGCCTCCCGCTGCCGATGGTGAACAACAAGGCGACAGCCCCGAAGGACAGCCAGAACCCGGCGGCGAGCACCGCCCACGGATCGAGCAGCAACACCACCAGCAGCGCAACGCTCAGCGAATGTCGCGCCGATAGCGTGCGCCGGATCATCATGGCCAGCGCCACGGTTGCCAGCATGTAGAGCGTGCGCTGGGCCGGCACGGCGAAACCGGCCAACACGCAATAAGCAAACGCCACCAGCAGACCGCCCAGCGCCGCCGCCTGCTGCGCCGGCAAGCGCAGCGGCAGCCACGCCGAACGGCGCCACAGAAAACCGCTAAGCCAATAGGCGAGGCCCGCCACCATGGTGATATGCAGGCCGGAGATGCTCATCAGATGCGTCAACCCGGTGCGACTGAACACCTGCCACAGGCCGCTGTCGATGGCACGCTGATCGCCGACCGTCAGCGCCACCAGGATGCCGGCGTAAGGCGCGTCACCAAGCGTCGACAGAAAACGGTCACGGATATGTTCGCGCAATCGCTCCACCCAATTGCCGGCGGAAGACACGAAGGCTTGCAGGCGAACATTGCCGGGATTGGCGCGCACATAACCCGTTGCGCGGATGTCCTGCTCAAACAGGTAGGCCTCGTAATCGAAACCGTTGGGATTGAGGTTGCCGTGGGGTCGTTTGAGGCGCACGGTGAAGTGCCAGCGCTCGCCAGCGTGGACTTCTGCGACCCCGCCATCATCAGGCTCGTCCTGCGGACGGAAACCGCGATACCACGCCAGCGAGATGTGTTGCGGCACCGGCAGCGCTGCATGCTCAACAACAAAGTCGAAGCGCAAGCCGTTTTCAAATGGTTGCGGCAGCGTCGAGATAATGCCCTCAACCTGAATGTCGCGGCCCTCGCTGGTCTCAGGCAACGCATCGGCAAGACGCCATTGCGCCATCATCGTCGCCCAGAGAATGCCCAGCAGAAAAGCGCCGGTCGGCAATCCAATACGCAGGCGTCGATCAACCACCGCCAGCGAAATACTCAGCAGCGCCAATATACCCATCATCGCCAGCGCGAGATCCGGCGGTAACTCGGCCTGCCACTGCAACCAGGCGATGCCCATTGCAAAACCAATGATCGAAATCAACATAAGTCCGGATTAAACCAGATCGTGCCCGCATTGGATAAAATCATCGCATGCGCAAGCACCTCCGCAAAATCCTCCCTGACCATGAAGCAATCCGCAGCAATCGTTGGCTGGCACCCTTTCAAAATACGTTGTTGCATCCACGCCTGTGGCATCTCAACCGCCGTTCTGCCGCTGGCGCCGTGGCTGCCGGGTTGTTCTGCGGCCTGATCCCCGGTCCATTGCAGATGCTGGGTGCTGCGATCGTTGCAGTCGTATTTCGGGTTAACCTGCCCCTGGCACTGGTCACTACCCTCTACACCAATCCGCTCACCATCGTGCCGCTCTATGTCGTCGCTTTCGAGCTGGGCAAGCTGGCGCTGGGTGGCACGGGTGGCCGTATCACGGCGCCGCCGGAATATGCCGGCAACGTTGCTGCATGGATCAGCGACATTACCCAGTGGATGATCCATCTCGGCATGCCATTGGCGGTGGGACTGTTGTTGCTGGCGAGCCTGCTGGCTGCGGCCGGTTATGGCGTCGTCCGCCTTGGCTGGCGAATCTATCTGATCCGTGCCTGGCGGCGGCGCGCGTCATTCCAACCGACATGAACTACGGCGAAAGCGGCGACGAAGTTTTTCGCAGAGCGTGGGGCTCCATCGGCACTGCGGTAGCCGGATTTGCGCTGGTGATGGTCGCCGGCACCATCGGCTACAAGAGCTTCGGCGGCGCCAGCATGACCTGGATCGACGCGCTCTACATGACCTTCCTGATGGTCGCCACCATCGGCTACGGCGCCGGGCTGGAAATCTTCCACAACCCGAAACACGAGATCTTCACGATGGTGCTGGCCTTCTCGGGCATCGGCGTGATGACCTACTTTTTTTCAAGTGTGACGGCGCTGGTTCTGGCCAGCGATTTCGACACGGCAATGCGGAGACGGCGAATGGAAAAACATATCAGGAAGGTTCGCGGACATTACATCCTGTGCGGCTTCGGCCGCGTCGGACGCAATGTCGCGCAGGAGCTCGAAGCCACCAATCGCCACTTCATCGCCATTGATGAAAGCAAGGAGACGCTGGAAACACAGGCCGAGAAAAGGCCGGGGCTGCTGTATCTGCACGGCGACGCGTCCGAAGACGACATGTTGATCGAGGCCAACATCGCGGATGCCAAGGGTGTCTTCGCCATCACTGGCGACGACAGCCGCAACCTGATGATCAGCCTCACTGCCAAACAGCTTGCGCCGCATGTGCGGATCGTGGCGCGCTGCAACGAGGTGCGCAACATCGAAAAAATGCGCAAGGCCGGCGCCGATGCCATCGTCTCGCCCAACTTCACCGGCGGCATGCGCATTGCCTCGGCCATGATTCGGCCGCATGTGGTGTCCTTCCTCGATGAAATGTTGCGCGCCGACCACGGTCTGCGGGTGGAGGAAGTCCCGATACCGGCAGAGTTCGAACCGCGTGCACTCGGCACCCTGAAACTGCGCAGTGCCGACTATGTGTTGCTCGCAGTACGCACCGGCACCGACTGGGTGTTCAACCCGCCCATCGAGTTCATGCTGCAACCAGGCTACACGGTCGTCGCCATGGCCTCTCCGCATGGACGCAGGGAACTCGAAGTCGCACTGCTGTCGGCTGACGACGGCGCGACAAGCTGAATTCGGGAATATCGGTATTCCGTAACTGGAACCTGCTGTTGCATTGCATCAATGATGATTTCCCATCGCAAAACGGAGGTCATTTGCCCCCTTTAGGCGCATTGCGGAAATTCTCTTTGGCTGGCGGATCACATTCTGTTTAATCGATTGACGCACCGTTGCAACCGGTTGAAAATATTCTTCCGGGCAGTTACTTCGATTCGATGTTCAGAGGAGAAAATCATGCCGCAACGACCCATCAGCCAAATCATTGGCAAGCAAAAAATCTTTACCGCTGCTCCTGAAAACTCGGTATTTCAGGCCTCAATGGAAATGAAGAAAGGCGGTCTCGCGGCACCGTCATGGTGGTCGAAAATGGTCGCCTGGTCGGCATCTTCACCGAACGCGATGCGTTGTACCGCATCATCGCGGAACGACGGGACCCATAGACAACCATGCTCTCGGAAGTGATGACCCGCAACCCGCGGACGATCAGTTCCGCCAAGCCTTTCGGACACGCCTTGCACATGATGTTCGAAGGCGGGTTTCGACATGTGCCGGTTGTGGAAAATGGCAAACCGGTTGACATGATTTCAGCCCGCGATGCACTCGGACCGGAGCTGGTTGAATTCGAGTCGGAGCTGGTGGATCGTGACTACGTCGCTGAACGCCTGGGCTCGATACGTGCCGCGAGGATGGATGAATCGACCGTGTCCTCGGCGGTATGTCGGTAAGTATCCAGCGTCTTGATCATCTCGATCGCCAAAATCGGCGATGGGGGAAATTCTGATTTTTATAAACCGCAGCATCGCTGCAATGGAGGATGACCATGTTGACCGTTTACACCTGTGGCGGACCAAACCCGCGCAAAGTCACGATTCTGCTGGAAGAGTTGCACTGGCAATACGATTGCAAACTCGTCGATCTGTATCAGGGACAGAACCGCTCACCCGAGTTCCTGGCCGTAAACCCGAATGGAAGATTGCCCGCATTGCACGACGATGCCGGCCCGGACGGTGCGCCCATATTGATCTGGGAGTCCGGTGCCATCCTCCAGTACATCGCCGAAAAGGCGGAACGCTTTCTGCCGACGCAAGGCGCCGCGCGTTACGAGGTCTTGAAGTGGCTCAACTTTCAGGTCGGCCATGCGCCGTACCTTGGCAATGCGCACCTCTATCGTACGATGTACAGAGACGCGATGCCCTTCGACATCAAGCGTTTCACCATCGAATCACGGCGCATCTACCAGGTGCTTGAAGACCAGCTGGCAATATCGCCTTACGTGGCCGGCGCCGAATATTCGATTGCCGACATGGCCTGGTATCCATGGATCGAATACCACGCGTGGCAGGGCCAGGATCTCGCCGACTTCCCTGCGATATCGCGCTGGTTTGCCATGCTTGGTCAACGTGCCGAGGTACAAAAAGGCGCATCCCTTCCCTGGAAGTATGGGGAGTTTGGCACCAGCGAGATGGGCCAGCGTTTCAAGGACCTGATCACCCGACGTCTCAAGGATCCTGCCTTCAACCTGAAGGCAACCGAGGCTGACGCAGCGCTCGCTCACTTGGGAATCTGACTGATCATTGCTGAAAGTCGGAACCGGGTCTTAGGTTCTTGCGTGTCGCTGCGTACACGCCTAGACTGAGAGCATCCTGGCGGGCGCCGGGATGCTTTTTCAAAAAAACACAACGGAGGAAAACCATGCAAGAAAGCGTCTACAAAATCATCGAGGTCGTCGGGACCAGCAAAACTTCCTGGGAGGATGCATCGAAGAATGCGGTCAAAGCCGCCGACAGCAGTGTGCGTGACCTGCGTATCGCCGAGATCACCAAACTCGACATGGTGGTCGACAAAGGTGACGTGGTGCTGTTCCGTGCCCGCGTAAGCCTTTCGTTCAAGTACGAAGTAGCCGCCAAGGCCCCCGCCAAGCGCAAAAGCAAATAATAAGTAGTTGCAAGACCTGGCGGGATCAAAGTCCGATCCCGTCACTTTTTCCATCCTTGCATGCATTGGCCAGCGGGACTGCTGACGTGCCTTCCGGCAAATAACTTCCATTCTTCATGAGCCGTTTTGTCTTTACCACCTTCGGCTCGCTCGGCGACCTGCATCCCTGCATCGCCATCGCCCGGGCCCTGACCCGGCGCGGCCATCAGGCGGTCGTTGCCGCCAGTGAAGACTATCGGATCTTCGTTGAGGCGTCAGGTGTACTTTTCGCACCAGTACGCCCGAACCTGACGGAGATGGGGGAATATGAAGCGTTGGTCAAAAAAGTATTCGACTTGTATCGCGGACCTGAATACCTGATCCGGCGCATGGTGATGCCGCATTTGCGCGCCAGCTTCGACGATCTGCTGCAAGCCTCGGAAGGCGCCGATCTGCTGGTCTCGCACCCGCTGACGGTCACGCTCCCGTTGGTTGCGCAATGCCGCAACCTGCCGTGGGTCGCCACCGTGCTCTCGCCACTCAGTTTCATGTCCATTTACGACCCACCGCTTATTGCAGCGCTGCCATGGCTGCATCGTTTCGGCCCGGGACTGCACCGATTTGTGTTCGGCCTGTTCAGGTTCATCATGGGAAGCTGGGAAGGACCACTGCGTAAACTACGCAAGGAACTTGGAATGCCCCCATCGAAACTGGTCGCCATCATGGAGGGACAGTTTTCTCCATTGCGCAATCTGGCCTTGTTCGATCCTCAACTGGCGACGCCGCAGCCTGACTGGCCGGCGCATGTACAAGTTTGCGGCGCCCCTGTCTATGACGGCGAGGCCGAAGACCCGAACGCCGTTACCGAACTGGAAAGTTTCCTCGCTGCGGGCGATGCGCCCATCGTCTTTGCACTCGGCTCTTCCGCGATCTGGATGGGTGAAAACTTCTGGCCCAATGCGGCTGCAGCCGCGCAACGATTGGGACGCCGCGCGATCCTGCTTACCGGCCCCAACCTGCCGGACAATTTGCCAGAAGGTGTC
>JAYUFR010000129.1:0-5314 GCA_043738625.1 Sterolibacteriaceae bacterium
CCAGACGGGCGCCTTGATGACCGTGCCGCCCTTGGTGAGAAGCTGTTTGCCATCCCAGTAGCCGCGAACCCCATCCAGCTTTTCGCTGACCCAGTAGCCCGTTGGATCGCTGTCGCCGCGCCAGATATTGGCAAGGGTGACTGCGGGCGGGCCAGGCAGATCGCTTTTTTCTTTGGTCTCTACTGCATGAACACCTGCGGCCAGCGAGAGAAAAACACACAGCAGCAGAAGGCGCATCATGATTGCGATTTACCCCACCGCATTACCACTTCACCCGCGCCGTGTATTCCAGCGTCGTGCTGCCGTCGGCGGGAATGGCGACATTCCACTGCGCGGTGCGGGCGGAGGTCTTGGTGTGCTTCTGGGTTTCCTGCACGATCTCCCAGTCACCCGGCAGCGGTTCCTGCACCTTGACGCTCGCCTCTTCGCGCTTGGCATTACGGATGACAATGCGATAGCTCGTCTCTGCCACCCGATCATTGATGCGCTTGTAGTTGGTTTGTTTGCGCTCGGCAGTGATGTCGAAGGCTTCGCCGAGGCGCAGGCGTACGGTTTCGTTTTTCGCCGTGTGCTCGATGTGATCTTCACCGACAAATTGAGCGGCGCCCTGGCTGTCGCGGGCGTACGCGCGCACCGTGCCTGCGGGCAGGGGCTTGCCGAGCTGGCCACCCTTGTTCTGGAATATGAGGAACACCGCAGGCTTCAACTTTTCACCCAGCGCGTCATAGCGGCTCTGGTAGTAATACTCGGCCCCGGCCAGCAGATATTCGCGCTCGGCGGGCACGTTGCTGGCGGATAACAGGGCTAGTTGCTTGGTCTGATTTTCCGCCAGGGTGGTGGGCCGCTCGAACGTGTACAAATGATAGTCGGCCAGGCTTTCTTCGCGCGGTGCGGGCGCCGCACGATCAGACATCTCCTTGACCATGTTGCCCAGGCTCATCGGTTGCCGATTCGCCATCCGGTTCACCGTGCCGGCGACCAGTTGCAAATTCGCATTGTCATAACTCGCGCCGCTGCTGTTGGTCAGCGTCACCCAGCCGGACAGATCGAGCGACTTGCCGTCCGCCGCCAGCTCGGCCACATAGTCGGCCTTCCACGATAACCCGCCGGTGAGGTAGGAAAGCTCCACAGTCTGGTTGCCGCCCGCCCCATCGAACAACACCGAGAGCGTGGGCCGGTCGCGCAAATTGGGCGGTACGCTGTCGTAGACAATGCGCCCCGGCACGCCGGTTTCGATGCGGTCGGCAAAACGCAATACGGTGCCTTGTCCCGCCGCCAATACCGTGGCTTTCTCGCGCGTCTCGACGCCGTTGAATGGAATGGTGCGAATCACCGTCACCTCATGGCCGACATATTTGTCGAGCAGCTTTTGCGGCGTGAGCAAATCGAAATCGAAATTCTGTTCAATGAGGGTGATGGGTTTGCCAGTCACCGCGCGCAACAGGGCTGTCTCGGCCTGCAGTTGCGCTGATACTTCGCGCAGCGACAGGCGCACCGGGCCCGCGGGCAAATTGAGTTTGCGACGTTCCTTGACCAGGGCCAGGTTGTCGTTATAGACCGTCACCGCAGTGCCACTGCGGTCAGCAGCCGTGGAAGTCATTTCAGTCACCACCTCGGCCAGAGCCAGGGTGGAAAAGGCCAGCATAGCGACAAAGGGCACAACGGCTTTCGCTTTCATGAAAATCTCCAATCGATGAGGGTGTGGAGCTTTAAACGTTGCAGATCGGTCAACGGGGTTAAGGCCGAGAAAATAACCGGCTGCCGATGATGCCATGCCCATGGGCACGCAGGGACGGCAGAAAACTACCCGGTTGCGAACGGTACAATGGCGCCACAGACAAACGTGGAACTCCAGGCAAACCATGGACATCAAAAGTTATATGGCAGGCATTGGGCAAGCGGCCCGCGCTGCTGCGGCTGAAGTTGCCAAGGCCTCAACTGCCACCAAGAATAACGCGCTGCTGGCGATGGCGCAGTCCCTGCGCGAAAGCCGCGATGAACTGCTGGCCGCCAATGCTGAAGACGTCGCCGAAGCAAAACGTGACGGACTGGATGCGGCGATGATCGACCGCCTCAGCCTCACCGATAAAGGCGTAGAGGCGATGGCCGCAGGGCTCGAACAAGTCGCCGCGCTGCCCGACCCGGTGGGCGAGATCACCGATCTCAAACGTCGCCCCAGCGGCATCCAGGTCGGCAGGATGCGGGTTCCGCTCGGCGTGGTCGGCATCATTTACGAAGCGCGGCCCAATGTCACCGCCGAGGCTGCTGCGCTGTGCATCAAGTCGGGCAATGCGGCGATTCTGCGTGGCGGCAAAGAGGCGATGCGTGCCAATCAGGCCATCGCCGCCTGCGTTCGCGCCGGATTGAAATCTTCCGGCTTGCCCGAAACCGCCGTGCAGGTGATTGAAACGACGGATCGCGCCGCAGTGGGTGAACTCGTCGCCATGCCGCAGTATGTCGATGTGATCGTACCGCGCGGCGGCAAGGGGCTGATCGAGCGCGTCAGCAAGGAAGCGCGCGTGCCGGTGATCAAGCACCTCGACGGCAACTGCCACGTCTATGTTGATGATGCGGCGGATCCTGCCCAGGCGCTGAAGATCGTCGAGAATGCCAAGGCGCAGCGGCTGGGCACCTGCAATACTGCCGAGTCATTGCTGGTGGCGCGTTCGATCGCAGCGACACAATTGCCGCAGATCGCGCAGATGTTGATGGCGAACGGGATCGAGATCCGCGGCTGCGAGGAAACACGCAAGCTCGTGCCGCAGGCCAAGGCGGCCACGGAAAAGGACTATTACGCGGAATACCTCGCCGCGATCATCTCGGTCAAGGTCGTGGCTGATGTGGGCGAAGCCATTGCCCACATCAACAAGTATTCATCGCAGCACACCGACGCCATCGTCACTGAAAACTACAGCCACGCCATGCGCTTTTTGCGCGAAGTGGATTCGAGTTCGGTGATGGTGAACACCTCGACGCGCTTTGCCGATGGCTTCGAATACGGCCTCGGCGCAGAAATCGGCATCTCCACCGACAAGTTCCACGCCCGCGGCCCGGTGGGCCTCGAAGGCCTCACTTCACAGAAGTGGATCGTCCTCGGCGACGGCGAAGTGCGGCAATAACACCGCACGAGGGCTACCTCAGGCAAGTTGCATGATCAGATCGGCCAGCACCTCGGGCTGCGAGAAAAACGGCGAGTGGCTGGCCGCCAGCGTGCGCCCCTTAGCCCCCGGCACATCGGTCTGAAACTGGCGCTGAAGCGCTGGCGGAAGCGTGCGGTCTTCGCTGGTTTCGATATAGGTGCGCGGGGCGAACAAAATCTGTGCGGCGTGATGGTCGACTTCCACTGCAGCGGAACCAGGCAGTTGGTCGGATTGATATTGGCCATGGCGATGTGAAAATCTTGATCGCTGCAATCTGCGTAAAACGCGGACCGGACCAATTCCGGATCCGAGACTTTCAGCGTCACCCCATCCGCCGGACCGGCGCTGTCGAAAATCGGCAGGAACCCGAATTTGGCACTCCGCTCGGGTGGTATGTAACTTAAAAAAGATTCGCCGCTCGGGCACATGATCGCCGTGAGATAAATCAACCGGCGGATTTTTTTGGGGTATTTTCGCCCAGGTAAGTCAGAGTAACGCCACCCAGACTGTGGCCAAGCAGCACCACCGGCGATTTCGCCGTCGCGACGATGCGCTCCACCGGCGCACAATAGTCGCCCATGTCCTTGATGGCGTTATAGACTGTGGCATCGTAGCCATGGCTGCGATTGTCCGGCGTCGCCACCGGGTAACCGCTTTGCGCCAACAGATTGGCCACTTTTTCGAAACAGCCACCCCAGTGAAATGCGCCGTGCACCATCACGATCAGCGGCTTGTGGTCGCCCGGTGATTTGACGCGCGCTTCGGCGGTTTGTCCCGTCCCAAGCGCTGTGCCTGCGACAAGCAGAGTTGACGATTGCAGCCACTTGCGGCGATTCATCATGTGGATTTTCCTCGTGGAATTTATTCTTGTTCAACATGCGCTGTCAGCGTCACTGTGCAGTGTCGTTTAAATGCGGACAACTATTTCCATGGCGGAGTTTCAAGCCGGCACTTGTCGAAGATCGCTGGCAGGCCGACAATGCGATCTTCTGCATCCGACCGTTTTTTCCATGAACACTTTCACCTATCAAGCCGTGGTGTCAGCGCCTGGTTTCAGTCTCGGCGTGTGCTGCAACGATGACGAGATCACTGCCATCGACTTTCTCGAACCGCGTGCAGCAGTAGCCCCGAAAACCTTGTTGGCGAAGGAGGCCGTACGACAGTTGCATGCTTACCTGAAGGATTCATCCTTCGAGTTTTCGTTGCCGCTCGCGCCGGCAGGCACACATTTCCAGCGCCGGGTGTGGCAGCAGATCACGGCGATTCCCGCTGGCGAAACCCGCAGCTACGGCGATGTGGCGGCGGGTATCAAGAGTGGGCCCCGCGCGGTGGGCGGGGCTTGCGGTTCGAACCCCTATCCGGTGGTCGTACCGTGTCATCGCGTGGTTGCGGCGGGCGGTGCGCTGGGCGGGTTTGCGCGCGAACGCGGCGGATTTTTGCTCGACGTGAAGCGCTGGTTGCTGGCCCATGAGCACGCCTGACCCGGCGCTGATCGACGAATTCATCGACGCAATCTGGCTGCAGGATGGCCTGGCGAAGAATACGCTGGCGGCCTATCGCAGCGATCTCTCGCTGTTTGCGAATTGGCTGGCGGGTCAAGGCAAGACGCTGAACAGCGTCGACGAGCCTGCACTCAACGGCTACCTCGCCCACCTCCACCAGCAACCCGCCCCACCCAAGGCCAGCAGCCAGCAAAGATTGCATTCAGCGCTGCGCCGTTTTTATCGCTGGTTGCTCGACTTGGGCCGCATCAGCGCCGATCCGCTGCTCAATATTCAGCGACCGATGCGCGCCGAGCGTTTCCCGAAAACGCTTTCGGAAAAGAATATCGAAGACATGCTGGCTGCGCCCGATGTCACCACACCGCTGGGTCTGCGTGACCGCGCCATGATCGAACTGTTGTATGCCACCGGCTTGCGCGTGTCAGAACTGGTGGGGCTGAAGCTGTTTGAACTGAGCTTGCAGGATGGCGTGGTGCGCACCTTCGGCAAGGGTTCCAAGGAACGTCTGGTGCCGCTCGGTGAGGTCGCTATCGAGTGGTTGGCGCGCTACCTCAAGGAAGGCAGAACGCAATTGCTCAAGGGCCGCAACTGCGACCCGGTCTTCGTCACCGTGCGCGGTGCCGGCATGAGCCGGCAGATGGCGTGGAGCTTGATCAAAAAGTACGCGACACG
>JAYUFR010000130.1:0-5310 GCA_043738625.1 Sterolibacteriaceae bacterium
GAGGTGGCAGCCGAGTTCGGTGATACATACGAGCGCTACCGTGCCATCACGCCAGCCTTCTTTCCCAAGTTGGGAGATAGTTCCACCAAACCATCGGAAGCGTAGGGGCAATACTGGGTGGACATGAGCGTTATCGACCCGGTATGCGGTATGAAAGTCGAGCCGGAAAAGGCAGCGGCAAAGAGTGTATCGGCTGATGCGCGGGACGAATCGTCACTCAAGCTGACTTGTTCGCGGAAGCGTTTCTTCGCCAAATATCCAGAGAACTCCTCCAGACAAAAACATCGATACAGCCACGAACCAGAACGCAGCATCCACCGCGCCGCTGAGGTGGGCGGCAATCCCCAATCCGAGCGCGCCGATGCCGTAACCGAGATCGCGCCAGAAGCGGTAGATGCCGATGGCCGAGCCGCGCCAGTTGGGGTGGGAGATGTCGGCCACGGCAGCAGAGAGGTTCGGGTATAGCAATGCCATGCCGAAACCGGAAACTGCGGCGCAGAGCGACCACCAGGCTGCGCCGTCATTCAACAGCATCATCGCCACACCGGCGCCGCAGATCCACATGCCCGACACATTGGGCCTGTGGCGACCGACATGGTCGGAGAGTTTTCCGGTGAACAATTGCGAGCCGCCCCAGACAAAGCCATAGACGCCGACGATCCAGCCGATGTCGGGCAGACTCAGGCCGCGTTGGTAGAGGAACAGCGGATAAAACACCCAGACCAGCGCATCGACGAATTTTTCGACCAGGCCCGCCTGACAGATCGCCGCCAGCCGCTTGTCGCGCCACGACATCAGCGCAAAGACTTCCCAGGTCGTCGGATGCTCACTTATGTTCGCCGGGTAGCGCGACATCGTGCCTGTGGGCGGCGTAGTGGCATGCCTTACGGCTTCGAGTTTGGCCCAGGGCAAGGTGTCCTTGACCCACACCAGGGTGAGCAGAATGGCCAGCGATATCGTCGCCATGCCGAAAACCAGCAATCCGGCACGTGCCCCCAATGCGGTTGCCAGATAGGCGGTGATGATGCCGGCCAATGCCAATCCGGCGTAGCCGGAGAATTCGTTCAGGCCGATGGTCAGGCCGCGCTGGTCGGAGCGGGTGATATCGAGCTTGGCAGTTTGCGTCATCGACCAGGTCAATCCCTGGTTGATGCCGAGCAGCACGGTGGCTGCGACGATCCAGCTCCACGACGGGGCGAAATACACCAGCAGCGGAATGGGCAGCGCCGTGACCCAGCCCAGCAGCAAAACCTGCTTGCGGCCGATGCGCTCCGACAAGCGTCCGGCAACGAAATTGAGCACGCCCTTGACGAAGCCGAAGGCCACCACGAAAGAGGTGAGCAGCATGAACGAGTTTTTCGGCACGCCGAACTCGGATGCGGACAGTGCCGGCACCACCGTGCGCATCATGCCGATGGTGAAACCCACCAGCATGACCTGCAATAGTTGGTGCAGGAACTGGTTGAGGTTGGCGCGGATGCCGTATTGAAAATCCATCATTCAAGCCCTGATGCTGGCCGCGACGATCAGTTCATCCCGGCAGGAGACGGTGGAACCACTCCCTTGGTAGCTTACTCGCAGTATCAGAACCCGTAAGCGGGTTTGAAGTGTCCCATTCAAATTGATGTCGGCGATGAGACCTTGATCACTCCATCTTCGGCGGCCAGCGGTGGGGCTCCGCCTGGCAGTGCTGGCACCCCGCATAAAGTGCGCTTTACATCACCATGCCATGCCCGAGCATTTCGTGATCATCAGTGAACTGATGTGGCAGCAGATCCACTTCATGATCCGCTCCGCGCTAAGGGTGTATCAATGGGTAGATCGCCAAGCCCAATGCCGCAGCCGCCATCACGATCACTGGTTCTTGTATCTTCTTGAACTTCCACAGCAGCGCGGTGGCTGCCATGGCGAGGAGCGCCGTTGGCATATCGATGATGGACCGCTGCGCAATCACGATCACCGATCCGGTGATGGCACCGACAGCGGCTGCGGTGATGCCATTCACAAACGCGACGATGCCCGGTAACTTGCCGTATTTCTTGAAGTACGGCGCGGGAATCACTGTGAACAAGTAGCACGGCAGAAAAGTCCCCAGCGCCGCCACGCAGGCGCCCGGCAGCCCTGCGATCAGGTAACCGATGAAGCCGACCGTGATCACCACCGGCCCCGGCGTGATCATCGCCACGGCCACTGCATCGACGAATTGCTTTTCCGTCAGCCAGTGATGCTCAACCACCACCCCGCCATAGAGGAAGGGAACGATGGCCAGCCCCGAGCCGAAGACGAAGGCGCCGGCCTTGGCAAAGAACAAGCCGATCTGCGTCAGCAGCGCCGGATCATGGGCGGTGCCGAGCATGGCGGCATGGGGTAGCTGCGCCGCCAACACCGCCGCTATGCCACCCTTGTTGGACCAGTTCTTTGGCGGTGCGCGCCAAAGCCAGTTGACGAGGCCCGCCGCGATGAACAGCCAGGCAATTTCCGACTGGGTTATGACTGTCGTCGCGATCACGATCAGGTAGATCGCCCACAGCAGCTTGTCCTTGCCGACACTCTTGACGGTGAGTTTGTGCGCGCTGATGGCGATGATCCCGATCACGGCAGCACCGACGCCATAGAAGACTGCCTGCATCCATTGCAAGCCACCGAACTCCACGTAGGCCCAGCCCAGTCCTACCACCATGAGGAACGATGGCAGCACAAACGCAATACCGACCAGTGTCGCGCCGATGATGCGGTAGTGGACGTAGCCCAGATAGATTGCCAATTGCGCCGCCAGCGGACCCGGCGCCATCTGCGCCAGCGCCAGGCCTTCCTTGTAGTCTGATTCGCTGATCCACTGGCGCTGTTCGACCAGATCCCGATTCATGTAACCCACCAGGGCCACGGGACCGCCAAAGCCGAGTGTACCCAGCCGCAGCATGTAAATAACGAGCTGCCCCATCGTATAGCCGGGACTGGTGGATGTTGTGGCGTTCATGGCGAACCTTCAAGTGATTGAGCAGCTTCAGCGCGACTGGCTGAAATGGGCGTGGAGTGAATCGAGGACATTGCCGATTTCTTCGAGCAAGTGATCGTCGTCGGGCAGCCGCTGTCTTGCTCCGCTGAGCATGGCTTCAAAGCCCTGTGCCTCGGCTGTCGTCACGCCACCGACATCGAGGGAATGCACCAGCTCTCCGAGACGTTGCAATCCTGGATCATCGTCCAACCCGAAGCTCGCCAACAGGACCTCGAACGTCACCCGCTGGCCAATATGGGTGAAGCTGGCGCCATCGAAGTCGAACCCCAGCGCATCACTGGGACAAGCAGTCGGAGATGCCAGCCACAGGAAGCGGGCATCCCCGTCGATAAAGCGGCGGATCAGCCAGGCGCTGGCGACTCTGTCCACCCACAGACCGCGACGTGTTGCCCAAACCCGTCCCCAATACTTGCGCGGGTCGAGTCGGCGTATGACGCCATCGGCCGCCTGCGGTTCTCCCGGTGACAGGATGGTTTCAGCCGCCGCGACAAAATCCTGCCAAAGCACTTCAGCCCGGACGCTGGCCTCGTTGGGAAAGTAGTCGATGCTGCTGATCGCCTCGCACTCCTTGCGCAACCTGCGGACCTGGCGCACAACTTCCTGAGGGGTCAGGCTGGCCAGCGTTTTACGGACCGTCGACAGCGTGTTGGTCAGTTGTGCGTAATCGTCACTGCGGTCAAAGAGCGCTCGGTAGGCGGTCTCTTCCTCGACCGATAATGCGGTGACATAGAGTACCCATGCACTGCCACCTTCACTGAGGGTTTCGTCGGCCAACTCGCGCAAGGCCGCTTCATACGCTGGCTGTCGGGGGAGCAGATATGCACCATCCCGCAGCGCGCCACAACCGAGGGCCTTCAGCGCGCGCCAGATGCGCATGCGACCGGTGGCGCTGGCGGTGGGCAGGCTGATCACCAGCAGTAGCCAATCTGGGTTCTTACTATTCATGTCGCTTACTCTACATAAATGTATTGATAATTACAATAATTAGTGTCTTACTCGTGGCGCCGATCCTGGTCCAGGCGTATGCTGGCCCGCTATTGATCGAAAGTTGATGAGATGAACTGGAAAAATGGGTTTCGCCAACCAGGAGTACCCGCGGCGCTCGGTGCCGCCTTGCTGTTTGGCGCAGGAACGCCGCTGGCGAAACTATTGCTGGACACGGTGAGTCCGTGGTTGCTGGCGGGCCTGCTCTATCTGGGTTCCGGGCTCGGTCTCGGTTTGTACCGCTACTTGAGCCACGCTCCGGCAGCCAGTCTGCCGCGCCGCGAAGCGCTGTGGTTCGCAGGCGCGATTGTGGCGGGCGGAATCGTTGGCCCGGTGTTGTTGATGTTGGGCCTGAGCGGAATGCCGGCATCGGGCGCATCCTTGTTGCTGAACGCCGAGGGTGTGTTCACCGCGCTGCTGGCATGGTTTGTTTTCAAGGAAAACTTTGATCGCCGCATCGCGCTGGGCATGGTCGCAATTGTGGCCGGCGCGTTGGTACTCAGTTGGCCGGGAGAGGCAAGCTTCGTGGGCCTGTGGCCGGTGCTGGCTGTGTTGGGCGCATGCCTTGCATGGGGCATCGACAACAATCTGACCCGCAAGGTATCGCTGTCCGATGCAACCTGGATTGCATCAATCAAAGGGCTGGTGGCAGGTACGGTCAACCTGACCATCGCGATCCTGCTGGGATCAATCTGGCCACCCTTGCCAAACGTGCTGGGCGCAATGACGGTAGGCCTGCTGGCCTACGGCATCAGCCTGGCGCTGTTCGTGGTGGCCCTGCGTAATCTTGGCACCGCCCGCACGGGCGCATACTTCTCAGTTGCACCGTTCTTCGGGACATTGCTAGCCATATTGCTGGGCGAGCCTTTCACGCTACCGCTACTGATCGCTGGCGCATTGATGGCCGTCGGCGTCTATCTCCACTTCACCGAACATCACCAACATCAACACACCCATGAAGCAATGGCACACGAACACAACCATGTTCACGACGAACACCATCAACATGCCCATGACTTCCAATGGGACGGTCAGGAACCCCACAGCCACTCTCATCTGCACACCAAGCTCACACATGCCCATCCGCATTACCCGGATGTTCATCATCGACACGTCCATTAAAAATCAAACGAATATGCTGGTTGGGTCAGCCTCAAGAAAATGACCACCACAGCCAAAAATCGTACATTGAGCCAAATCCCTGCTGGCGTCTGGGTGCTCGGCTTCGTCAGCCTGTTGATGGATATTTCCTCGGAAATGATCCATAGCCTGTTGCCACTGTTCATGGTCACCACACTCGGGGCCAGCGC
>JAYUFR010000131.1:0-15375 GCA_043738625.1 Sterolibacteriaceae bacterium
TGGCGGCGCGGCCCCAGTCACCGCCGTAGGTGCCGCTGCTTTGGCTGGCGGGCTCTTCATGGGGTTTGTTGAGCACGTCGAGATTGTCTTCCAGCGCACCCATCCACGGCGTCATTTTTTCTTCCTCGGTACCGGGCAGGAAACCGATGTCCTCGCCCACCGGCACGGTGACGCGGGTGATGATGATTTCCGAGAAGCGCTTGGTTTCCAGCGTTAGCGTCAACGCCGCCGCCAGCGTCAACAACGTTTTGCCGGTACCGGCCTGGCCGAGCAGGGTGACGAAGTCGATATCAGGATCCATCAACAAATTCAGCGCAAAATTCTGTTCGCGATTGCGCGCGGTGATGCCCCAGATCGCATTCTTGAGGTGGCTGTAGTCGGTGAGGGTGGAGATGACCGCGGTCTTGCCGCTGCCTTCCCTGACGATGGCGGTGAACGGGCGTTCCTTGTCCGCATCCAGATAGAGGAATTCATTGACCAGCAGGTTGGGGCAGAGTGGCCCCTGAATCTGGTACAGCGTCTTGCTCTCCTGTTTCCAGGACTTCATGTTCTGGCCGTGGGTTTCCCAGAAGTCGACGGGCAGTTCCTGGCTGCCGGTGTAGAGCAGGTCGGTGTCTTCCAGCACCTTGTCGTTGAAGTAGTCCTGCGCTTCCAGCCCCAGGGCGCGGGCCTTGATGCGCATGTTGATGTCCTTGGACACCATGATCACCGGCCGCTGGGGGAACTTCTGCTGCAGGAACATCACCACCGCCAGGATGTTGTTGTCGGCGCGGGAGGTGGGCAGCGACGCCGGCAGCACGCCGTTCATGGCTTCGGTCTGGAGAAACAACCGGCCGCTGGCAAGGCCGCGCGACGCGATTTCCAGCTCAGTGCCATTCGCAATGCCATCCTCAACGCCGGACACGATCTCGTCGAGCATGCGGCTGGCCTGGCGGGCGTTGCGCGCCACTTCGGTCATACCTTTTTTGTTGGCGTCCAACTCCTCCAGCGTCATCATCGGCACGAAAATATCGTGCTCCTCGAAGCGGTAGAGACTGTTGGGATCGTGCATCAGCACGTTGGTGTCGAGTACGAACAGCTTGGTCGTCTTGCTTGCGGCCTTGGCGCTACGTTTGGCGTTCATTCAATCTCCCGGAAAAGAAAAGAATTACCACAGAGACACAGAGGCACAGAGAGGAACAAAAAAGCAAAACGTCCTGAAATATTTTTGCCTTGAGCAAAGCGTTGTTGATGAAGGGCCATGGCACTTCTCTGTGCCTCTGTGTCTCTGTGGTTCAAATTGTTTTAACTGCTTCCAGCATCGCGGCGGCATGACCATCGGCCGTGACCCCGCGCCACTCTTTGCGCAACACGCCCCTGGCATCGATCAGAAACGTGCTGCGCTCGATGCCGCGCACCTGTTTGCCGTACATGTTTTTCAGTTTGATGACACCGAACAGATTGCACAGGGTTTCGTCGCTGTCGGACAGCAGTTCGAAGGGCAAGCCGAACTTGGCCTTGAAGTTCTCATGGGATTTGATGCTGTCGCGCGATACGCCCAGAATCACGGCGCCGGCCTTGACGAACTTGTCGTGCAGATCGCGAAACTGCTGGGCTTCCGTGGTGCAGCCTGGGGTACTGTCCTTCGGATAGAAGTAGAGCACTACCTTGTTGCCTTTCAGGGCGGTTGACGAGATCGATTCTCCGCCGGTGGCGGCAACAGTGAACTCCGGAATTGGCTGGTCAAGCATTGTCTTCTCCTCTAATCGATGTTTTTCCTGTTCGCCTGCAATAGCGTTAAAGCGCCCAGCAAGCCTTGCAGTGCGGCGAACAGCCCATACAGAATTGCGCTGGCAATCGCCAGATCGCGCGGCGCGCCGAAGATGCCGAGGGTCACCACGGCGGCAGCTTCGCGCGTACCCCAGCCGCCGATGGACACCGGCAGCGCGGCCAGCAGGAAGATGGGGCCGGAAGCGATGAAATAAACCCACCACGACAAATTCAGTCCGATCGCATGCCCGCCGCAGGCGAAGGCCATGATGGACAGAAACTGCACGCCGGCGGACCAGAGCATCTGTGAAAAATACAGGACCAGTGGACGAGGACGTTGGTGCAATGCGTTCAGCATTTTCGCCAGCTTTGCCGGCAGGCGCCGACTGGCCGAAGCGGATACCTGCCAGGCGAGCAGCGGAGCGACCGGCGTCAGCAGTGCGATCAGCGCAATCAATGGCGCTGAAACGGCCGGCAGCGCGCCCTGCAGCATGTCCAGCGACAAGGCCAGTGCCATGGTGCCGAGTGAGATCGCCGCCAGCATCCACAAGCCGCTGAGGCGATCCAGCGCGACACTGGCGGCGGCGCTGCCCAGTCCATGTCCGGTGTTTTGCAGATGCAGAGCGCGCAGCGCGTCGCCGCCCAGGTGTCCGCCCGGCAATACGGTATTGGCGGTGATTCCACGCCAATAGGCAAAAATCAGGCTGCGCCGCGTGGCCTGCAACCCCAGCCATGCCACCAAAGCATGCCAGCGCAGTGCGCTGGTGATCGATGCCGCCACGGACGCGGCAAAGCCGGCCAGCAGCCACGGCGGATCGGGTTTGCCGAGCGCCTTGAGCACGCGCACCGGATCGGCAAAATGCAGCACCAACGCGAACAGGCCGATGCCGGCGATTAGCCGAATAATGGTGCGGGTCATGGCGCGGGCTGAGTCAGGACGCGAGCGCTTCGGCCAGCGATACCGTGTGCCTGGGCGCGGCCTTGCGCAGCTTCTTATCTTCGGTAATCAGGCGGACACCAAGCAGTTTTGCCGCGCAGAGAAAGCGGGCGTCATAGGCGGAGACGCCGCTGTCCACTGCGACAATCAGCGCGTCGGAGTGAGGCACTTCGCAAAGGCCGGAACCGATCAGTTGTTGCGCATAATCGATCGCCGCCACGGCTTGTCCCACGGTAATCTTGCGGAGGCGCACGTACCGGGTCAGCACGTTGCTCAGTTCGACCGGGGCATGAGATTCCGTTCGCCAGTCAGGGTCGCGCGCGTGAAGTTCGCGGGCGCTTTGTGACCAATCGGTATCGAGCAGCAGCGCGAACAGGATATTGGTATCGACGAGAAGCATGCGCTATTTTTGGCCATCCGCTATTGCGGCTTCGATTTCCTCGATACTGGGGCGATGACCGCCTTTCATCCTGATCAGCGGCGGCAATGGAGCCCGGATCGGCGTATGGGCGGCCAGCCCGGTTTCGAGCAGTTGAATCGCTTCCTTGGTCAGGGAGCGGTGGTTGCGCTGTGCTTGCAACTTGAGCTGTGCATGCAGATGTTCGGGCAGGTTTTTGATGACGAGGGCGCTCATCGAGGTCTCCGTGCGTTAGATGGCGTAATGCTAGCATTTTGCTTCCATTTGGCAAGACCTGTGGAATTACTTGCGCTAGTTCGTACCCTCCGGCGGCTCTCGCAGCCGGTACTGATCGCGGCCTTCGGGCTCGTGGTAGATGCGGATCAGGATTTCGCCGAGCAGGCCCATCGCGATGAGTTGCGCGCCCATCAGCACCAGCATGATGCCGAGCAGCAACAACGGCCGGCCGCCGATGCTCTCGCCCATGATCTTGAGGACGGTCAGATAGCCCAGCATGCCCGCGCCCGGCACCAGCATCCACAGGCCGACCCCGCCGAAGGCGTGCAGCGGACGATGCAGGTAGCGCAGCATGAACTTCATCAGCAGCAGATCAAGCACCACGCGGAAGGTGCGGTCGATGCCGTATTTCGATTGACCCTTGGTACGGGCGTGGTGACGCACCGGGACTTCGATGATCTTGGCGCCGGCTTCGGCCGCGAGCACCGGGATGAAGCGATGCAGTTCGCCATAAAGGCGGATACGGCGGACCAGTTCGGTGCGATAGGCCTTGAGCGCGCAGCCGTAGTCGTGCAGTTGCACGCCGGTGGCCCACGAGATCAGCCGGTTGGCCAGCATCGACGGCAGCTTGCGGTTGAGCGCGGCATCCTGCCGCTCTTTGCGCCAGCCGGAAATCATGCTGATGTCGGGCCGGCTTTCGAGGGTGCGGATCAGTTCGGGAATATCGAGCGGATCGTTTTGCAGATCACCATCGAGCGTCACGGTGTAGCGTCCCGACACCGCGTCGAAGCCAGCCTGCAATGCCGCAGTCTGGCCATAATTGCGCATCAGGTAAAGCGGATGCAGCCACGGCGTCTGTGCCGCGAGGTCGCGCAGCACATGACTCGAGCGGTCACGCGAGCCGTCGTCGATGCAGATCAGCTCGAAGCTGAAGCCGCTGCCCAGCATGGCTTCGCCAACGCGTGCGACGAGGTCGGGCAGATTCTCTTCCTCGTTGTAGACGGGAATGACGATGGAAACGTCGCAGTTCAATTTATCGGTCATGTCGAGGGTGATGCCAGCAATTACGGATCAACAAACTCAGTGCGGCCACGGCCAGCAACGGATCAAGCAGAGTGTCCCAGAGATTGGTCGATTCCTGCAAGCCGGCGGCGAAGGCTAACAGATCAACGATCAGCAGCCACAGGTAGAGTGGCTGGTCGCGCCACCATGCCGCAATGGCCGCCGCTCCAAGCACGGCCACCAGTAACCAGGGCTGATAGCCGAGACGATAGGGGTCGACATCGCCGAGGCCCAGGGCCATTGGATAAAGCAGCGCCGCGATTGCAACAATGAAGGCGGGTCCGCGCCAGCCCCGGCTGAAAGCCGTTGGCGTAAATCCGAGCAGCGACAGGATGAGCAACTGCACGGTGGTGATGCTGGGGTCGCCCCACAACCCGCGCAGGGCCATCGCCGTTGATACACCCTGGGACAGGGGGATCAGCGTCAACAAGCCGATCAGGCATGCCAGGAACTTCAGGCGACGCGGCAGCAACAGCGCCATCGCCCATGCGACCAGGAGTGCCTGTGCCAGCATGATCACGGCGTCGTCTCCACCCAGCTTGGGACAAAGCTGATTGCCTTGATGGTTTTTCGCTGCCAGGTGTAGGCGAGATGGATGACTCCTGAACGATCCTGCAGCAGGGCCGGATAGGAAAACTCGTCCCCGCCTTGTCCTTGTTCAACGAGTTTCGGGGTTGACCAGGTCTTGCCCTCATCACGCGAAACCGACAAGGCCAGTTGGGTACGATTCGATTGCTGCGGGTTCCAGGCCAGCAGCAGATTTCCATTCGTCAGACGCAGCAGGGCGATGCCTGCATCCGGATTGGGCAGGGCAGTGGCGGTGGCGGCTTGCCAGCTTCGGCCTCCATCGTCGCTGGTGCTGGAATGGATGCGACGTGTGGCGCTGGCATCACGCAGCAGCGTCAGCGCATGCTGTGCATCAAGCGCTGCAACCGCGGGCTGGAAGATTTTGTTCGTTGAAGGAATCCGCACTTTGTCGACGACATGGTCCTTATCGTCGAGCCGTAGCCATTCAGCGCGTTTGGCAATGAACTCATGGTAGACAGGAAAACCAATGCCGCCATCACTCAACGGCAGCGGCGGATTGCGCACCAGTGTGCTGAGGTTGAGAAAGGGTGAGGTGATCAGTCGCGTGACAGGACTCCAGCTGGTGCCGCCATCTTGCGACGCGATGTGGTTGATGGAACTGCCCGCCCAGCCGCCGTAGGAGACGCTGACAAACCACAGATGCAACATGCCCTGCGGGTCACTCCACAGCACTGGGTTGCCGAGCTTGCGGATCAGGCGACCGGTGCTGCGCTGAACCTCAATGCGGTCGATGATCGGTCGCGGCGTACTCCATGCATTGCCAGCCCGGACCGACATGACGATCACGACATCGGCTGCGCCTTCGCGGCTGCCGGCAAACCATGCGGCAGCAATGCGGCCATCCGGCAACGCCGCCAGCGATGCGCTGTGGGCTGAAGCACCATAGGCGGGAAGCATCGTTGCGACCGGTGCCAGCGCGGCGAGCGAAGTTTTCGAAGTCTGCGCTGCCGCGCTGGGAGCAACAGCGAAGGTTGGTTCGGGCAAGATCCGCAGCCGGGGCAGCGCCAGCATGACGGCAATCGCGAATGCGGCGAGCGGCAACCAGCGGCGTTTCATTACGGGGTGACGACGAAAATCTGCACGGTTGACAGCAGCGGATTGGCAGAGCGGCTGTTCCATGCATTTTCCCAGTCCGTTTTTGTGGCGCCCTCTTTGGCGAAGCGAATGCCGGAGCCGGCCGAGGTGAGCGCCGCATATTCGTTCACGAATCGGGTGTGGAGGTGGAGTGCTGCGACCTGTTTCTGCATGGCCGCACGATCTTCAGTTCTCACCATCAACAGCGACGAAGAATGAATGTCAGCGGCACTGAGCTGGCTGGTCTGGCGCAGGGGCTTGCCAACCAGTATCGGCAGCAGCGCGGGCTGTGGTCCGGCGAACAGGATTACATCCCTGCCGCGTGCCAGATCGACGACCTGCTGTGGAACTGCATTGACGTCCAGTTTGGGAAAGGCGACGCCCCAGCCGATGGTCCACAACAGGATGGCCGAAATCAGCAGATGCTTGATCGACAGCGTTGGCCGCCACCACGCCCAGAGAAAATAGACCAAGGCGATGCTCAGCCAGACCCAGCCGCCACGTTCGAACCGCCACAGCAGCAGGCTGAGTGCCAATGCCAGCAGCGCCGGCAGCAGACTGCCGAGACGCCGTGTCCAACCGGGAGTTGTACCACCTTGCAGGCCAATGGCGGTGATCAGCGCCAACGGCACCAGCGAGCCAATCAGGTAACGTTCAAAGCTGCGGATGAAAAAGAATGGCAGCAGTGTGAGCAGCAGCCACAGACCGAGAAAGCGCGTTTCCGGTTCACGCCGGCGCGTCCACAACGCATGAAAGGCGATGAAGCTCCAGGGCAACGCCAGCGTGGTCAGGCCGATGAGGGCGTCTGCCGAGATGCCCATGGCCTGACGCGCTTCAAGTTCGTCGTGGGCCGCGCTCGCAAGCTGCGCAGCAAAGTGATTGCGGACGTAGAGGAACCAGATCAGCGGCAATGCGATAGCCATCGTAATCAGGAGTCCGTGTGAAAACAGGCGGCTCAACATCAGTTTGCGCAGTGCCGGTTTGTTGATCAGCAGCGCAAGCCATCCGGCACCGAATACGATCACCGCGATGGGACCCTTGGTCATCAGTGCGGCGGAAAGAAACGCAGCGGAAAACAGCAGGCTCAATAGTGGCCCGCTGGAAGGCCGTGGCAATACCCTCTCCGGGGTACCGCGTGCCATGGCGCCGATCCAGCGCAGGTAGCAGCAAAATGCCGCGGTCGACAACGCGGCCACCGGCACATCCAGCATCAGGCGACGCGATTCGGAAGCGAGGCCTGCGCAACCGAGCAAGATTGCAGCGGCCAGCAATCCGGTCTGCATTCCACCACCCAGTCGTTTGCCCAGCCACACGGTACCGCCCAGCAGCAGCAGGGCGAAGGTGACCGTGATGCCGCGGCCGGCGGCGAGCGACGGCCCGAAGCGCTCGAAACTGGCACGGCCGAGCCAGTAGATCAGTGGCGGTTTCTTGAGTCGGGGTTCGCCGTCAACGTAGGGCACCCACCAGGTATTCCGCTGCATCATCTCCAGCGGAACGCGCAGGCCCAGCAAATATTCGTCCTTGCCGCTGAGGCTGGTGGGTTTGTTGATGCCCAGGCTCAATGCAAGCGCAGCGGCCAGCAGCAGAATGAGAACAGCGTGAAACGGATTTTTCGGGAGTTTCAGCAGCGTGCTCATTACGCAGCGTCGGCAAGGAATTGCGGACCCTGCACCAGCAGCGTCCCGGAGCGCCCGGGAATTTCGCCCATCGCCAGTTCATGGCGGGGCAGGCGGGCAGGATCCAGCGCATCACGCATCGCGCGCAGGCTCCCCAATGCATAACCCTGCGCCTTCCAGCCGGCCAGCAGGCGACCAAATGCCGGCGCCAGTTTCATACCTTCCATTTCGGCATGCAGGGTGAACACATGCCCCGTCGCCGGCGGATTGTGGGTCAGTTCGAGCAGATGTTGGTGAACATTGTCTTCGTTAATGCCGTCGCGCCCGATCAGTTCGTCGAGCGTGGGCAGGGTGGTTGGCAGTTGCGGACAGTGCACGATCTCGGCGTTCCACACCGGCATGAAAGGATGGGTGCCACGGCCGTCGGAGGCGTAGTCGAAACCGAGACGTTGCGTCATGCGGATCGCGTGGGGATTCATTTGCCAGCCAGCGGCGCCATGGACTTTGGCCGGTTCGCGAAAGATGTTGGCGAACTGGTTGCAGGCCAGTTGCATTTGTCGTTCGGTCCATGCCATGTCGGCATCGGCCACGCCGTCCTGCCATTTCACATGATCCCAGCAGTGGATGCCGACTTCGTAGCCACTGTCACGCACGCCGCGCAGGATGTCGGCGCAGCAACGACCGATTTCCGGTCCTGGCAGCAGCGTGCCGTACAGCAGCGTCTTCAGACCATAGTGAGATACCACCGAGGTGCGCGATACCTTTTTCATGAAGCCGCGGCGGAACACCCGCTTGATGGCGCGGCCGGTATGGTCGGGGCCGAGCGAAAAGAGGAAGGTCGCCTGCGCCTGGTGACGGCGTAAAACTTCGACCAATTGCGGCACGCCTTGCAAGGTGCCACGGTAGGTATCGACGTCGATTTTTAGCGCGAGTAACGGCATTAGAGCTTTTCACCACAGAGTACACAGAGGACGCAAAGGGATACGAACAAAAGAAGTGTGTTTCCTCTGTGTACTCCGCGTCCGCTGTGGTGCAAAATTTTTAGTCCATCAACTTTCTGGCGGAGGCCACGTCACCGCGATAGGCTTCGAAGATGCCGCGCAGGGCGGCATCCATCGCGACTTGCGGCTTCCAGTCCAGCTCTTCCATGGTGTTGGTGATCTTCGGCACGCGGTGCTGGGTGTCCTGATAACCCTTGCCGTAGTACTCGCCGGAGGTGGTTTCGACCATTTTTACCTTGGCTGCGGTTGCGGCGTATTCGGGATACTGCTTCGCCATGTCGAGCATCATGATGGCGAGCTCGCGTACCGAGTAGTTGTTCTTCGGGTTGCCGATGTTGAAGATCTTGCCGCTGGCGATGCCGTCCTTGTTGGCGATGATTTTCATCAGCGCGTCGATGCCGTCGGTGACATAGGTGAAGGAGCGCTTTTGCGCGCCGCCGTCGACCAGTTTGATCGGCTCGCCGCGCACGATGTGGCCGAGAAACTGGGTGATGACGCGGGACGAGCCTTCCTTCGGCGTATGGATGGAATCGAGGCCGGGGCCGATCCAGTTGAAGGGGCGGAACAGCGTGTAGTCCAGCCCTTCTTGCTGACCGTAGGCATGGATCACGCGATCCATCATCTGCTTGGCACAGGAGTAGATCCAGCGCGGCTTGTTGATCGGGCCGAGCACCAGGTTGGAGTTCTCGGGATCGAACTCGGGATCCTGGCTCATGCCATAGACCTCGGAAGTCGACGGGAAGATCACGCGCTTCTTGTATTTCACCGCGTGGCGGATGATCGGCAGGTTGGCCTCGAAGTCGAGTTCGAACACGCGCAGCGGTTCCTTGACATAGGTGGCCGGGGTGGCGATCGCCACCAGTGGCAGGATCACGTCGCACTTGCGCACGTGGTACTCGATCCATTCCTTGTTGATGGTGATGTCGCCTTCGAAGAAATGAAAGCGCGGGTTGCTCATCAGCTCGGTCACGCGCTCGGAGTTCATGTCCATGCCGTGCACTTCCCAGTCGGTCGTCTCCATGATGCGCTGCGACAGGTGGTGGCCGATGAAACCGTTGACGCCGAGGATGAGGATTTTTTTCATGGGGGTTCAGACCAGGGGTATCAAGTTAAGGCCCAGGCGTTCGGGCAGGCTTGCCGGGGTAATGGAGTTGCCATCAAGCTCAAGGGAGAGGATTTTAACAACTCTGCCATCGCTACAGCGGGCGAACAGGTGGCCTTCTTCGGCATACAGCGCGGCTGGTTTTCCTGTTGCCGGCTGCTCGGGCTGGATCAGGGTGCGCAGCAGCCGCAGGCGATGTCCCAGCAGATCGCAGAAGGCGCCGGGGTAGGGCGGTGCCACGGCGCGCACCAGGTTGTGGATGTCCCGGGCCGGCTTCGACCAGTCGATGCGGCCGTCCTCCGCTTTGCGTCCGCCGAAATAGCTGCCCTGTTTCAGATCGGCCGTGACGTGAGGCGCTGTGCCTGCCAGGAGCTGCGGCAGGACCTTGTCCAGGGCCATTTCGGCGGCAAGCGTTACCTTGTCGAACACTTCCCGCGCTGTATCGTCAGGCAGGATGGGAACGGCTTGTTGCATCACCAATTCACCGGCATCGGGTTTTTCGACCATGCGATGCAGGGTGGCACCGGTTTCACGTTCGCCGTGAAGGACGGCCCAGTTCACCGGTGCGCGTCCGCGGTACTTGGGTAGCAGCGAACCGTGCATGTTGTAGGCGCCGCGCTTGGCGGTTTCCAGCACTGCTGGTTTCAGCATCAGCCGGTAATAGAAGGAAAACAGAAAATCGGCATCAATGATCCGCAACTGCGCCAGCATTTCCGGCGTATTGGGATCGGCAGGTGTGATCATCGGAATGCCGTAATCGCTTGCCATATCGGCGACGCGCTCGAACCAGACATTCTCGTTCGGATCATCCTGATGGGTCACCACCAGCACGACGTCGACGCCATGTGCCAGCAGCACTTTGAGGCAGCGGACACCGACGTTGTGGTAGGCGAAGACGACCGCTTTCATTCAGTGAGGAGCGAGGAATGACGAGTGAGGAGTGAGGAGCAGGCTGGGTGTCTTGCCACGCGTGGCGCACCGAGGAAGTTCATCAAATGGCATACCCCGCAAAATTCGGCAGGTTTTACTCCTCACTCTTCACTCCTCCCTCCTCACTGCTTTCAAGTATTGCGCCGATCAGATAGCGTGGCCGGTGGCGTACCTGCTGGTAGATGCGGCCAATATATTCGCCGAGCAGGCCGACGCCGAACAGCGTCAGGCCGATGAGGAAGAAGGCAATGCCGAACAGGGTGAACACGCCTTCCGCTTCCGGTCCGACCATCAGTCGCCGGATGAACAGGAAGACGACGAACAGGACAGACAGGAAGGAAATCCCGATGCCCAGCATCGAGAAGAGTTGCAGCGGTATCAGCGAGAAGCTGGTCATCAAGTCGAAGTTGAGACGAATCAGGCTGTACAGCGAATACTTGGATTCTCCGGCGTGGCGCTCTTCGTGGGCCACTTCGACTTCAGCGGGATTCTGCGCGAAAGAGTAAGCCAGGGCCGGAATGAAGGTGCTGACTTCGCGGCAACTGTTGATGGCGTCGATGATGGAACGCGAATAGGCGCGCAGCATGCAACCCTGGTCGGTCATCTTGATGCGGGTGATCTTTTCGCGCAGACCATTCATCGCCTTCGAGGCATGGCGGCGGAAGGCGCTGTCCTGGCGCTGCTGGCGGATCGCGCCGACGCAGTCGTAGCCCTCACGCACCTTGGCGACCAGCTTGCCGATTTCTTCCGGCGGGTTTTGCAGGTCGGCATCCAGCGTCACTACGATCTGTCCACGCGCATGTTCGAAGCCGGCCATGATCGCCATGTGCTGCCCGGCGTTGGCGGCGAGCAGGATGGCACGGGTCACTTCCGGCCGCTTTTCAAACTGTGTGCGCAACATGGCGGCGGAGCGGTCATGGCTGCCATCGTTGATGAAAATGATTTCATAGGCTGCACCGAGCGCATCGAGCGCTGGATAGAGCCTGTCGAAGAGCGCCGGCAGGCCGGCTGCTTCGTTGTAGACCGGGACGATGACGGAAATTTCCGGAGCGTTCATTTCTTGTTTTGAGTGATGACTTCGGTAATGGCCTGGCACACACGAGCGACATCGGTGTCTGCCATGCCTGGAAAGAGAGGAAGTGTAATGGTTTCACGTCCAACCCGTTCAGCATGGGGGAAGTCACCCTCCTTGAAGCCAAGTTTGCGATAGAGCGTGAACAGATGCAGCGCAGGATAGTGAACACCAATGCCGATGCCGTGTCCTTTCATGGCAGCGATGAAATTGCCGCGGTTGACCTTTTCCGGCAGTGTTATCTGGAACATGTGCCAGTTTGAGTTTTCGAAGTCGGCCATTGGCAAGCCAAGATCCAGCAAGGGATCAAGGGTCGAGAAATAAAGACGTGCAAGATGCCGGCGACGCTCAGTGAATACCGCCAGATGCTGCAACTGGCCGAGGCCGATGGCTGCGGCGATGTCAGTCAGGTTGAATTTCCCGCCCAGCACATCCACATCCATGCCGCCATCGGAAAAGCGTTGCAAGCCTTGCAGGCGCATGCGTTCGCACAAGGCTAGATCGACGTCGGCGGGAAGCACCAGCGCTCCACCCTCGCCGGTGGTGATGTTCTTGTTGGCGTGGAAACTGAAGGAGACAAAGTCGCCGCATGAACCGATCGGTTTGCCACGCCAGCGCGATCCGAAAGACTGCGCGGCATCCTCGATGACGCGCAATTTGTGGCGTCCTGCGATTGCATAAAGCCGATCGCGGTCCACCGGCAGACCGGCCAGGTCCACCGGAATGATGGCCTGGGTGCGGGGTGTGATCGCGGCTTCGATCCGATCAAGATCGATGTTGCGGGTGGCTGGATCAATATCCACCAACACTGGCGTAGCGCCGACTTCGAGGATGACGTTAGTGGTCGCGACCCAGGTCAGCGGCGTGGTGATGACTTCATCGCCAGGACCAACGCCGGCGAGACGGAGGGCGATCTCCAGCGTTGCACTGCCCGAGTTGAAGACACGCACCGGCCGGCCGTCGCAGTATGTCGACAGCGCGGCTTCCAGGGCCTGCACCTTGGGGCCGCTGGTGAGCCAGCCGGAGCGCAGTACCGCCACCACATCGGCGATGGTAGCCTCGTCGATCGAAGGCCGTGTGAAGGGTAGAAATTCTGCGCTGCTCACTTCTCGCTCCTTGCTGATTACGAACGCGCCACGAGCACTACGCCGATGACGATAAAGCCAAGCCCCAGCAATTTTTGCGCGACCAGTGGTTCGCCGAACCAGAAATAGGCCACGGTCGCATTGACCACGTAGCCGATGGAAAGCATCGGATAGGCAATGCTGACCGGTACCCTGGAAAGCGCCATGATCCACACCACCAGGCTCACCGCGTAACACGCCATGCCACCCAGGATGTAGGGCTGGAAGGCGATTTTCATGCCGATCGGGATCAGGTTGTCGAGCTGAAACTCGAAATGGCCGACCACATTGGTACCGGCCTTGAGCAGCAGTTGGGCAAAGGCATTGAGCAAGACGCCGGTGAGTACCAGGGCAAATGCGATCGGCGTCATTGTGGCTTCCTTATGATGACATTGCGTTTGTCGCGGGCGACTTCCTGCATCGGTAAACCCGCGGCCTGCATGGCCGGCAGCACGCTCAGCGGCATGATGGCGAAGGCGTCCTTGGCCTGCTCCCAGCGCGGGCGGAACTCCGCCACCGTGGGGATCCATTTATCCGGTTCCTGTTCGATGCCGAAGGCCAGTTCATCGGTGTATTCCACCAGGGTGACGGTGCGATTGATATAGAACGGCAAGGTTTGTTCATAGCCGCGTACGCTATAGAAAGGCACGCCCGGCGTCAGCAGCGGGCGGGTCTTGGCGGCGATGTCGGAGGCGGAATAGTAGGGCGCCAGATGGTCGTGACCGAGCAGCACGCCGCTGCCGGCCAGCAGGCTTCCGCTCGCCAGCACGATCAACGCCGGCATGTTGCGTCTGTTCCACGCCAGCGTTGTTGCTGCTGCCAGGGTCAGCAGCAACAGTAATGCGGCGCCGGTCAACCAGTTCGCATAACCGGAAAGCATTTCGTAGGAATACTCATGGTCAACCCCATTCACCAAGCGCGGTGCGAACCATAGCGCGGGGAGGGCAAGCAGGATCAGTGTGCCCAGATGCAATAGCAATGCACGGCGCGACAGGTTGTCAAGCACTTTGCCGCCCAGCAATGCCAGTGCAGGAAATATCGGCAGGATGTAAGACGGCAGCTTGGAACTGGAGACGCTGAAAAAACCGAAGGTAATCACGATCCACAGCAGCAGAAAGCGATGCGGCTGGAACGGCGCGATGCCCTCACGGCGCCAGGATTTAAGCATCGCATGGAGCAGCATGAACGTCCACGGCAGGGCGCCGAGTGCATAGATGACGAAGAAATACCAGTCCGGCTGGTTGCGGCGATGAACCGTGGTGAGGAAACGCGCGAAGTGTTCGTGAATGAAAAAGAAATGGGCAAACTCGGGATTGGCGAGCGATACCGCGACGAACCAAGGCGCAGTGATGGCAAAAAACAGCAGCAGGCCGGACACCGGGCTCAGGCGACGCCACGGCGACCAGTCGCGGTTGAGCACTGAATACCAGAACAATGTGGCGCCGGTCAGCACCAGGGCGACGAGTCCTTTGCTCAACACTGCCAGTGCCAACGCTGCCCAGGCGACCCACATCCAGCGGCGTGCACTGCGGTTATCACCCTGCTGGGCAAAGAAAAAGCCGGTCCACGCCAGTTGCAGGAAAAAGCTCAACCCCATGTCGAGGGTGATGATCTGGCTCATGACGACGTAGAGCAGGCTGCTGGCCAGTATCGCTGCGCTGAGCGCTCCGGCCTGTGACCCCCACAATCTGCGACCGGTATACCAGGCCAGCAGGATGCCGAAAAAGCCGGTCAATGCGGGCCACAGGCGCGCTGTCCACTGCTGTTTGCCGAAGGCTGCGTAGCCTGCCGCAGTGGTCCAATATTGCAGTGCCGGTTTTTCGAAATACTTGATGGCATTCAGGCGCGGCGTCAGCCAGTCGCCACTGGCCACCATCTCGCGCGGGATTTCGGCGTAACGGCCTTCGTCGGGGCGCACCAGCCGACGGTAATCGAGCGTGCCGAACCAGACCGCGATCAGGGCAATCCAGAGAACCCAGGTGAAACGGCGCGCGTTGGCTGTCATGGTTATTCGACGATTAATACCGCAACGACCTTGCGGCCTTCGGCCATCAACAAGTTGTAGGTGCGGCAAGCCGCCGCCGTGTCCATGACCTCGACGCCGATGCGGGCGTCAATCATCGGTTGCAGCGTGGCAGGCGAGGGGAAGCGCTGCCGCGCACCGGTGCCGAGCAGCACGACGTCGCATTTCGCGGTGGCAAGTAAGGTCAAATGTTCGGCCCGAAGCTCGTCGAGGGTGGTCGGCGGCCATTCCGGATCGAGGCTGTCGGGTGTCACGACCAGGCTGCGTTCGTAACGTCGTCCGTTGATGGCGACGAAGCCGGAACCGTAAGCGGTGACCGTGTTTTGACCGGAATGGGTGTCAGCGTGGAGTTTCATAAAAAGAGCGCGCCGACAACCTTGATTGCGGCGCAGCATGGGCTTCGGTAAGATTATACCTTTGCCCGGCACGCGGCCCAATGTCAGTCATTGGGCGAAATGGCGCG
>JAYUFR010000132.1:0-5296 GCA_043738625.1 Sterolibacteriaceae bacterium
GGCTGGTGGTCCCCACTGCGACAATACGGCCGCCACGCTGACGGGTCGCGGCAATGGCGTCCACGGTGGTTTGCAGCAATGAATAACGTTCGCTGTGCATGCGGTGCTCGGCCAGGTTTTGTACCCGCACCGGCTGGAAGGTACCGGCGCCGACGTGCAACGTGACATGAGCGATGTTGATACCGCGCGCTTGAAGTTGCGCCAGCAGGTTGTCATCGAAATGCAAGCCCGCGGTGGGTGCGGCGACTGAGCCACTTTCGCGGGCGAAGACGGTCTGGTAGCGGGATTCGTCGGCGATGTCGGCGGCACGCTCGATATAAGGTGGCAGCGGCAGGCGGCCATGACGTTCGATGAGTTCCAGTGCGTTGTCCGGAAAACGCAGCCGATAAAACTCTTCCTCGCGGCCGAGCACCTCGATGCGCAGCGTGTCTTCGAGTATCAGGAAAGAACCCGCCTTGGGTGTCTTGCTGGCACGTACCTGCGCAAGTACTTCAGTGTCATTTAACAGACGCTCGATCAGCACCTCCACCTGGCCGCCACTTTCCTTGCGGCCCAGAAGTCGCGCATGGAGCACGCGACTGTCGTTCATGACGAGCAGATCGCCTGGAGCGAGAAAGTCCACCAATTCGCGAAAGTTTCGGTCATTCCGGCCCGCTACACTCATCACCAGCAGCCGGCTGGCCGTCCGCTCCGGCAGAGGCGCTTGGGCGATGCTTTCCGGCGGAAGGTGGTAGTCGAATTCGTCTAGCGTGAGCGTCATTGGTTGAAGCAAAGCCGCATTTCGCGGATAATGCGCCCTCTTTTCGCAGGGCGCGCCATTGTACGCGCCTGCGTTCAGGCCGGGATGGCGGAATTGGTAGACGCAGCGGACTCAAAATCCGCCGGTGGCGACACTGTGGGGGTTCGAGTCCCCCTCCCGGCACCAGCATTGACGCGGGTTTCCTCGCCTCTGTGAGGCACATCCGACGAGCCTAAATTCTACAAAAATACGACACGCTTCTACAAAATACTCCGGCCGCCGAAATTTTTGCCCATCAAGACCATTGTTCCCAGTAAAAGAAACCTGACTGTCCGATAGGGAATGAATTTGAGCAAAGCGGCGCTGAAGCTTGTACACCTCGATCAAGGGCGCCTGCCAAGTTATCAGCCAAGTTGTCGATCTCTTGCGTTCCTCCTTCAGCAAAGTATCCAGGGAGAATGCGTCCCCTGCTTTGGTCCACGCCACACAATACCTGGAACATCAATGCCATGTTGTCGTCTGGGGGACCAGGAAATTTATCGTGGAAAAAATTCCAGTTTACGGCGCTTGGTCTCGTTTGATCAGTGAAATTAATTGCTTCGTACATTGCACCATGCATCCTTCGTACAAAATGCATGATAAACATGCACATGACGGCCCGTTTTGGAGATAGCGAGACGTATGCCGGTTTGCTGCTCGAATTTCGAAAAAATGGACCGAGGGAAACATTCGATCCAAATATCGCATCGTAACGGTCTGACAGGCCAAGTTGATCGACAAAGTGATCCGCGCTGCCAATAATTTTCGACTCTGTGGCGGAGACTGCGAAAACATACACTTGGGGAAACTGTCTCAAGCTTTCAACGAAAGTGCGGAGAAAGTTCGCTTGGTATTTCTTGGTTCCATTGACCCATTTCATTAAAACTGGGTTTTTTGGTCGAAGGACAGCTGCGATACGGTTCGCTAATGCCGCATGCTCAACACCCGGAGAAACGACGATAACAGTCGTATGCCAAAGGTTGTCATCACCATAAATTTGCTCGCTTGGACAATGGTCCATCGAGGCAATATAAAGACTATCCGTTATATGGCGGCTTGCCGCCATATGCTGCGATAGCAAGTTTGTAAGTTCAATTTGCATGTAATGGAGATGCAGTGAGAAATTCGTCTATTGTCGATTTGTGACCAAGCAAGCTGCAACGGTTGCTAGCTGCTATTCAGCGTAGTGGCCGCACTCGATCTCCCTTTCTGTTCCTAGTGTAGTGTTCCGTCATTGTGCGGGTCTTATGGCCCAAAAGGCGCTGCGCGTGTGAAAGGTCGTTCGTGTCGGGTCGCCGGTGTCGGTCGCCGCCTTGGCACGGATATCCCTGAATTGAAAATCGACGCCTGCCGCTGCCCTGGCCGCGTCAAACCGGTAGCGCAATCCCCATTGTGAAAGTTGGTCCACCATCGTCATTAATAACGAGGTGCGTCGTTTTGGCGGGTTTGGCGAGGATCCGCTCGATGACCTCGGCGAGCTCGCCAGTAATCTCGATGGCGATGCGTTTTCCGGTTTTGTTTTGTCGTACATGCAGGGCACCATCGGAGATATCGGCACGGGTCATTTTCAGCACGTCAGCGGGGCGCTGCCCGGTCAGCAAGGCCTCCAACCGGCAGATAGCACCGGTTGCCCTGAACTAGCAAGACTCTACTAATGTTTAGATAAATTAGTAGACTTGGTGCATTCCCCTGTTTATACTAATTTCTACTAATTTAATTAAGGATTAGTAGAAAAGTGAGAATTCCCAAAGCGCCTCCGGATCCTTTTGTAGGACTCCATGAACTCAATTCCGAACAACTGAATCTGGTTATTCGGAACGCATCGCCTTTACCAGGGGGTCGTTATCTCCACTGGGATGAACTCCTGCTCAGAGACCCGCCCGAGGGACTGTCACATGAAACGTGGTGGGCCTCGGTTGTCTTTGGCCGTAACGCGCTGATGCAGGCATTGCCTCTTTTGGATAAGCAAGGCGTCCCCTTCAAATTTGCAACGCCTAGCCCAGTGCTTATTGATTTGCACCACATTGACCGGGATGCGGCAGGGCAAATCAATATGCCAGCAGGAGGGCCGCTTCACGAAGACCCGAAACGCTACCTGATGAGCTCTCTGATTGAGGAGGCGATTACTTCCAGCCAACTTGAGGGCGCCTCAACGACGCGCCAAGTGGCTGCCGAGATGCTACGTGCGGGGCGCAAGCCGCGCGACCATAGCGAGGCCATGATCTTCAACAACTATCGGGCGATGGAGCATCTGCGCTCGTTGAAGAAGGAAGCCATTACCCCTAAGTTGATTCTCGATCTACATCGCATCCTGACGGAAGGCACGTTGGAAGACCCGCAGGATGCCGGTAGGCTACGCAAAACCGACGATGTGCGCGTGGTTGATGTTCGTGACCAGGCGGTGGTCCATCAGCCGCCAACACACACGGAATTACCCGAACGGTTGGCAAGACTATGCGCGTTCGCGAATGCGGACGAGACCTCGTTGCCATTCGTGCATCCTGTGCTGCGCGCGATCTTGCTGCACTTCATGATTGGCTATGACCATCCCTTTGTGGATGGCAACGGCCGCACAGCCAGAGCCCTGTTTTACTGGTCACTGGCACGCAGCGGCTATTGGTTAATGGAGTACACATCGATCAGCCACATTTTGCGCAAAGGCCCGGCGAAATACATGCGGGCTTATCTCTTTACTGAGACGGACAGCAACGATACGACTTACTTTTTGTTGCACCAGCTTTCCACCATCAGACGCGCGATCATTGCGTTGCATGCGTATATGGCAAGGAAGGTTCGTGAGCAAAAGGAAACGGAGCGATTGGTTTCGGCCTCTCCAAAACTTCGTACCCGATTCAATCATCGACAAATGGCGTTGCTGACGCATGCGCTTAAAAGCCCCGGCGAGGGATATCGAGTCGATGCTCATCAACGTTCGCACAATGTCGTCTACCAGACGGCGCGAAACGATTTGCTCGATCTCCATGCCCTCGGGCTTCTGGAGAAACAAAGGAAGGGGAATGCCTTTGTGTTCTTCGCTCCGGAAGACTTGCGCGACCGTCTTTCGGAACTGGCGAAATAACGCCGATTTGCTTCTACAATCGTTTTGGATGCGCGTAGTAGCTTGGGTTCGGGGATGGCAATCCGCAGCCGTTTGTAGAACGGTTTCTACGTAACCGCTTGATGCAGAGGTAATCCGGAAATTCCTCAAAATCTGCCGGTGGCGACACTGTGGGAGTTCGAGTGCCCGTCCCGGCACCAGAATTCCTTATTTATTTTGGTTGTCAGTCTTGATCAAAGACTGGCCTGTTGCGGAAAGGTCATATCCTGAGGCGGTCTTCAGGTACGACCCTTGTTCCTTCCTGGAACTGATAGTCCTCCTGCACCAGGCTTGGTCTGCGCCCCGTCCACCGCTTGAATGCACGAGAGAATGTGCTGGCATCGGAAAAACCCAGCATCGATGAAATGTCCTGAACGGTAACGTCGGTTCGGCGCAGGTGCTCACATGCAAGCTCTTCGCGAAGTCGGTCGAGTACCTCCTGAAATGTGGTGCCCTCCTCTTTCAAGCGGCGCAACAATGTTCGGTCGGTCATGCACATGAGCTGGGCCGTTGCGCGCTTCGATACCGCGCCGCTCGCAAACTGTTTCGACAGACATTCACGCACCTTCCTCGAGAATCGTCCGGACATTTGGGCCACTTGACTGATCGCCATGCTATCGAGCGACGCGGCTAGCTGTTCATCCGCCGACAGGACAGGACGTGCCATATCGGCGGCATCAAAAACAATGCAGTCTTCTTTTTGATTGAACAGGACCGGGCACTTCAGAACTCTGGCGTACTCCTTTGAATCGCCAAGGCGTTCGTGCTTGAAGTGGACTTCGGCCGGCGCGATGTCTTCCCCCGAAATCCAGCCGCTAAAGCAGACGATGCTGGCCAGGACGGCATCAACCGTCTGGGCAATGGGCGGTTCGCCGTCGGTTTCGATGTTCACTTGAACGCGCAACCGGCCGGGTGCATCGGTCAGGGCTACCGTCACCGAACTGGAGATCAGTTTTGCGTAGCGCGCGAAGCGGTGCAACGCATCGCCAAGGGTTGCGCTACAGCTCATTGCGTAGCCGACAACATGGAAAGTCGATGGCCGAATATACCCGGCGACCTTCAATCCGAAGTGAGGATCCGCTGTCTCCGCCACGGCAGCACGCCACAACCTGCTGAGGACATCCTGCGAATAACGGTTGCTACCCTGATTCAGGCGCGCCGGATCCATCTCGATCTGACGGAAAATCCGCTCGTGCGGCACGCCTTCGGCATCAAGGGTGCGCGCTATCGCCAGCACCCATCCGGAAAGTCCTGATTTCATCTCTTCTCCTCCTGGCACGATTCCAATGCGAAATCCATGGAGCTTGTGGTCTGCTACGTGGCAGGCATTTCGTGACACAGTTTGCCCGCAAATTTCTGAAACTGTCAAGCAAGGGGCGCCATCGATGCATCACAGATGCCGATGACAGGCTTGGGTTGTA
>JAYUFR010000133.1:0-5285 GCA_043738625.1 Sterolibacteriaceae bacterium
CCGAATACAGGCACAGGCTCATGCCCTTGTAGTCATCGGTCGAGTCCATCATCACGCAATTCAAGCCTGCCTCCTTCAAGACTTGGCGCGCCACCGCCACGGTAATCGCCAGCGACAGGATGACCTCAGGAGGGGCTTTGATGATCACTGCATTGCCCGTCATAAGGCTGGCAAACAGTGCGGGATAACTGTTCAATGTCGACGTGGCGGAAGACGCAATGACCAGAGCGATGCCACGTGGCGTGACAGCGAAAGATTTTTCAATTTTCAGCGGCGGATTCTTTCCCTGCGGCTTCTCCCAGATCAATGACGCCGGCACCTGCCTCATCTCCCGGTAGACAACAGCGGCCGCTTCAAGGCCGCGACCCTGGGTATTGACTGTCGAGGACTGCAACGCCACAGCAAAAGGCTGTCAGGTCGTGTGAATCACAGGGCATACGCCGGCTCTGGTGTCAGCACCCACTTTTGTCCATGCATGCATCGCCATTCGTGCGGCAATGATCAGCACATCAGGATTGGACAAGCGATAAGTCACATTGAGCGGCAAACCCTATGGAGAAATTTCTTCGACGCCGCGCCCGACTACACCGGGTTGATCAGATAGAAGGAGGCATCACGATAAGCCGCGAAGGCGATACGACCTTTTTCGATCGCGTTATCACCATAACTCAGAGGGTTTTCCGAAAAGGGGCTCCAGAACTCGCGCATTTCGACCGCAACGACGGCTTTGTGCAACAAGGCTGAATGCTTCTCGAAGCATGGGATGAGACCTGGTTTCCCCCGCGCCGCTCCAAAAAACTTTCAACAGCCAAGCCGGATTTGAAAACGATTATAGTTGTTGGCCTTCCATGCGGCATATTATCGACAACATACTTTGGAGGATAGACCATGCTCGAATCGGCGACTTTAGGCGGTGGATGTTTCTGGTGCGTGGAAGCAGCCCTGAAACAGCTTGACGGCGTCGCGACCGCAGAGTCGGGATATTGCGGCGGCCACGTGGCAAACCCCGACTACGGTGCAGTATGCGGCGGAACCACTGGTCATGTTGAGGTGGTGCGCTTCAGTTTCGATCCGACGAAGATCGATTATCGAACACTGCTGCTGGCATTTTTTGCGGCGCATGACCCAACCACCCGCGACAGGCAGGGCAATGACGTCGGGCCGCAGTACCGCTCCGCGATATTCACCCACTCGGATGAACAGGCGCGTATCGCCCGGGATTTGATAACAGAACTCGGTGCGGACAAGGTTTGGCCCGACCCGATTGTGACGGAGGTACTCGCTGCCCCAAAGTTCTGGGCGGCCGAGGATTACCATCAGGATTATTTTTTCAACAATCCAAATCAGTCTTACTGCGCTTATATCGTTGCACCCAAGGTCGCCAAATTGCGCGAGAAATTTCGGCATCTCCTCAAACGACCCTGAGTCAACTTCACTCCTTAACAGTCAGCAGGCTAGTGCCGGCAGTTGATTCCATGCCATTAGGCAGGGTTGTCGATCTCGGTATAGACACAGTCAAGTCCGAACGTCTGCGTCAGATGCGTCGCCAGCGCCTGCACGCCGTAACGCTCGGTAGCATGGTGGCCTGCGGCCACATAGGGCACACCCGACTCGCGTGCCAGATGCACCGTCTGTTCGGATATTTCGCCGCTCACGTAGAGATCAGCACCTGCTGCAATCGCCTGCTCAAGATAACCCTGAGCACCGCCGGTGCACCAGGCCAGTCGAGATACCATGCGCTCGGGGTTGCCTGCCAATATGACGGCCCGGCCCAATGAATGCTCCAGCGCAGCGGCAACCTGAGACGCGGGAAGCGGCGTTTCGAGTGTGCCCAGAAATCCGATCTCCTGCTCCGCGAAACGTCCTGTCACGCACCAACCGAGGCGTCGTGCAAGTTGCGCGTTGTTACCCAGTTCGGCATGCGCATCGAGCGGCAGATGGTAGGCCAGCAGGTTGATGTCGTGACGCAGAAGCGTCGCCAGCCGAGTCTTGCGAATTCCTGAAATCCGCCCCTCCTCGCCGCGCCAGAAATAGCCGTGATGAACCAGAATCGCATCGGCATCGCAGGCAACCGCGGCATCCAGCAGGGCCTGGCTTGCCGTCACGCCACAAACCACCTTGCGAATCTGCGCCCGCCCTTCCACTTGCAGACCGTTTGGGCAATAATCGCGAAAACGTGCCACCTCCAGCAGCTTGTCGAGATACACAGCCAGGTCGTCGCGCAGCATGAGAAATTCTCCGATAAAACGATAACGGCAAGTTAAGGGGCGGGTTTCGGCCCGTCCCCTTCAACCGGCCTCGACGGTCCCAAATTATGCGCCGCCTCTGGTTGATCTTTGCACAGACCGTCACACTTTGCGTTGCAATCCTGTTCGTGGTGCAGACCCTCAAACCCGAATGGCTTGCGCACAACGTTACGCAGAGCGGTATTGCCGAGATACGGGAAGTCTTTCCCAATCCTGCAACGAGCAAGCCCGTTAGCTCTTACGCTGATGCAGCGCGCAAAGCGGTGCCCGCGGTAGTACATATCTACACCTCCCAGGAAGTCAAGGCGCCGCGCCAGCCATTTCTTAACGATCCGCTGTTTCGCCACTTCTTTGGCGACGGAGGCGACGAACAACCGCAGCGGCGTTCCGGCCTGGGTAGCGGCGTCATCGTCTCCGCCGACGGTTATATCCTGACCAACAACCACGTCGTTGAAGGTGCCGACGAAATCGAAGTCGCCTTGAACGATGGCCGAAAATTCAGCGCCCATGTGGTGGGCACCGATCCCGATTCGGATGTCGCCGTGTTGCGCATCAAGGCCGGCAGCAACCTGCCGGTTATCACCTTCGGTTCGGCCGAGTCGCTACAGGTTGGCGATGTCGTACTGGCGATCGGCAACCCCTTTGGCGTCGGCCAAACCGTTACCTCGGGCATTGTTTCTGCACTGGGGCGTTCCCATCTCGGCATCAATACCTTCGAAAATTTCATCCAGACCGACGCCGCCATCAACCCCGGCAACTCCGGCGGCGCCCTGGTCGACAGCAACGGCAACCTGATCGGCATCAATACCGCGATCTATTCCCAGAGCGGCGGCTCGATGGGCATCGGCTTCGCCATTCCGGTTTCTCTCGCACGCAATGTCATGGAACAGATCATTCGCAGCGGCACCGTGACGCGCGGCTGGGTCGGCGTCGAGGTTCAGGAAATCACACCGGACCTGGCCGAGTCATTCCATCTCGCCGACACCAAGGGCGTGCTCGTAGCCGGAATACAGCGCGGCAGTCCGGCGGACAAGGCTGGTTTCAAACCCGGTGATGTGCTGCTTGAGGTGAATGGCAAGGCTGTCGGCGATGTGCAGGCCATGGTGGCATTGATCGCCGCGCTGGAACCAGGCCATACGGGTCGCTTCAAGCTGCGTCGCACCGACCGCGACATTGATCTCGATGTCACCATCGGCAAACGGCCGAGCCAACAGCGTGACTAGCGCCAGCAATGAATCTGTGGTGCTAGCTTTTCTCGGCCTTGCCGAGCATGCCGGCGACGATGATGCCCAACTCGTAGAGCAGGCAGAGGGGAACCGCCAGCAGAAACTGCGACAACACGTCCGGCGGCGTAAATACGGCACCGACCACGAAAGCGCCGACGATCACATAGGGCCGGATCTCGCGCAATTTTTCCACGCTGACAACGCCCACTCTGACCAGCACGACGACGATCACCGGTACCTCGAAGGTAATGCCAAAAGCCATGAAGGTGGACATGACGAAGGACAGGTACTTGTCGATGTCTGTCATCACCGCCACACCTTCGGGGGCGAACTTATTGACGAAGTTGAACACCGTTGGGAACACCACGAAAAACGCGAACGCCATGCCGGTGAAGAACAACGTGACGCTGGCAACCACCAGCGGCAGCACCAGCTTCTTCTCATGTGAATAGAGTCCCGGCGCGACAAAGGCCCAGGCCTGATAGAGCACATAGGGCAAGGCCACCAGAAAGGACGTCATCAAGGTCACTTTCATGGGCACGAAGAAGGCGCCGACCACATCGGTCGCGATCATGTGCCCACCGTGCGGCATCGAGGCCAGCATCGGCCCCGCGAGCAATGAGTAGATGTCGCGCGCCCAATGGACCAGGCCCAGAAACACAATAAGGATGGCAATCAGGGCGCGAATCAGGCGCTCACGCAACTCCACCAGATGGGAGATGAAGCTTTCCGGAATCTCGGACATCAGATCTTGTGTTCCGGGTCTGGCACGGATTCAGGCTTGCCCGGAGGAGCAATTGTTGGATCGACGGTCGGATCGATTGCATGTTCAACCTGTTTCAGCTCGTGCGTCATCTGGGTTTCAAGAGATTGAACGCTCTCTTTCACGTCCTGATGCAATCGGTTCATTTCGTCGAGCTGTATTTCGCGATTGACCTCGGCCTTGACGTCGCTGGCATAGCGCTGCAAACGCCCCAGCAATGCGCCGGCCATGCGCGCCACGCGCGGCAGCCGCTCCGGCCCGATGACAACCAGTGCCACCACCGCAATGACGATCAGTTCCGAAACATCGACATCAAACATGCTTCATCCCCGCCAAAAAAACGAGCGGGACTGGCCCGCTCGCTGTGTGAAACCGATCGCCGACCGCTCATCCCTTGGACTTCTCCTTGACCTCGCCTTCAACGGTGTGGCCAACGTGCTGCTCGGTCTCGGCAGGCTTGTCGGCGGACGCTTCGCGCATGCCGTCCTTGAATCCCTTGACGGCGCTACCCAAGTCCTTGCCGACATTGCTCAACTTCTTGGTGCCGAACACCAGTGCCACAATCACCAGCACGATCAACCAGTGCCATATGCTCCAGCTTCCCATAATTTTCTCCTACAGTCGTCGCACCATCGGGCCAACTGGCTCCGGGCCACCGAGGACATGAAAGTGCAAATGATACACCTCCTGCCCGCCCACCCGGCCGGTGTTGGCGATCAGTCGGAAGCCATCCTCCAGCCCTTCGCCACGGGCCAGTTCACCGGCTTTGGTAAGGATTTTGCCGAGAGCCGACTGGTGTCGTACATCGGCATCGTAGAGCGTTGCAATGTGCGCCTTCGGGATCATCATGAAATGCACCGGGCGCTGCGGGTTGATGTCGTGGAAGGCGAAGATGTCGTCGTCTTCGTAAATCTTCCGGCTCGGGATTTCCCCCTTGGCGATTTTGCAAAAAATGCAATCGGTCATTTCAGACGCTCCGGCTCTTCTTCTCATCAACGCCGGAAACGCCTTCGCGGCGATGCAGTTCGGCCAACACGTCATCCACCCCAA
>JAYUFR010000134.1:0-5272 GCA_043738625.1 Sterolibacteriaceae bacterium
TTGCAGGTAGTCGGCGAGGGCCCAATGATACTTCATCCCGGTGCGATCCTTGACAAGTTGTGCGATGACTTGTCCGACGCCGCCGAGCTGGGCGTGGCCGAATGCATCCTTGCCGCCGGCTTCGGCCATCAGCTTGCCGTCCTGGTTGAGCAGCCCTTCCGAAACGCCAATGCAGCAGTAACCGTAGCGCCCGACTGTTTCGCTGACGCGCGCGAGGAATTTTTCTTCATCGAAGGGTATTTCGGGAAACAGCAGGATGTGTGGCGCTTCCCCGGCGGATTCCGCGGCCAGGCCACAGGCCGCCGTGATCCATCCGGCGTGGCGACCCATGACTTCGAGAACGAATATTTTGGTGGACGTTTTGGCCATCGAGGCGACGTCGTAACCCGCTTCCCGTATCGAGGTGGCGACATACTTGGCCACCGAGCCAAAGCCGGGACAGGTATCGGTGATCGGCAAGTCATTGTCCACTGTTTTGGGAATGCCGACGCACACCACCGGATAGCCCAACTGCTGGCCAATCTGTGACACTTTCCATGCGGTGTCCATTGAATCGTTACCACCGTTGTAAAGAAAGTATCCGATGTCGTGGGCGCGGAAGACATCGATCAGACGTTCGTACTGTGCGCGGTGTTGATCCAACCCTTTGAGCTTGTAGCGGCAGGAGCCGAAGGCGCCGCCCGGAGTGTGGCGCAGTGCCCTGATGTCTGCGGGACTTTCCAGTGAAGTATCGATCAGGTCTTCTTCGAGCGCGCCGATGATGCCGTTGCGTCCGGCCAGCACCTTGCCGATTTGGTCCGGAAAGTTTTTTGCCGTCTCGAGCACGCCGCAGGCACTGGCATTGATGACTGCAGTGACACCGCCCGACTGGGCGTAAAAAGCGTTTCTGGCCATAGCTATTTCAGGGCATCAAGGACGCGTTGTGCAATGTCATCGACACGACCGACGCCTGCTATCTTGCGATACTTTGGCGCCCTGCCATTGCCGACCGCGGCCCACCTGGAGTAGTAATCCAACAACGGCTTGGTTTGCGAGTGATAGACATCGAGACGTTTCTTGACGGTCGCTTCCGTGTCGTCCTCGCGCTGGATCAAGTCTTCTCCGGTCAGGTCGTCCTTGCCAGCAAACTTGGGCGGATTGAATCTCACGTGATAGGTGCGGCCCGAAGCCGGGTGAATCCGGCGCCCGCTCATGCGGGTGATAATTTCTGCGTCCGGCACATCGATTTCGAGTACGAAATCGATGGCAACCTTGGCGTCTCTCATCGCTTCCGCTTGCGGAATGGTGCGCGGAAAACCATCGAACATGTAGCCGGCTTTGCAATCCGGCTGGGTCAGGCGGTCCTTGACCAGACCAATGATGGTATCGTCAGAAACAAGGTCGCCCGCATCCATGATTTTTTTTGCGGCGATGCCCAACGGTGTTCCGGCCTTGACGGCGGCACGCAGCATGTCGCCGGTGGATATCTGGGGAATGGCGAACTTTTCCTTGATGAAGTTGGCTTGCGTACCTTTGCCTGCCCCCGGCGGGCCCAGAAGGATGAGTCTCATGTTTTCCCCAACGTTGGATCGGTTTTTGAATTCGGCCCGAACCTTACCTTCAATCACCTTGCCGGTCAAACGCGCGGCGCACCTGTTCAAGGTCTGCGGCGGTGTCCACACCGGGGGCCGGAGCATGTGCGCAGGCGACGACGTGAATCGGATAGCCATGCCACAAGGCACGCAATTGTTCGAGTGACTCCCACTGTTCAATGGCCGCCGGCGCAAGCTGACCAAAGCGCTTGAGGAAAGACACGCGGTAGGCATACAGGCCGATATGGCGTTGTGCGCCGAAGTGATCTGGCAATGCTCTTTTTGCAGCGGCGTAACTATCGCGGTGGCAGGGAATGGGTGCCCGCGAAAAATACAGCGCCCGGCGATTGATATCGGTGACTACCTTGACCACGTTTGGATTGAGGAAGTCGGCAGCATCCGTCAAAGGATGGGCAGCGGTGGCAATTGCAGCGCCGCTATCCCTTGCCAGTGCTGCGGCAACTTGCTCGATCAGTGCTGGATCAATCAGCGGTTCGTCGCCCTGCAGGTTGACGATGATGTCGTCGTCCTTCCAGTGCAATTGAGCGGCGACTTCGGCGATGCGATCGGTACCGCTGGTATGCCCTGCGGAAGTCATCAAGACATTGATGCCATTGGCGCCGACAGCCTTGACAATCCGCTGATCGTCGGTTGCCACCCAGACTTCGTCGGCACCGCTTTTTGCTGCGGCCTCCGCAACGCGCACCACCATGGGTTTTCCAGCGATTTCTGCCAGGGGTTTGCCCGGCAGCCGCGTGGATGCGTAGCGGGCCGGAATGACGACGCGAAACGACAACTTAGTTCTCTTCGGGACTGAGTTGTCGCACTTCGTCTTCCAGCATCACGGGAATGTCGTCCTTGATCGGAAAAGCCAGCCGGCAAGATTTGCATACCAATTCCTGCACGGTCTTGCGGTAATCGAGTGGCCCCTTGCACAACGGGCAGACCAGAATTTCAAGCAGGCGGGCATCCATTCAGTTTCTCCAACAGGAATTGGGTGAGATCGGGCTCGACCCGCGCTGCCACCGGTAGCACCCAAACGGGCAGCTTGGCGAGACCGCTGAATTTTACTGCATCCTTCTCGGTGGTCACGATTGCATCGCCGCTGAAGTCGAGATCCGCTGCGGTATAGGAATGGTGATCGGGAAAAGCGTGGGCATCATGCTTGATGTCCAGCGCCAGCAGTTGATCGAAAAATCGCTGCGGATCGCCAATGCCGGCAACCGCATGCAGTCGCTGCCCTTGCAGGAACGAAGCATCACATGTGCGGGATGGATGATCGAGCTGTGAAAAATGTGAACCGATGAGTGTCATGCGGAAGACTTTTGGTCCGCTCACCGCGATATTATCCAAACCGTTCAGCACCACGGCGTGGACTTGCGCCAGGCGGTTAACCGGCTCGCGCAATGGGCCCGCAGGCAGCGCCAAGCCATTCATGACGCCACGTCGGTCGATGACTGCGATCTCCACATCGCGAGCCAGTGCGTAATGCTGCAGGCCGTCGTCACAGACAATCACATTGCAATCCGGATTGGCCGCAAGCAGAGCCCTGGCCACTGCCACGCGGCGTCGCCCAACGAATACCGGACCGCCGAAACGTCGTTTCAACAGCAGTGGCTCGTCGCCGACTTGACTCGCAGCACTGTCGCCATGAACTTCACATACACCAATCGTGTTTCCACAGTAACCACGACTGATTAATCCGGGACGAAATCCGTTTTGTGCCAGTTGTTGTGCAAGGTAAATCACCAGAGGTGTCTTGCCAGACCCGCCGACACTGATGTTGCCGACGACGATGACCGGTACCGGCAGCTTTTCGCTCTTTAATGCGCCGCTGCTATAGAGCAGGCGGCGCATTGATACCAGCAGAGCGAAAATCATGGAGACGGGAAACAGCAGCCACGCCAGCGGGCCACGGCTCCGCCACGCGGACGTCAGCAGGGAATCAGCGCTGAGCCTGCTGCGTGGCAAAGGAGATATGGTTGAGCCCGACCTGCTGCGCGGCCTGCATCACGTCGATGACGCTCTGATGCGTGGTCTTGGCATCGGCATTGATGATCAACACCGGCTCCTTGGTGTTGTCCGACAGCCGTTTGAGGGCACTGGCGATGGTTGCCACATCGCGGCCGCCGAGCGGCATCTTGTTGACGATGACATCGCCCGCGGCAGTCACAACGACATTGATTTCAGCCGGTTCTTCTTTTGGTTGTGGCGCATCAGCGGTCGGCAGGTTGATCTCCAGACCGGAAAATTTGGAATAAGTCGTGGTGATCATGAGGAAAATCAGAATCACCAACAATACGTCGATCATTGGGATCAGGTTGATCTCAGGTTCCTCCCGGCCTCTCCCACGCTGAAAGTTCATGGTTGTCCTTCTGGCAATAAATTGGCTGGCACCATCACTTGCGCTCTCCATGCACGAGCTCCACCAGCTTCACCGCCTGCAGTTCCATCTCGACCACGAAGCCGTCAACCAACGCACGGAAGTGGCGATAGAAGATCATGCTGGGGATGGCGATGATCAAGCCGAACCCCGTGTTGTAAAGCGCCACCGAAATTCCATGCGCCAGGGCTTGGGGGTTGTTGCCCGAGCCCGAGGTGGACCCGAATATTTCGATCATGCCCACCACGGTGCCGAAAAGACCCATCAATGGGCTGATCGAAGCAATCGTGCCGAGACTGTTCAGGAACCGTTCCAGTTCGTGCGCTACGCCGCGACCGGCTTCCTCGATCGCTTCCTTCATGACTTCGCGCGAACTCTTGACATTGCGCAGACCTGCCGCAAATACGCATCCCAACGGCGACTGGGTTTCAAGCCGCTTGAGGGATTCGTCGTTCACGCCGCCCTGGCGGAATTCCGCCACCACACGCTGCAGCAAACCCGCCGGCAGAATCCTGGCGCGACGCAGGGCGGTAAAGCGTTCGATGATCAAAGCGACGGAAATGACGGATGCCAACAGCAAGAACCAGATAGGCCAACCGGCAGCCTGGATGATGGAAAACACGCGTTGACTCCTCGACAGTGAAACGAAGGCGCCACTTTAGCGCCATGAGCAATCCTGGGCAAGGTGAGCGTGTCCCTGAAAACCGGTTATGTTCGGCCCATCGCAAGGTGACTGTGCGTTATTCGAGGCCGGTCGCAAAGAAATGCGGATTGGCAAAACCCGATTTGCGGTAAACGAGATCGGCCCCATCCAGTGTTCTGACGCGTCCACCAGCGGCACGCAGGACGGCATCGCCAGCGGCGATGTCCCATTCCATGGTTCGCCCCAGCCGCGGATAAATATCGGCTTCCCCGGCAGCCACCAGACATAACTTCAAGGAGGAGCCGGCAGTGGTTTGCGAAGCCACTTTGCGCCCCGACAGAAATGTTTCCAAAGCAACTGCGTCACCGTAGGAACGGCTTGCGACAACCGTCAGCCCCTCGGCAGGTACCCGGCGACACGCGATCGGTCGCCGTTTCCCGGCCTCTTCGACAAATGCCCCAACGCCTTCGGCGCCAGCGAATAGCCGGCCCAGCGCCGGGGCCAATACGACGCCAAGAACCGGCCGCCGATTTTCAATCAGTGCGATATTGACGGTGAATTCACCATTCCGGTTAATGAATTCCTTGGTGCCGTCCAACGGATCGACCAGCCAAAAACGTTCGCCGATTGCGGGAAAGTGCCCAGCCGAAGCGGCTTCCTCGGAAATGACAGGAA
>JAYUFR010000135.1:0-15287 GCA_043738625.1 Sterolibacteriaceae bacterium
CGCGACGTTGACTGCGGTCGCGACGCTTGTCGAACAGGCTGAACGCGATCTGGGTCAGCGCGGCAGTGTCGGCATCGGCATCCCCGGTGTTGAGTCACCGGCCACCGGGCGCATCAAGAACGCCAATTCCACCTGCCTCATCGGCAAACCGTTGCGGCGGGATTTGCAGACGCAATTGCGGCGCGAGATTCGGGTCGCCAATGACGCCAATTGCTTCGCGCTGTCGGAGGCCACGGATGGCGCAGGCGAAGGCGCCGAGGACGTGTTCGGGGTGATCCTTGGCACCGGCGTGGGCGGCGGAATTGTTGTTCGCGGCGAGGTGTTGAGCGGAGCCAACGCCATTGCTGGCGAGTGGGGCCACAACGCGATGCCGGGCAACGAAGACTTTCAGCCCTTGTGTTATTGCGGCCGTAGCGGCTGTGTCGAAACTTTTTTGTCCGGCCCGGCGCTGGTTGCCGATCACCTACGCATCAACCACACCGCGCTTTCTGCTGAAGCGATCAGTGAGGGGGCTACCCAAGGCGATGTGGTTTGTGAAACCACGCTGCGGCGTTACGAAACGCGTCTCGCGCGCGCCCTGGCGCAAGTCATCAACATCCTCGATCCCGCGGTGGTCGTACTTGGCGGAGGCCTTTCCAATCTCGATCGTCTGTACGTCAATGTACCGCGCCTGTGGGGCGAATATGTCTTCTCCGACCACGTCGCCACGCGACTGCTCAAGAATCGCCACGGCGATTCGTCGGGCGTACGCGGTGCGGCATGGTTGTGGGCTACAGGTTCAGGAGTAGAGAGATGAGCAACGCAATTTTGAAACGCCCCGGCATCTATCGGCGCGCCATTCGTATTCGTACCGGCGAAGGCTGGGCGCGGGCGGACATGGAAGATGATCCGCACCGCTTCGGCGTCATGTTGCGTCACGATGGCCACATTGTCACAGCGATGGAAGGTTTGCCGCTGCGCACTCCATGGACGCTTTGTCCGCAGGCGGCGCACGAGTTGCGGCACCTGGTCGGCATGCAGCTCGCGCCCGATCCACTGGCGGTGATCGCGCGTGCCGATGCCAGACAGCAATGCACCCACATGTTCGATTTGGCGGGTCTGGCAGTGGCACATGCGGCACGCGGCATCGCACAGCGCGATTACGAGATCGAAGCGCCATGGCACGCGGCGAACGGGCCGCGCCAGGTGACGTTGCGCCGCGACGGTGCGGAACTGTGGACCTGGGTCGTCGATGGCATGCGGGTGCTCACACCGGAGCCGTTCGCCGGGCGCGAACTGCGCGACCTGATTCTGTGGGGCCGCTCTGCTTTTAACGACCCGGACATGTTCGAAGCCGTGATGGTCATGCGCCGCGCCGTATTTATTTCGACAGTGCGGATATTCGATCTCGACGACTCGACTCATGCCGAATCCATCAGTCCGGGCAAGGGCGCCTGCTTTGTCTATCAGCCGGAGCGGGCCAACCGCGCGATCCGTGTTGTCGGGTCAACACGGGATTTCACGGCGTCTGGTGGCGCTTTACTCTCCGATCTGGAAAAGATTTAGTTTTTTGCGCGGATAGTCAGAGTTCGACCGGATCGACATCGAGATGCCAGCGCAGGTTGCGGGGTGCCTTGAGGGCATAGAGTTTTTCCATCCAGGCCGACAGGAAATTTTGCAACGCCGGACGGCTGACCGACTCCACCAGTAATTGGGCACGCTCCAGATTCATCAGGCGCGACAGGCGCATCGGCACCGGGTCGTACAGGGTCACGGTTGCGCGAGCCAGGCGCTCGGCCTCGGCATGGGCCGACGCGAGGAAGGCCAGCGACTGTTCGATGCCGGTTGCCTCCGCACGCAACAGCGCCTGAAAAGCAAATGGCGGAAACCCGGCCTGTTCGCGCTCGGCCAGTTGTGCGGTGGCAAAGCGGTTAAAGTCGTGGTCAGCGAGTGCGCGATAGAGCGCGTGATCGGGGTACTCGGTCTGGATCAGCACTTCGCCGGCCAGGTCGGCGCGACCACTGCGTCCACCCACCTGCATGAGCTGCGCAAACAGACGTTCCGGAGCGCGGAAATCGGCGGCGAAAAGCGCTGCATCGGCGCCCACCGCGCCCACCAGGGTGAGTTTGGGGAAGTCATGACCCTTGGCCAGCATCTGGGTGCCGATCAGGATGTCGACTGCGCCGTCGTGGATGGCGGTGAGCAGTTCCTGCCATTTCTTCGGCGTGCTGGCGGTGTCGCGGTCGACACGCAATACGCGGGCGGCTGGAAATCTCGCCTTGAGCGCTGCTTCGAGTCGTTGCGTACCGCGTCCGAAAGGATGGATGTCGAGGTTGCCGCAGTCCGGACAGGCGCGCGGGATGGCGTTCTCCAGCCCGCAGTGATGACAGCGCAGGCGCTGGTCGGCAAGATGCACCACCAGGTTGGCGGCGCAGCGCCGGCAGTGTGAGATCCAGCCGCAGGCAGGGCAGGCCAGTACCGGCGCATAACCCCGCCGGTTCAAAAATATCAGGCTTTGCTCGCCGCGCGTCAGTCGCTCCTCAAGCGCGGCGATGAGGGCGGCACTCATGCCGTCGTGAAGCTTTTCCCGGCGCGTGTCTACGCTGCGAACCGTGGGCATGGAGTCGGCTACAGCCCGGCACGTAAGCTCCAGCAACCGATAACGCCCGTTGCGGGCGTGGTAAAAAGTTTCCAGCGATGGCGTGGCCGAACCGAGCACGATGGGTACGCCAGTCTGTTTGGCGCGGAATACGGCTACATCGCGCGCCGAATAGCGCAACCCTTCCTGCTGTTTGAATGAAAGGTCGTGCTCTTCGTCCACCACGATCAGTCCCAGACGCGGCAAGGGCGTGAATACTGAAAGCCGGGTGCCCAACACAATGTCGGCGCGGCCTTCGAGCGCATCGAGAAAGCCCCGGGCCCGCGCGGCGTCGGCAATCCCGCTATGGGCGGAGACAATGTGGGCGCCGGGAAAGCGCGCCGCGACGCGACTTTCCAGTTGTGGAGTAAGGGCGATTTCGGGCACCAGCATCATCGCTTGACGGCCTTGTGCCAGTATTGTTTCGATCGCCCGCAGGTAGACCTCGGTCTTGCCGCTGCCGGTGACGCCATGGAGCAGAAAAGGTTCGAAGCCTGCGGCAGCCAGGATTGCATCCAGGGCGGTTTGCTGTTCGGGTAACAGGTCAGGCTTAGCCACCTCCGGGTGAACGCCTGCCAGTTTCTCCTTGACGGGTCTGGGCAGCTTGCCTTTGCGCAACATCGGCGGCAATGCGAGCGTGAGCGCCTCACCCAGGGGGTGTTGATAGTAGCGGGCGCAGAATTCGCAGAGCGCTATCCAGTCAGCCGGCAGTGGCGGCATGTCGCGCAGGATGGCGGTGGCCGGCTTCAATTTTTCTGCCGGCTGGTTGCTGGTTTCTACTACCGCAATGACCAAACCGACTTTCTCGCCACGCCCAAACGGCACGACAGCGCGACGACCGACATCGCTGTCGATGGCGTCTACCGCCAGATAGTCGAACAGCCTCGGCAGAGGCAGGTTAAGGGCAACGCGGATGACGGTCACGGTAGATCAGATGCTTAGGGGTGAAAGCTTGAGTTGACCTTGCATTAATCATCTAACTCACTGCCGTTGAAAGACAAAATGCATTCCCACAATTTCTGTGGATAACTTTGTGCATAGTGTGCTGAAAATAAACCTAAGTACAGGCAAATCAAGGGGATTCCATTTCCCGCACCAGAAAGTGGCAAAATAAAAGTCTTTTTAAAACATATTGTTATGAAGCTATTCCGGGCGCGATAAGACATGATCCCTATTGGGTCAGTCAGAAAATGGTTTCTGTGAATAAGTCAAGCCCTATCAGGCTTTTTGCGCAAGCCTTGCGGCACTTGGCACGACGGCGAAGTTATCGCTGAGTTCCGCTGCTGTGGCGGTGTACGGTGTCGACCATTACGGAAACACTGGCCGGCGGCGTGAATTGGGAGATGCCGTGGCCAAGATTGAAAACGTGACCGCTACCTCCGCCATAACTGTCGAGCACGCGGCGCGTTTCGGCGGCTATCGCGTCGGCAGAGGCGAACAACGCCATCGGATCCATATTGCCTTGCAAGGCCACTTTGTGACCGACGCGTTTTTTTGCATCGGCCAAATCAGTGGTCCAGTCGAGTCCGACTGCATCGCAACCGATATCGGCGATGGCTTCCAGCCATTGGCCGCCGCCCTTGGTGAAAACGATGGATGGAACACGTTCTCCGCCATGCGATTTTTTCAGTCCCGCGATGACCTTTTGCAGATAGGCCAGCGAGAACTCCCGGTAGGCCCGATGCGACAACGCGCCGCCCCAGGTATCAAACAACATCACCGCCTGAACACCGGATTCAATCTGTGCGTTGAGGTAGTCGGTGACCGCAGTGGCGTTGATGTCGAGAATATGGTGCAGCAGATCGGGACGATTGTAGAGCATCGATTTGACAGTGCGGAAGTCGTCGGAAGCGCCGCCTTCGACCATGTAACAGGCCAGCGTGAATGGGCTGCCGGAAAACCCGATCAAGGGAACGCTGTTGTCCAGGGCGCGCCGAATTTCGGCCACCGCATCCATGACGTAGCGCAGTTGGTCATTGGGATTCGGTGCGGTAAGGTCGCGGATTTCCCATTCCTGGCGCAGCGGACGTTCGAACTTGGGCCCTTCGCCGTCGGCGAAATAAAGCCCCAATCCCATGGCGTCCGGAACCGTGAGGATGTCCGAGAACAGGATGGCCGCGTCAAGGTCGTAGCGGGCCAACGGTTGCAACGTGACTTCGCAAGCAAGACTCGGGGTTTTGCACAGTTTCAGAAAACTGCCGGCGCGCTTGCGGGTTTCACAATACTCCGGCAAGTAGCGGCCAGCCTGGCGCATCAGCCAGACGGGTGTGTATTCAACCGGCTCGCGCAACAGCGCGCGCAAAAAGGTGTCATTTCTGGGGCGGGCCATCAGCAGCGCTCTCTGAGAAGCAGAAAAGCGGGCGATTCTACGCTACCGCTCTTCGTCGCCGCGTTTCCCCGTGCGTACGCCAAGGTCTTTGAGTTTGCGATAGAGGTGAGTGCGCTCCAACCCGGATTTTTCTGCCAACCGTGTCATGTTGCCGCCGGTCTTTGCAAGGTGGTATTCAAAGTAATGGCGTTCGAATATTTCCCGTGCCTCGCGCAGTGGCAAATCCATGATGTCCCCGGGTAAGTCGGCCGCGACGGCGGGATGGCGTTCACTGCCGCCAGGGTGAATTTGAGGTAGTACATCCTCAACTTCGATCTCCGGTTCGAGCGCCGTCAGGGCGATGGATTTCATGGCGGCTTTCAACTCCAGATAGCCGCCTGGCCAGCGATGCTGACGCAAGGTATTCTGCGCGGCGGTGCTGAGATGGCGCAGGGGAACCTCACCGGATTCAACCATGTGTACCAACAAATGGGCCGCGATCTCGGGAATCTCGTCACGAATGTCCGTCAATGCAGGCAAGCCAAGGCGACCGCCGAAGATGCGGGACAGCAGGCTCTCGTCCCAACCTTGCGCGGCAAGTTGCGCAGCGTCGGCTTCGGTACCGACAACAAGACACAGGTCAAATTCGTCCAGTCTTTCAACAGCAAACATGAGGTTCTTTTGTTGCAGGCGAACCAGTCGGCCAAGTTCTTCAGCATAAATGACGCCGCCCGACGCGTTGCGCAAGGCATCCACAGTGAGTGGCTGGGTGTCGTGGGTCAGGTTCAGCCAGGTTTTTCCTGGCTTGAGCAGTGTGCGGGCCACCAGATCGACAAGGCCGCCCGGCGGAGAACGCAGCAGAATGGCGCGACTGCCTGCCGCGACCTGATCCAGCCGTTTCTTCAGATCCTTGAGTGGCGTCGAACGGGGGAAGGCAGCCAATGAAAGTTCTGTTGTCGCAGGGCGATGGCCGTGTTCGAGCGCATGCTTTACCGTGGCGAGCAATTTCTGCATGCCGATCGGTTTTTCCAGAAAGTCTGTTGCTCCGATACGCGTTGCCTCAACCGCAGTATCGATAGTGGCGTGGCCCGACATCATCACCACCGGCATCGTGAGATGTCCGCCGCTGGCCCATTCCTTGAGCAGCGTAATCCCGTCGGTATCGGGCATCCAGATGTCCAGCAGCACCAGGTCAGGGCGCCCGGCCTCGCGTCGCGTGCGGGCGACGGCCGCATTTTCGGCAAGGGCCACATCGTGCCCTTCCTCGCGCAGAATTTCCGAGAGGAGTTCGCGAATGCCGATTTCATCGTCAACTACCAGTATCTGTGCCATGGTTCGATTCCAGTCCTAGGCCGCTGCCGACAGAGGCTCCGCCAGCAATAATTTGATGGTGATTTCTGCGCCACCGCTGGTCAGATTGGCAAGACGAATATTGCCGCGGTGTTCGTCGATGATTTTTTTGACAATTGCCAAGCCCAACCCGGTACCTCTGGCCTTGGTCGTGACGTAGGGCTCGAAGGCTCGTGCCAGGGTATGTGACGCAAAGCCTGCACCGTTATCACTGACAGAGAGAATCGCACGACGGCCATTGCTGCATGTGGCGATCCGGATTTGCGGTGCGGGCACATCGGTGAGCGCATCCTGAGCGTTGGCCAGCAGATTGTGCAGCACTTGCCGCAATTGGTTTGCATCGGCGCGCACTGCCGGCAGGCCGGGTTCCAGGTGCGTGACGACGGTGACCTGTGAAGATTCGTACAGGCCGAGCAATTCGACAAGCAACGCATTGAGATCGATTTCGGCCAACACGGGGGGCGGCGTGCGCGCATAGTCGCGGAAGGCGTTAACCATGTTTTTCATCGACTCGACCTGATTGATGATGGTCTGCGTCGATCGTTCCAGCATGTCGCGTGCGCCCGGGTCAAGCTTGTCCGCCAGCTTGATCTGCAGACGTTCGGCGGAGAGCTGGATCGGCGTCAGCGGGTTTTTGATTTCGTGCGCCAGGCGTCGCGCAACTTCGCCCCATGCCGCCGAACGCTGCGCAGAGATCAGTTGGGTGATGTCATCGAACACCACAACATAGCCGCCGGGCAGTGTGGAACCGCGTATCAGCAGCGTCTTGGGCGCGGCGCCGGGCGATTCCAGTTCCATCTCGCGCTGCCATTCGGCGCCTTGCTCGCGGAATCCGGACAAGATCGCGCTTGTCAACATGGTGAAACGGGGCCATTGCTCAAGGGATAGGTCGTTGTAAGTGGTGAGGTCATCTTCGAGAATTGCGCTTGCGCCGAGGTTGGATGCGCGCAACTTGAAGTCCTTGTTGAACGCCAAAACCCCGGCGGACAGGTTGGCCAGCACGCTTTCCAGATAGCCTCGGGCGGACTCCAATGCGGCACGATGGCGCTCCGTTTCACGCTGCGCCTCGTCCAACCGTTGCGTCATGAAATTGAATGACTGCGTCAGTACGCCAAGTTCGTCGTGCGACTCCAGCGCGGCGCGTGGTTTGAAATCGCCGGCAGCTACAGCCCGCGTGCCTTCGATCAGCATCAGCAATGGGTCGGCAAGTCGCCGGACAAGGAAAAAAGCCAATGCGACGGCGGCAAACAGGGACAGCAGCAGCGTCAGTGTGAGGGTCAGTGTGTAGATACGCTTCAGCCCGGTTTTGCCCAGCTGCAGTTCTTGATAGTCGCGATAGGCCGACTCAACCACTGCGGCGTTGCGGGCGATGTCGGAAGGTACCGGCTGCGACAGCAGCAACATGTCTGGCACCAGGCCGCCGGTCGAGAGCGGCTCGAGGGCGCGCAAGGTCATTCCGCTTTGGGCGTCGCCATCGACCCAGGTCAGCCCGTGCCCCTCTCTCGCTTTTCGGATCTGGGATGCGGTAGGCAGCGATGGTGCCAGGTCGTCGATGACGTCAGAGCTGCTGGCGATCACCTTTCCGTTGCCGTTGAGCAGCGTTGCCGATTGCACCCCGGCTTGCGTGTGCAGCGAATACAGGCGTATCGGATTTGACTGATCGCCATTTTTTCCGCCGATCTCGATGGCGATGCCACGCGCCTTTTCCGCAAGATCCGATTGCCGTGCGCCGAGGACGCTGCGACCTAGATTCAGTCCGCCCTCGAGCGCGCTATCCACGCGCACGTCGAACCACGACTCGATGCTGCTGGTGGCGAACTGCATCGACACGCCATACAACAGCGCGCCGGGCAGGATAGCCATCAGCGTCAACATCCACAGCAGGCGTGATTTGAGTTTCGAACCAAACACCCCACGCGTGTACTCACGCCAGAACTGTCCCAGTTGCACAGTCACCAACACCATCAGCGCCAGGGCGGCAATCGCGTTTACACCCAGCAACAGGGGATAGTGGTTTGCGAACAGACTGGTATTGGCGCTGGCCGATATCAGCAGGAACAAAAGGATGGTGGTGGCCGTGACGGCGACGATGATGAGCGATCTCATTTGTTGTCGCGCTCCAGCGACGGATATTGCCAATGCAAGGTCTTGGCATCCACTTGCCAGTCCTTGTTGGCGATGGCATCGACCTGGAATGGCTTGGGCAGTTGGTCACGATCCAGCGCCAGACGCAAGCTGGCCTGGTAGGGAGTGCCAGGGGTGAGTGCACCTTTATCCGCCACGGGGAGGGCGCTGATGTGGCCCAGGGCATGCAGGGCTTCATCAAGCGTGTCGAAGCTGCGGTGCAAGGATCCGGTCGCGACGCGATATTGTCGTGTCAGTGCGTGGTAGGAAAGACGATAAGTCAGCTTGTAGGTGATCATGTGCTCGCTGGCCCAGTACCAGCGGGGACGTACGACTTCCAGTTCCATGTTGAAGTAAAGCGGGATGCCATGGAACACGGCCTCTGCAACGCGGGGTCCAAGGTCAATGTTGAAATCGGCCGAGAGGGCATAGCCGTCGTCGGTCGACACCAGGTCGGCCTTGACGGGTTCAATGCCGGCGGCCGCAACCCATGCCGCCCAGAGACAAAGCAGAGCAGCGACAGTCAGCCTAGCTGCGTTTAGTGAGAAGCGCGTAATAAAAGCCGTCATGTTCTGCGCCGGGATTGAGTTGTAGCTCGGTATCGATGCCGCCGGTTGCGCTGCGTTCAGCATCGCGGTGCCGAGCAACGAAAGCCGATATTTGCGATCCGTTTTCCTCGGCGAATACCGAGCACGTGCAGTAGAGCATTTTGCCACCGGGCGCCAGTACCTGCCAGAGTGCATCCAGAATTTCCCGTTGCGTGGCGGCGAACTTGGCAATGTCGGTCGGGCGGCGCAGCCATTTTGCATCCGGGTGACGTCGCACCACGCCGGAAGCAGAGCAGGGCACATCAGCGAGAATGCGTTGAAACGGTCTGCCATCCCACCATAGGTCGATGGCGCGACAGTCGGCGGTCTTGAGCGTTGCATTGAGGCCGAGACGCCTCAGATTGTCGGTAACACGACCGAGTCGTTTTGCGTCGGCATCGATGGCCGTGAGGTCCACATCGGACAACTCAAGCAAATGCGCAGTCTTCCCTCCCGGCGCCGCGCAGGCGTCCAACACTCGCATGCCAGGTTGGGCCTCCAGCAAAACAGCGGCACGCTGGGCACCCCAATCCTGCACCGATACGACACCATCAAAGAATCCCGGCAAGGTGTCGACGCTCTGGGGTTTGTCGAGCAGGATCGCACAGTCATCCAGCGACCCTGCGCCAATGTTCGCCTCGATGAGTCGTGCGAGATAGGTTGGGCCGTCGCACTTGCGTTTGTTGATGCGCAAGCACATTGAGGGCCGCATGTTGGCAGCGGTGAGAACTTGCTGCCAGGTATCGGGAAAGGACTTGCGCAGTTTCGTTATCCACCAGTGCGGATGTTGCCAGTGCGCGACTTCGTTTTCGACGGCTGCCAATGACAGCAACGCGTGTTGGCGCAGGGCATTGCGCAACACGCCGTTAACCAGCCCTTTGAAACGCCCGGTTGCGATCGACTGGGCCGCCGTGACCGCCTGGTCGACGGTGGTATGGGCATCTTCTTCCCGGCTTTCCAGTCGATACATCGCGGCCAGAAGCAAGGCCCTGACCTGCTGATTCTGCAATGGAGATTGCAGCAGTCGCTCTAGAAAGAAATCGCCACGACCGTAAAGGCGCAGCGCGCCGTAGGCCAGATCCTGTACGGCCGGTCGAATCGTCGTGGACAGGCCGGTTAGCGCGGTATCCAGATTGCGGCCGGAAATCACTGCCGCAATAGCAGTCGATGCGGCAAGGAGCGAGGCGGCAAGCGGGGGGGATTCCGGCATGGGCCGCAGCATAGCAGGCCGCAGCGAATCAGCGTCCCATTGCGCGGAGTCTGGCGATGCGTTCTTCGGTCGGCGGGTGGGTAGCGAAGAGGCTGGCGATGCCGCCGCCGGAAAGTGGATTCATGATCATCATTTGCGCTGTTTCGGGGTGGGCCGCAGCGGTTGGCATTGGAATTCCGCGTGCATAGGCGTCGATTTTGGCCAGCGCATCGGCCAGCGCGTGAGGATCGCCGCTGATCTTGCCGCCGCCACGGTCGGCTTCGAATTCGCGGGCGCGTGAGATCGCCATCTGAATCAGGCCGGCCGCCAGTGGCGCAAGAATTGCGACAAGGATGCCGACTAAGGCATTGGTATGACGCCCTTCCTCGTCGCGTCCGCCAAAGAACATGGCGAAGTTGGCCAAGGCTGAAATTGCACCGGCCATGGTGGCGGCGATGGTGGAGGTCAGGATGTCGCGATGTTTCACATGCGTCAGTTCGTGCGCCATTACGCCGCGCAGTTCGCGTGCTGTCAGCAATTGCAGAATTCCCGTGGTAGCGGCCACGGCGGCGTGATCGGGATTGCGGCCGGTGGCGAAGGCGTTGGGTTGGGGTTCGTCGATCAGGTAGACACCAGGCATGGGCAGGCCGGCGTTTCCGGCAAGCTCTTTCACCATGTTGTAAAGGTAGGGAGAGCTGGTTCCATCCACTTCCTGCGCGTTGTACATCTTCAACACCATCGTGGCGGAGAACCAGTAGGCAAACAGGTTCATTCCGCCGCCGAAGATCAACGCCAGCAGCATGCCACCCTGGCCGCCGATGGCTGCTCCGACTACGCCGAACAGTGTGGTGATCGCCGCCATGAGCATGGTGGTTTTCATCCAGTTGCCAAACATCTTTGATTCTCCCGTGGTGGTTAGTTGCACCAATTAGATGGGGGAGAAAAGGAAAGATTCAATTCACGGCATCTGCATCATGCCTCTGGCAGGGCGAAGTTCTCTCCCGGCGTAATTGCATAACCTTGTATGAATTCAGCCGCGGATAAATGTTTGCTGCCTGGTTTTTGCAGTTCATGGAGACGAAGGGTGCCCTCTCCGCAAGCGACCTCTATTCCTTCGGTCGCCACCGTCAGGATCGTACCCGGCTTGGCGGCACCGTCAATAACGGCAGCCCGCCAGATCTTGATAGGAGTGTCTCGCAGCATGGTGGCCATGCCCGGAAACGGGTTGAAAGCGCGGATGCGGCGATCAAGAGTCGCCGCTGACAAGCGCCAGTCAAGCGCTGCCTCGGATTTTTCAATCTTGCGCGCATAGCTCAGGCCTTCGGCAGGCTGCGGCACCGGTGTCAGACGATCCAGGTCACGCAGTGCGGACACAATCAATCGCGCCCCTAGAGCCGCCAGTTTTTGAAGCAGGGTGCCAGCGGTGTCGTCCGGCGCAATTGGCAGTTGCTCGGCAAGCAACATTGGGCCGGTATCGAGTCCCACCTCCATGCCCATGATGGTGACGCCGGTTTCAGCGTCTCCGGCTTCGATCGCGCGTTGAATGGGTGCAGCGCCACGCCAGCGTGGTAACAGCGAGGCATGGATGTTGAGGCAACCATGTTTTGGAATATCGAGTACCGCCTGGGGCAGGATCAAGCCATAAGCGGCAACGACCATGACGTCGGCACCAGCAGTGTGAAGCGTAACGTGGCTTGCTGGGTCCTTCAGGTTATCCGGCTGAAAGAGCGACAGGTCATGCGCCAACGCGAGTTGCTTGACGGCGCTTGTTCTCAGTTGCATGCCGCGTCCCGCAGGTCGATCAGGCTGGGTAAGCACTAACACTACCTCATGTCCGGCGACGAGGATGGCGGACAGCGCCTGGGCGGCAAATTCCGGTGTGCCTGCGAAGATGACTTTCATTTGTCTGACCTGTTTTTCCAAAGGCTGACATAGTCACCTCCCCCGCGTGGCGGGGGAGGCCGGGAGGGGGTGTCTACACGCGCCAAAGGCAAAGAAGGCAAGATTACGGTTAAGCCGTAATTCTTGCCTTCTTTGCCAGCCTGGATTTGATGCGATCCTGCTTCAGTCGGGAAAGATATTCGACGAATACCTTGCCTTGCAGGTGATCCATTTCGTGCTGGATGCAGGCTCCGAGCAGCCCTTCCGCTTCGAGTTCGAAAGACTGCCCGTCCAGACCCTGCGCCCGCACCGTGACCCGCTGCGCACGCGTCACACGGTCGTAGACGCCCGGAACCGAGAGGCAACCTTCCTCTCCTTCACATTCGCCAGATAGCGCAAGAACTTCCGGATTGATGAACGCCATCAACTGCGACTTGTCTTCCGAGACATCAATCACGATCACCTGCTTATGCACGTCCACCTGGGTCGCCGCCAGTCCGATGCCTGGCGCCTCATACATGGTCTCGGCCATGTCGGCAACGAGTTTGCGAATCGAATCGTCCACGGTGGCGACCTTGGCTGCCTTTTTGTGGAGGCGCGGGTCTGGGTAGCGCAAAATTGGCAGCATGGCCATAAAAACTATTGATGCGAGAAGGATTTGCGGGCAGAATCGGAGGAACTGCCTTAGGAGGTGCCGCCGATGCTGCGAATTATATCCGCGCTGCTGATCATATTTTCAAGCCTTTGTTTCGCTGCTGGTGCTGTGGCCGACGGCAAGGTTATTGAGCTTTCCCCCGACGCCCCCGATCGGCATGTCGTGGTGGCAGGCGACACCTTGTGGGGTATTGCCAGCAAATTCCTGAAAGACCCCTATCGCTGGAACGAGTTGTGGAAGCTCAATGCCGACGATATAAAGAGCCCCCATCGTATTTACCCCGGACAAGTGATCGTGCTTGACCGCAGTGGTGCCGAGCCTCAGTTGCGGCTGCTGAATACGGTCAAAGTGCAACCGCAGGTACGGATTGAGGATACCAGGCAGGCAATACCGGCGATTCCGCAACAGGTCATTGAGCCCTTCCTGACGCAACCGCTGGTGGCCGAGGCATCCGCGCTCGATGGTGCGCCGCGTATCGTCGGAATCAAGGAAGATCGTGTCATCGCCGGCAACGGCGACCTGGTTTATACGGTCGGCGGGAAGACAGATACTAAACTTTGGCAGGTATATCGTCCGGGCAAGGCGTTGATTGATCCTGATAGCGGCGAAACGCTTGGATACGAGGCTATTTTGCTGGGTACTGCCAGCCTGATTCACCAAAGCGATCCGGCGACATTCCAGATCAACAACGCGCGGCAGGAAATTGGCCGCAATGATCGCCTGATGCCTGCGCCCCGCCCCGATATTCTCAGCTATCCCCAACGTGCGCCCGGCGGCAAGATAAGTGGTCGTGTGATATCTATATACGGTGGAACCATCACCGGCAGTCGCTACTCGATCATCGCAATTTCAAAGGGCAAAAGTGATGGTGTGGAAGTCGGCCACGTCCTTGCATTGTTCCGGGCGGGGCACGAAATCGATGATCGTTACCGGGATGTCAAAACTACTATTGCGTTGCCTGAAGAGCGCAAAGGTTTGCTCTATGTATTTCGAGTCTTTAATCGTGTTTCCTATGCTTTGGTGATGGATGCGGTGCTCCCCGTTGAAGTTGGCGACGCAGTGCGCAATCCTTAAAAGACGTCTCAACTCCACTTGGTTTCAATGATTGCCGACGCCAACTTGCGGGCGTGGTTGCGGCTGACAAGCGTTCCCGGCATTGGCCGAGAAACCCAACGACAGTTGCTCAAGGTTTTCGGACTGCCCGAAGCCATTTTTTCCGCTGGTCTTCCCGAATTGCGCGCAGTACTTGGATCGACGCTCGCCGAGCGACTGATCCAGCATGATTGCGAAGCCGAGATCGAAGTCGGCGCAGCTTGGGCCAACGAGCAGGACAACCATATCCTTACGCTGGCCGATACCGACTACCCACAAAGCCTGCTGACCGCCGACGATCCGCCGCTGCTGCTTTACGTCAAGGGCCGCGTCGAATTGCTGAACCGAGTGGCGCTGGCCATTGTCGGCAGCCGTAATGCGACGAAGCAGGGCGAGGCCAATGCCGAAGCATTCGCCGAGGCCCTTTCCAAGGCCGGGATCGCCATCTGTAGCGGACTGGCGCTTGGTATTGATGCCGCTGCCCATAGAGGGGCGCTTAGGGGGCTGGGTTCCACCATCGCCGTGATTGGCACCGGGCCCGACCGCATTTATCCTGCCCGCAACAATGCATTGGCCCGCGAAATCGCAGAAAAAGGCGTCATCGTCGGCGAGTTTCCGGTCGGCACGCCGCCGCTGGCCGGTAACTTCCCGCGCCGCAATCGGATCATCGCTGGCCTTTGTCGTGGTTGTCTGGTCGTTGAGGCGGCACAGCAGAGCGGCTCCTTGATCACCGCCCGGCTCGCTGCTGAAGCGGGGCGCGAGGTGTTCGCCATTCCAGGCTCCATTCACTCGCCAGTTTCCCGCGGATGTCACAGTCTTATCAAGCAGGGCGCGAAATTGGTTGAGTCGGCGCAAGATATTCTCGATGAGTTGGCGTTACCGGACATGCTTGTTATGCAAGGTTCATCCCATCCGAATCCAGCCACGGAAACAGGCCAGGACGGGCTGAGCACCAGCGAAGATGCCTCTGTCATGCTCGCTGTGCTGGGACATGATCCGTGTTCGATTAACCTGCTTGTCGAACGTACGGGCTTGACGGCGGACAACCTTCTTGCCATGCTGCTGCCGTTGGAACTCGATGGCCGCGTGGCGCAGTTGCCTGGCGGTCTTTATCAGCGACTCTCTTGAGGGCCACCGGAATATGATCGATATCCTCGTCTACCTGTTCGAGAACTACCTTCCTGATGCCTGTCCGGAGCCGGGAGTGCTGGCCCGCAAGCTCTCTGCTGCAGGGTTTGAGCAAGACGAAATATCGGAAGCCCTGGATTGGCTCGCCGGCCTAGATCGCAGCGATGCAGTTCTGCTTCAACTCCGCCCGCAGGGTGATGCGCTACGGGTTTATGACGAAGAAGAGCACGCCCGGTTGCCAATCGAATGTCGCGGGTTCCTGACTTTTCTTGAACAAGCCGGCACGCTGGACCCGGAATTGCGGGAAATAGTTGTTGAACGGGCGCTGGCTTTGCCGGACCGCGAAATTTCTTTAT
>JAYUFR010000136.1:0-15264 GCA_043738625.1 Sterolibacteriaceae bacterium
AGGGTGAAAACCGCAAGTTGATGATTGGGCCCTACATGGGCAAGGCACACTTCGGCATGGCCGGGCTCACCAGTCTTGTCACTTACGACTATTGCGGCAAGCATGGCTGGGATGCGCTCAGTGTTCACGTCGTTCCACCTACCTACAAGAACAACAAGGTTGTGCCGTCGTTGCGTGATCAGGGCATGGCGATGGAGAACGCGGCAAAAGCGGCCGGGCGCGATCCGCTGGAGGCGAGACGAAACTGGAAAGTCGTGCGCGAAGTCTATGTCCATCCTGAGGGGCGCAAGGCCGCGCTGGATGAAATCCGGGCCGGCGTTAACAATTCCTACTTTGGCTATACGACCAAGCTGTTCGGCGCATTGATGAAACAGGACAGCAACGAACCCGAGGAAAACATCGATCTCGAATACATGGCCGACAATGTGCAGTGGATTGTCGGCAATCCTCAGGAGTGCGTCGATGCGATTCACAAGGTTTACGAAGCGGTGGGCGGCTTCGGTACACTGATGATCAACAATCGCGACTGGGTGCAGCGGGATAAAAAACTTCGTTCGCTTGAAATGTTCGCCCGCTACGTCATGCCGCGGGTGGAAGGGCTGGAGGTTGGAGAGCGGGAGCAGCGCTATCTGGGCCGCGATTTTCCGGCGCCGTTGCCGCGCGAACTCGGAGGGCCGGGCGAACAACAATAGATGCTCCGCCGGGCCGCCCTCTCGAAGCCATTTTTCATGGCGCTGGTGGGTTGGATGGACAGAGCGTCGATGTCTTTTCCGGCGCTAAACCGCTGCATTCAGAAGACTGAAAGAGGACCAACATGAATCTCAACATACAACCCACCACGTTCGGCCGAGCCGAGATGTTCCAGCCGGACGTGATGGTGGAGGATGAAAAGTGGTACCCACTGGGCAAGATGGGCATGGTGAGACCGTTGTTGTTCGATGTCACCAACGGCGGCTGGATCAGCATCCTCAAGGCGGTGGGCCAAGGCACCATCCAGCGTCACCATCACGCCTCGCCCGTCGAGGCGTGGACCCTTGATGGTGCCTGGGGCTATCGGGAGTACGACTGGGTTGCGCGCGCCGGAAGTTTTGTTTATGAGGCCGCTGGCGGCGTGCACACGCTCTACATCGATCCCGAGGTCGGCAAGATGACGGCGATATTCCACGTTCATGGCCCCTTGGTGTATCTGGATGAGCAAGGCAATGCGGTGGACTACGATGACGTGTTCCTGCGTCTGGACCGCTATGCAAAGTATTGCCGCGAAGTCGGGTTGGGCGACGACTACGTTAAATCGTTGATCCGTTGATCCAAGCGCCGTCTAAACCTTAGCGAAGGACACCGCAGCATGTCTTCAAAAATGCACCTGATGCAGATGTTGATCCACACGGTCAGCACACACACGCTGCTCGGCTGGGCCGATTCGAAAGAGCAGCAGCTTGATGGATTGCAGGATTTTGCCTATTGGCAGGATCTCGCCCGCACGCTTGAGCGTGGTCGCTTTGACGGCGTGTTTTTCGCCGACAGTCCGGCCACACACGCGGTTTACCAGGGCAGCGTAAACGCGTCGGTGCAGTATGGCGCATCCTGGCCCAACCATGATCCCATGCCATTGGTCGCCATAATGGCGGCGGCAACCAAGCACCTTGGCATTGGCGTAACGCTATCAACCACGGGGACCACGCCTTATCTGGCGACCCGGCGGATGTCGACGTTGAACTACCTCAGTCGTGGCCGTGTGGGTTGGAATATCGTGACCGGTTTCAGCATGGCCGAGCACATGGCCAACGGCGTTGGATCGCAGATGCCGCACGATGAGCGCTATGATTTCGCCGACGAGTTCATGGAAATTTGCTACAAGTTGTGGGACAGCGTGCCGCCAAAAGCGATCCTGAAAAATGCATCGACCGGTCAGTTTGCCGATACGAGCACGATCACGCCTGTCGATTACAAAGGACGTTATCTCAGTTGCAAGGCGGTAGCGCCAGTGCTTCCTTCACCCTATGGCCGGCCGCTGCTGATCCAGGCTGGATCCTCGGGCCGCGGCATGAAATTCGCGATGGACCACGCCGAGATCATCTTCGCGATTCAGGGCCATGTTGCCGGAATGAAAAAGAGCATGGAGCAATTGCGCGCAGCCGCAGCCACGCACGGCAAGAAGAGCGAAGACCTGCGCATACTCTATGGCCTGCAGCCGATCGTGCGCAGTACCGAGGCCGAGGCGCGTGCGCGTGAAAAAGAACTGAAACAGCGGGTGCCGCTGGATGCCATCCTGGCGCGACTGTCAGGCGTGTTTGGTGTCGATCTCAGCCAGTTCGATCCGGATCGGCCGTTGGCCGAAATGGAAACACAGGCCTCGCGCGGCCTGATGGCTGCCACGTTAACGGGTGCGGATGGCGGGGCGGTGACGCTACGACAGGCTGCGGCACAGTGGGCGCTTTCAGTGGCGATTCCACAGATTATCGGCACGCCCGAGCAGGTAGCGGCTGAGATCGAACGCATCTGGCGCGAAACCGGCTGCTACGGTTTCAACCTCAGCCCGACAACCAACCCCGATAGCGTGGAGGATTTTGTCGACCACGTGGTGCCCATCCTGCAGCGCCGTGGTGTGTTCCGTACCGAGTACGAGGGACAGAGTTTTAGGGAAAACCTGCTTGCTTGACGGATCTGTTATTACCCGAGCGGGCTAGATCAGTGCTGCCGCTCGATAGTGTTTGTTCGCTTCGTCGACCTTCTCAAGATACTCAAGCAAACTGGCCAGCTCAATATGGGCCGCACGCGAAGGTGCGATAGCCAGAGAAGCTTCAAGGTAGCTTTGCGCCTTGCCCCATAGTTGCCGTTGCCGGCAGAGTCGCCCCAGTGTCAGCAGCAATGCCACATCACGCGGGTGCTTTTGCAGCCACACTTCGGCATGGGCGATGCGACCGAGGACATCGTCGCTGACGCAGTCGGCATAAGAAGCCGCCAGCGTCGAGCTCCAGCTTTCATCAAGTACGTCTTCAATCAGGCGGGCAGCGGCCGGGCCACTCCGCGCTCGTATCAGTGCTTGTGCCGCATCGCCGGCGAGGCGTGGATCGAACCGATCCTTGCCGGCTGTGCGGGCAAGATATTGTTCCAGCGCCAGGCTATCTTCCTCCAGTGCCTTGAGATTCTCGCGATGTGCACGCATGCGCAACGGCGCTGACTGCTCTGCGGTCATGGCCCGATGTTTTTCCAGTTGCTTGACCAGATGCAATACTTCGTGCCAGTTGCCCAGCCCCTGCTGCATGCGCAACGATAGACGCAGGGCGGCAATATGACGTCCGCTTTCCCGGGCCAGCTGGTCAAGCAGGATCTTGGCCTGTCCAAAATCACGCGCGTCAACTGCGAAAGACGCTTCCATCATCAGGCGTGCGTTATGGATCTCGCTGTCATGTTCAACCGCGCGCAGTTGCCACCGCTGTTGGCGATCCTCGTCACGCAGCGCCTTGGCGGCGCGAAGCGCCAATAGTGCCGCAAGGCCCGGCGCATATCCGGCATTCCATGCATCTTCAGCCCGCTTCAACGCGTGGCCGTAGCGCCCTTCGATCAGCAACTGGATCGCCTCGCGCAGCGCGGCTTCGCCTATTTTCCTCGCGCGCGCTTCACGAAACGCGCGGACCGATGCGGGCAGGCGAACCATCGCCGAAATCAAACGCATAATTGCGTAACAGACTGCGAACGCTGCCACCAACAGCAATAGCAGCAGGTTGAGCGACAACTCCAGCCGCCAGGGCGGCAGTACCAGCAGGGCGTAGCCATCGTTGTAGCGTGCCGCCAGTGACAGACCCACCGCCAGCGCTGCCATTGCCAGAAGCCAAAGCAGTGCTCGCATCAGTGACTGCCCCGTACTACCCTGAAATTACGTACCGCATTCAGTGTTTCACTCAATGCCGGTAGATCTTGCGCCACATCAAAGCGGTCGAGTCCCTTGAGTGTCGTCAATGCTGATTGCACTTGCCGCGCCTGAGTATCGAAGTACCGTTCAAGCCAGGTTTGCGCCTGATGCAGGTCCTCATGAAAACTGATGCCATCGCGCGCCAGCATGGAAAGCCGCGCATTGACCAGACGCAGCTTGAGATTTTCGCGCAAGAAAAATGTCTGGTCCGGCGCCAGTAATGCAGCATCCGGCTGGTCGACACGCTGGATGTGGATCAACTGACTCATTTCGTCCCATAAATCCGTCGCCAGTGCTTTCCAAAATCCAGGTTCGACCATGGACTTATTTTTTGTTGCTGCCGACGCCGCCGCTTTGGGCCGATGCTCGAAGGCCAGCGGCAATGTGTCGATGGACATGATCACTGCCTCGAGCTTGAGTGTGACGCCGGTCAAATTGGATCCTGGCAATGCGCGGAGCTGATCGATATCACGTGATATCAATTTGCGCAGCGGAACGAACTGCGGTTGTGCAGCCCGTGCCAGACGGCTGTCGGCTTCTTGCAGGGCAATCAGCGCGGCTTCGACATTTCCTGCCAACTGAAGTTGTTGGGCTGCAATGGTGAGCGATTGATCGATCTCGGCGAGCAACCGCTCATCGCGACTGCGCGAGAGTTCCTGATACATTGACTCGAGGGCGACCTGCTGGCTCTGGGCTTGTTCAAGACGTGCCTCAAGCACGGCAACCTTGCTCTGCAAGGTAAGCAGCGATTCCTGACTTTGCTTCGCCAGCGCGCGGCCTTCCTTGGCAATGCTGTCACCCTCGGCCAGCCGGTGTGCCAGGTCTTCGCGAACCTCATTCAGCTCCAGACGCGACTCAATCCAGAAAGAGATCACCAGTGCCATCGCCACCAGGGCAATCAAGAGCGCGGGTTGGCGCAATGCTGTCAGAGCTCGCCGCGACAACGATGGCGGGGCGGACGATTCAGTGGGAGGGTTGGGATTCATGGGTTCGAAAGTGTTGCAGCAAACCGGCAATCAGGCCGTCGTCACCTGGACCGGTCACGGTGACTGAGGCGAGACCCAATTCGTCCGCGCCTTCGGCGATCCGGGCGTGTGGAACAAACACGGGTGTCTTGCGCAGCCAGGTCTGCCCAAGCTTTCCAATCATTTCATAAAAATTGCGCAAGCCTTCGCTGCTGGTGAGCGTAATCGCGTCCAGTTGTCCGTTACTCCAAAGTTTCATCAGGGGTTCCACGTCGTGCTCCGGTTTTGCACGACGATAGCATTCCACATATTCGACTTTTGCGCCACGCGCGGTCAACGAATCCCCCAGCAATTCCCGACCTCCATCGCCGCGGAAGATCAAAACCTTTTGTCCTTGCACGTCCTGTAATTCGAGAAGTTCAAGCAGGGCTTCAGAGTCGAAGCGATCCCTGGGTGCGAGGATATCGCCCAGTCCATAGCGGGCCAGTTCGGCCTCGCTGCTTTTACCAATGGTTGCGATCCTGGTTTTTTCGGGCCAGGTGCGTCGCGCCAGAATCTGGTCGAGCGCCTTGCAAACCGCATTGGGGCTGATGAATATCGCAAAGTCGAACTCTTCAAGACGGGTAGCCATGCTAAGCAATGGTTGCAGGTTTTCGACATCGAGAATGGCCAGGACCGGGAAAAGCACTGGGGTCGCGCCGAGCCGGGTCAGTGCTTCGGCCAGATGGGATGCCTGTCCGGCAGGGCGCGTGACCAGAATATGGCGACCGCCGAGAGGTTGGTCTGCGGTGGCGATCATGCTCAATGCGCCAGCGCAGCGAGGATGTCGTCGGCACCTTGCGCGCGCAATTCGGCCGCGAGACGCAGCCCCAAGGCTTCGGGATCGTCGGCGCCGGCACGCAATTGGGCGTGCGCCATGCGCGTTCCGTCCGGGCTGGCGACAAATCCGCGCAGCCAAAGGCCTTCGCTGCAGGGTTCGGCGTAGGCGCCGAGTGGAACCTCGCAACTGCCTGCCAATGCACGTGATACGGCGCGTTCAGCGCGGACGCAGGCAGCACTGACTGCATTGTTCAGGGGCATCATCCACGCTGCGACTTCGGGCCTGCTGGACAGCGCCTCAATGCCGAGCGCCCCCTGGCCGGCCGCTGGTAGTGATGCTTCCGCTGGCAACAGGCTGCGTATCCTGTTCCGAAGCCCAAGGCGGGTGAGGCCGGCCGCCGCGAGAATGATGGCGTGGTATTCGCCGCCATCGAGTTTGCGCAGGCGCGTATCGAGATTGCCGCGCAAACTCGATACGGCAAGGAGCGGATAGCGCGCATGCAATTGGGCTTCGCGGCGCAAGCTGGATGTTCCCACCACAGCGCCCGGCGGCAATTCGTCAAGATTGGCGTAGCGGTTAGAGACAAAGGCGTCGAGAGGTGACTCGCGCGGGCCGATGGCGACGATGGCGAAGGCTTCCTCCAATCGCATGGGAACGTCTTTCATGGAGTGGACCGCGATGTCGGCACGTTGGTCGAGCAGGGCTGTTTCGAGTTCCTTGACAAACAGGCCCTTGCCGCCGATCTTTGCCAGCGGCTGGTCGAGTATCCGGTCGCCACGGGTGGTCATCCCGAGCAATTCAACGCTGCAAGTCGGATAAGCGGAGCGCAACAGGCTGCGCACATGTTCGGCCTGCCATAGCGCCAATCGCGACTCGCGGGTGGCGATGACGATGCGTTGCGGGGCGGGTGAAGCCGGGCTGTTCATTTTGAATAGCGACTCAGGACAAGCTGACGCGCGCGAACTTGCGCTTGCCGACTTGAAGCACGACCGTAGTACCGGCCGTGAGCAGCAGTCCTTTGTCGCTGACTTTTCCACCGTCAATGCGCACGCCGCCGCCATCGATTGCGCGCATGGCCTCGGAGGTGCTTGGTACAAGTCCCGCCTGCTTGAGCACCTGACAAATAGCGGCAGCTGCCACCGTCAGTTCAGGCATGGTCTCCGGCATTTCGCTGCGCTGGAAGCGGGCAATGAAGTTTTGCAGCGCTTCTTCGCCTGCCTTGGGACCATTGTGAAAGCGGCTGACGATCTCTTTTGCGAGTTCGAATTTGATGTCGCGCGGGTTGGTCCCGTCTGCAACTTGCTGCTTCATTGCCGCAATTTTGTCCGCAGGCTGGAACGACAATAAGTCAAAGTAGCGCCACATCAGCGTGTCGGAAATTGACATCAGCTTGCCAAAAATTTCGTCCGCCGATTCGTTGATGCCAATGTAATTGCCCAGCGACTTGGACATTTTGTTGACGCCATCGAGTCCTTCCAGCAGCGGCATCATCAGGATGCACTGCGGCTTTTGCCCATAGTGTTTCTGCAATTCCCGCCCGACCAGCAGGTTGAACTTCTGGTCCGTGCCCCCGAGTTCGACATCGGCCTTCATGGCCACGGAGTCGTAGCCCTGACACAACGGGTAGAGAAACTCATGGATGGAAATGGGTTGGTTGCCGGCATAGCGTGTGGCGAAATCATCGCGCTCCAGCATGCGTGCCACGGTATGCAGCGATGCCAGCTTGATCATTCCTGCGGCGCCGATCGGTTCGAACCACGTGGCGTTGAAGCAGATCTCGGTTTTGTCCGGATCGAGAATTTTGAATACCTGATCACGGTAAGTCTGGGCGTTATCCAGAATTTGTTCGCGTGAAAGCGGGGGTCGTGTCGCATTTTTGCCGCTTGGATCGCCAATCATGCCGGTGAAATCACCGATCAGGAACATCACATGATGGCCAAGCTCCTGAAAGTGCCGCAGTTTGTTGATCAGTACCGTGTGGCCAAGATGCAGATCTGGCGCGGTAGGGTCGAATCCGGCCTTGATCCGCAAGGGTTTTCCACCCTTGAGCTTTTCAACCAGTTCCGCCTCAATCAGCAGTTCGTTGGCGCCACGCTTGATTAAAGCCAGTTGGGATTCGATGTCGCTCATTGCGGATCAGTCTGAAGTTGAGCCGGGTAAATTGGACCCCCGCGGGGTTTTTGTTAAACTGCCCAACCTTGCAGCCGGCCGGACGACCCGATGACCAAAGAGAAGAACAGGATTTTAGCTTATCTCGGCACCCTCCGCGAAGCGAAGCCGCGCCACTTGCGGACATCATTGGGTGTCGCCGCCGTTGCGCTGCTGGGCGCTGTCGCCGCTTTCGGTACTGCGCCGGATAGCGGTCAGGTGCTGGCTCGACAGCACGATATCGTGGAATCTCTGGCGATCACAGCATCGTCGCCCGGGGAGGCACTCCAGGAGTCCTATGTCCGCGAAGAGTCGATTCGCGACGGCGACACGGCTGCTTCATTGTTCACGCGCTTGGGCATCAACGCTTCAGAGACTCTGGAGACACTCCGCGGCATGCCGGAGGCGCGCGAATTTTTCCGCCAGATGGCCCCGGGTAAAACCCTCACTGCCCACGTCGATGGCGACGGTGAGTTGGGATCGATGATTTTCCCGCTTAACGGCGACAAGGCGCGGGCCCTGTTTATCGAACGCGCAGGCGATGACTACAAGATTTCCGAACGGCCGCTGCAGCTCGAAACGCAGGTATTGATGAAGTCGTCCGAAATTCAGTACTCGTTGTTCAGCGCCACGGATGCAGCGGGAATTCCCGACAGTATTGCGACGCAACTGGCCGATATTTTTGGTGGTGACATCGACTTTCATCGCGGCCTGCGCAAGGGAGACAGGTTTTCGGTCGTGTACGAGTCCATCGATCATTTGGGAAGACCAATTCGCTCCGGCCGCATCTTGGCCGCAGAATTCATCAATGACGGAAAGACGTACCAAGCCGCGTGGTATGAAGATGAGACGGGCCACGGGGGTTACTACACGGCTGACGGCAAAAGCATCCGCAAGTCGTTTCTGCGTTCTCCGCTGGAATTCTCCCGCATCACTTCCGGATTCAGTTTGGCGCGCTTTCATCCCATCCTGCAAAAGTGGCGCGCACACAAGGGAATCGATTACGGTGCTCCGATTGGCACCAAGGTAAAGTCCACCGCCGATGGGGTTGTCGAATTTTCCGGAAGGCAGGGTGGGTACGGCAACGTCATCATCCTGCGCCATCAAAACCATTACTCAACCCTATACGGCCACCTCTCCGGTTTTGCGTGGGGCTTGCGAGTCGGGACCCGGATAGCGCAGGGAGACGTTATCGGCTACGTCGGAATGACAGGATTGGCGACGGGCCCACATCTTCACTACGAATTTCGTGTCAACGGCGTGTATCAAAATCCGCTTGCCGTGTCATCGCAGCCCTCGCTACCGTTGGCACCGCAACAACTTGGCAGATTCCATTCTCAGTCAGAAGCGCAAATGGCCCGGATCGACATGATTCGGAACAGCGACTTGGGCGTGCTCGAATAAGCAACGCCGCATGGCGGCAACGGAACTATTCATCGGCTTGATGTCCGGCACCAGTATGGATGGTGTCGATGCGGCACTGATCGAAATTTCAGACGTCGGACTGCAAACCTTAGCCAGTTACTACCAACCTTATCCTGAAGATATACGTCGCGATGCGGCGGGATTGCTGGATGCCGGATCGGACGACCTGCATCGTTCAGCAGTACTGGGGAATCAACTGGCACGCCTCTATGCGAATGCCGTCAGCGGGGTTCTCGGCAAGGCGGATGTTTCCCCTGAAGCCATTCGCGCCATTGGCTGTCACGGCCAGACGCTGCGGCATCGACCTGATCTGGGATACACAATCCAGATCAACAACCCGGCGCTGCTCGCAGAGTTGTCGGGTATTTGCGTCATTGCAGATTTTCGCAGTCGTGATGTGGCGGCGGGTGGTCAAGGTGCGCCGCTGGTGCCGGCTGTGCACGACGCCTTGTTTCGTTCGCCGACCCTGCATCGCGTAATCCTGAATCTCGGCGGTATTGCCAACCTCACCAATCTGGCGCCGGGCAGTGGAACCGCCGGGTTTGATTGCGGCCCTGCCAACGTATTGCTTGATGCATGGGCGGCGGAACACCTTGGCCAACCGTTCGATCAGGCGGGTCAGTGGGCAAAAACAGGCAAGCTCCTGCCCGGTCTGCTTGATCAACTAATGGAGCATCCCTTTTTTTGTGCGGTACCACCCAAGAGTTGCGGCCACGAGCAGTTCAATATTGCCTGGGTGAAAGAGCATCTCGCCGGTACTGAAACGCCAGCAGATGTCCAGGCCACATTGGTAGCATTGACTGCCGGCAGCGTCGCCCGGGCGATCCAGCGCTGGTGTGGCACACCAGCCGAACTTTATGTTTGTGGCGGTGGAGCGCACAACGACGCGCTGATGGGGGTGCTAAAAGAAACAATACCCAATGTGAAAATGGCCTCCACTGATGCGCTCGGTATTTCTGCCGATTGGGTCGAAGCGGTTGCTTTCGCATGGCTGGCCCATCGTTGTTTGCAAAACCTGCCGGGTAATCTTCCTGCTGTCACTGGTGCGCGGGGGCCGCGCATACTCGGCGCGATCTATCCCGCCTGAAAAACAAAGGACGCCCACAGGCGCCCTTTTCACATCTGTGGATGTTTCAGGCAGAGAACGATGAACCACAACCGCAAGTGCTGGTCGCGTTTGGATTCTTGATCACGAACTGGGATCCTTCGAGCCCCTCGGAGTAGTCGATCTCCGCACCCACCAGATATTGATAACTCATTGGGTCAATCAGCAGCGTGACGCCGTCCTTTACCATGGCGGTATCGTCTTCATTGGCGACTTCATCAAAAGTGAAGCCATACTGAAAGCCTGAACAACCACCGCCCGAAACAAAGACACGCAGTTTCAAATCGGGATTGCCTTCTTCGGCAATCAGTTCCTTAACCTTGTTTGCGGCGTTGTCGGTAAAGACAAACGGTGCCGGCATTTCCAATTCAGCAGGTGCATTCATTTTGTTTCTCCAGTGCGTTCCGGGATTGATCAATTATCGGAACATTTACAAACAAGGTCAATGACTTGAAGCGAGTTTCAATTCAATGTTCTTGGCGCTTACGCCCTGATGCACCAAGCGTCCCTGAATCACGGCGCCCAAGTGCATCTCAATCGTACAGTACTCCACATCTCCTGTGACACGCGCCCGCGGCTGAAGTTCGACAAACTCGCTGCAATGTACTGCGCCGATCACTGTGCCATTGATCACCAGATGTGAAACACTGACCGCGCCTTCGATACGAGCATGCTCACTGACAACGAGCGTACTGGGTTGGTCGCCGATTGAGCTAACATTGCCTTTTACTTCGCCATCAATGCGAAGTCCCCCCGCAAAACTCACGTCCCCCTCGACCCGGGTCCCGGCTCCAATCAAGCTATCGATACGACCTTGCGGCTTGTTGTTTCTGGTAAACATGGCGCTCCTTTATCAAAGAGAGGCTTGCTGGGTTGCGACAACGATGCCATTCTGAAGCAAACGAACTTCGACCTGCTTCACCACCGTATCGGCCGGAACCTGAAAAATGCCCTCAATACGCCGAAAGCGTTTGAAGCTAACCAGATATTTCTGTGCATCTGGTTGCCCGAGCGTGGGAATTGAGAGGATAGCAGTTTTGCCGTCCCGCAACACGGTGACCGCCAGTTGTAGCTGGCCCTGGAACGCCTTGTCGCGCGTTAGCCCTTGTGCAGCAAGCAGCATCTGATAGCGATAGGACCCTTTGGCAAGTTCGGGGTCGATCTGAAGTCGATGAATGCCAAATCCCTGCGTTTTTGTTTCACTGCTTGCAAGATTCTCGAAAACAGCCAAATCTTCTCTTAGCCTGCTGTTATCTGTTTCCAACGTCTTGAATTGCTCGCCAAGTTCCTGGCGCGCAGTACGTTCGATTTGAAGGTTGCTTTCGCTGGCACTTGCGGCTTCGCGCATACGCTTGGTCTCTTCGTCCAATTGACTGACCCGCACACGCAGGTCGCTGAGCTCTTGATCGCTCTGGCGCTGATCGAAACCGGCGAAGCTGCGACCAGCATCGTATATCCATCCTGCCAAGGCCAAGGCCAGCGCCAGCATGATCACTGTGGCACCAAGCCGCCAGTACCAGGGTATGTGGGTACGTACGGTTACGCGCCGCGCAGAGATGCCGAAACGGCCGCGCAAGCGGCGCAGCATCACGGCAATACGGGAATTTGCGAAAGACCCAGACATTCGTCAAAGCCGAACATGATATTCATATTCTGTATCGCCTGTCCTGCGGCTCCCTTTACCAGATTGTCGATGACCGAGAGTATCACCAGGGTATCGCCTCCTTGAGGCCGATGTACTGCGATGCGGCAGGTGTTCGCAGCTCTCACCGAGCGTGTTTCCGGATGGGACTTTGGCGGCAGCACGTCGACAAATGGCTCGGTAGCATATCTGGCTTCAAATAACGCTTGAAAATCCTCTTCACGGGTCACGCGTGCGTACAAAGTTGCGTGGATACCGCGAATCATTGGTGTCAGATGGGGCACGAAAGTGAGTCCGACTGAATGGCCGGCTGCGACACTCAGACCCTGCCGTATTTCGGGCAAATGCCTGTGACCGGGTACGCCGTAGGCTTTGAAATTATCCGACGCCTCAGAAAACAGGATGTTCGTTTCGGCCTTGCGCCCCGCGCCCGAAACGCCTGATTTGGCGTCGGCGATCAAATGGCCCGTTTCTACGCAGCCAGCTTCCACCAGTGGCAGGAACCCTAACTGGGTTGCGGTCGGATAGCACCCCGGATTGGCGACCAGACGCGCATTGCGGATCATGTCCCGATTCACTTCGGGAAGTCCATAGACTGCCTCGGATATCAACGCTGGGCTGGCGTGTGTCATACCGTACCACTGCTCCCAAACCTTGACGTCCTTGATGCGAAAGTCCGCCGCCAGATCGATTACCCGAACCCCTGCGTCGAGCAGCGTCTGGGTCTGCTGCATGGCAATGCCGTTCGGAGTGGCAAAGAACACCAGATCGCACTTGTTGAGTGATGCCTCTGAGGGATCGACAAACTTCAGAGCTACATGCCCGCGCAGGCTCGGGAACATCTCGGCGACAGGCGTACCCGCTTCACCACGGGAAGTGATTGACGTCAATTGCGTTTGCGGATGCTGAGCCAGCAGGCGCAGTAGCTCCGCGCCCGTGTATCCGGTACCACCGACCACCCCAACCTTGATCATCGGAAACTCCTTAGTGCATGACTGACTCATGGTAGCCCACAGACAAAAAAGCCGCCCGAAGGCGGCTTTTTTGATCTCCGGAAGCTTAACGCTTCGAGAATTGTTTGCGCCGCCGCGCCTTGTGCAGACCGACCTTCTTTCGCTCAACTTCGCGCGCGTCGCGAGTCACAAATCCTGCCTGTGACAAAGCCGGCTTCAGCGCGGCGTCATATTCGATCAATGCGCGGGTAATTCCGTGACGCACCGCGCCGGCCTGGCCCGACTCGCCCCCGCCCGCCACGTTGACCATGATGTCAAACGTCGCAACGTGCTGAGTCAGTTCAAGCGGCTGCCGTACTACCATGCGGCCGGTTTCACGGGAGAAAAATGCATCCACCGGCTTGTCATTAACGACGATCTTGCCAGAGCCTGTTTTCATGAACACCCGTGCCACAGCAGTTTTGCGGCGACCGGTTCCGTAGTAATAGTTCGTAGCCATTTCGGTTCCTTAGATCTCGAGCGCCTTGGGTTGTTGGGCGCTGTGGGGGTGCGTGGCACCGGCATAGCATTTCATTTTCTTCAGCATGGCGTAGCCCAGCGGACCTTTGGGCAACATGCCTTTGACTGCCTTTTCCAGGACGCGGCCAGGAAAACGCTGCTGCAGTTTGGTGAAATTCGTTTCATAAATCCCACCGGGATAGCCGGTATGACGGTAATACTTCTTGTCCTCGGCCTTGTTTCCGGTCACGCGCAGCTTTTCCACATTGACCACGACGATAAAATCGCCGGTATCAACGTGTGGTGTGTAAATGGTTTTGTGCTTGCCGCGCAAACGATGCGCAACTTCGGAAGCCAGCCGGCCAAGAACCTTGTCCGTCGCATCAACGATGTACCAGTCCCGTTGGACTTCGTGGGACTTGGCAGAAAAGGTTTTCATGAAAAATATTCCCTCTGAGCAGGAAGCGGAAAGCCGACGATTCTAAGACAGCAAGGGCTGTAGTGTCAAACTAATTTGGCGCGTAGCCTTGAGCGCAGGCAAAAAAACGCAACCCAATCGGGTTGCGTTGAATTCACTCCATAGACGGAGTGAGGAGGAGATGCCGGCCAAGAACCACCGTTTTTTGCAAAGTGCGACGCTACTGGCGACGGACGAACTACCAACCATTGTTTTCAGCGCAGGACAATAGTATTTTGTGCATTGCATCCCGATTTATTGGGAATAAGGTGAAGCTCTATATACAGTTAATATGTTGTTTTTATTTGATTTTGTTATGTGGCATTTCCACTAGCCATCTGAAACTTGTGCGATGCGCCATTGCCTCCGCGATAGCATGACAAAGAACGTTAAAATCGCGTCTCAAAACAACACCGCAGGGAAAGACACTCTATGGACTGTACCGTCCGTTGGCAACCAGGTGGCATGAGCTTCATCGTTGAAACCGGCAGCGGACACATCCTGGCGATGGATGGCGCCCCCGAAGCCGGAGGACGCAACCTTGCGCCACGACCGATGGAAGTGGTTTTGTCCGGAGCGGGCGGGTGCACGGCTTTTGACGTCGTGCTCATCCTGCAGCGGAGTCGCCAGGAAGTGACGGGTTGCGAGGTGAAGCTATCGGCCGAGCGGGCCGATACAGACCCCAAAGTGTTTACCAAGATTCATTTTCATTTCCTGCTCAAGGGGCGAGATTTGAAACCGTCGATTGTGGAGCGTGCCATCAAGATGTCGGCGGAAAAGTACTGTTCCGCATCGATCATGCTCGCTAAAACGGCCGAGCTGACCCACTCGTGGGAAGTCGTGGAAGGCTGACCGCTAAACGTAATAAGCGGTCTGCGTCATTACCCGGGAAGACAGTTTCATCGCCAGTTTCATTAACGGGGGTAGTTCCCGGGCGCCGAGTCCCGTTGCAGTTTCGGCATGCCGGATTTCATCCTGCTTCATTTGTTCGAGGATTGTCCACGACCGGCGATCTTGCGCTGGCAACTGCCGGAGGTGGCTTTCCAGGTGTTTTTCAACCTGATGCTCGGTTTCTGCGAGAAACCCCAAGTTCCAGTCGTCGCCAAGCTTACCGGCGATAACCCCGAGCGTCAGCGCACCGGCGTACCACAACGGATTGAGCAGGCTTTTGCGGCCCCCCAATTCGGTGATGCGCTGCTCGGTCCAGTTCAGGTGCTCAGTTTCCTCAAAAGCCGCATTGCGCAGTGCCTGTCTTGTTTCGGGACTGCGCGAAGTCAGCGCCTGGCCCTGATAGAGGGCTTGGGCACAAATCTCACCACAGTGATTCACTCTCATCAG
>JAYUFR010000137.1:0-5248 GCA_043738625.1 Sterolibacteriaceae bacterium
GGTGGGCGACATGTTAGTCGCCCACCACATCCGCGCCCTTGGGCGGCGCGAAGTGGAATTCTCCTGACGGGAGCGTCGGGTTGGGTTCGAATTTGGTGAAACGCAGCAAGGTCGTCTGCCCGAAGTTGTCGTGGATCTCCATCAATTGCGGCAAACCATCCTTGAAGCCGATGCGCAGGTCCTGGAAGGTGGCGTCCTGTGCCTTGGGATGTGCCTCGACGAACTCGAGGCCTTCGGCCGGTTCGGCTTCTTTCAACGCGAAATTTTTGTCGAGTGCTTCGCCTGCCAGCAATGCCGCCGGACTGGAACCAAAAGCCTGGCCGATTTTTTTGACGGTGACCTGATTCAGGTCGCGGTCGAAGCTCCAGAACTTTTCGCCATCGCCCACCAGCAATTGCTCGTAGGGTTTTTCATAAATCCAGCGAAACTTTCCCGGACGGGTGAACGAAAATGTTCCCGAAGACTGCTGCGGCTTGCGACCGGAACGGGCGATCACCGTCTGGGTGAAACTGCCGCGCGCAGAATGCGTTTCGGTGAGAAAAGTCTTGAGTTGTCCAAGACCAGAGGCGAAAAGCAAAGGCGAAAAACCTTCACCGCAGAGGACATAGAGGACACAGAGGAAGATACGCATGACCAATTATCGCCGACTCCACCGCTTCACACAAAAGTTACCCATGATTTAGGGTATTCCTCTGCGTCCTCCGCGTCCTCTGCGGTAAAGCCGTTCTTTTACTCCGACCGATCCGGCGCCAGCACTTCGCGATTGCCGGCGCCGTTCATCGATGACACCAGCCCGGCCTGCTCCATGGCTTCGATGATGCGCGCGGCACGGTTGTAGCCGATGCGCAGATGGCGCTGCACCAGCGAAATCGACGGTCGTCGCGTCTTGAGCACGATCTCGACGGCCTGGTCGTACATCGGGTCAGCCTCGGCATCGCTGCCGCCATCCCCACCCGCAACATCGGCATCCGCCACCGGGCCGCTGAGGATGTCGTCGATGTATTCGGGCTTGGCGACCTTGCGCAGATGATCGACGACGCGATGCACTTCCTCATCGCTGACGAAGGCGCCGTGCACCCGCGTCGGCAAGCCGGTGCCGGGCGCAAGGTAGAGCATGTCGCCCTGCCCCAGCAGCGCCTCGGCACCCATCTGGTCGAGGATGGTGCGGGAGTCGATCTTGCTCGATACCTGGAAGCCGATGCGGGTCGGGATATTGGCCTTGATCAGGCCGGTGATCACGTCCACGCTCGGCCGCTGTGTGGCCAGGATAAGGTGGATGCCGGCGGCGCGCGCCTTCTGCGCCAGACGGGCGATCAGCTCCTCGACCTTCTTGCCGACCACCATCATCAGATCGGCCAGTTCGTCGATCACCACCACTACATAGGGCAGCGTGTTCAGGGGTTCAGGCGACTCCGGCGTCAGCGACAAGGGATTGAGCACATGCTCACCGGCCTTCTCGGCATCGCGGATCTTGGTGTTGTAGCCGGCCAGGTTGCGCACGCCCAGCATCGACAGCAGCTTGTAGCGCCGCTCCATCTCACCGACACACCAGTGCAGCGCGTTGGCCGCCTTGGTCATGTCGGTCACCACCGGCGCCAGCAGATGGGGAATGCCCTCATAGACTGAAAGCTCCAGCATCTTCGGGTCGATCATGATCATGCGCACATCGCGCGGTTCGGACTTGTAGACCAGCGACAGGATCATGGCGTTGATGCCGACCGACTTGCCGGAGCCGGTGGTGCCGGCCACCAGCAGATGCGGCATCTTGGCCAGATCGGCCACCACCGGCAGGCCGGAGATATCCTTGCCGAGCGCCATCGCCAGCGGCGAATGCAACCCATGGTAGGCCTTGGAACCAATGATTTCGGACAGGCGTACGGTCTGCCGCCTCGGATTGGGCAGTTCCAGCGCCATGCAGGACTTGCCGGGCACCGTCTCCACCACGCGAATGCTGACCAGAGACAACGCGCGTGACAGATCCTTGGCGAGACCCACAATCTGGCTGCCCTTGACGCCGATGGCCGGCTCGATTTCATAGCGGGTCACCACCGGTCCCGGATTGGCCGACAGCACCTTGGCCTCGACGCCGAAATCGGCCAGCTTGCGCTCGATCAGTCGCGAGGTGAATTCCAGGGTTTCGGCGGCCGGAAGATCGTCGGGGTTGAACGTCGCCTCATCAAGCAAATGCAGCGGCGGCAGGCCCTCGCCCGGAGCATCGAAGAACAATGGCGCCTGGCGTTCCTTCTCGATCCGCGCCGCGGCCTTGGGCGCCAGCGGGATTTCCAGTTCGGCGGGCTCAATGCGAATCGGCGCCGGCGGGTTGTCCTCAAACTTGCGCAGTTGGGTATCCATCACGGTCTCGCGCTCCTTGGCTAGGACACGCCCGTAGCGGCGGTCGCTCCAGGTCTGCAAAAGTTTGTGCGACCCCACCCAAAACGCCTCAAGCAACCTACCTACTCGCTCGGTCAGCCTGATCCAGGACAAGCCGGTGAAAATGGAAAGCCCGGCGGCAAGCAATGCCAGAAGGATCAGGGTGCCGCCATTGAAACCGAGGGACTGCATGGTCAGGCGTCCCACTTCGCGGCCGAGCATGCCGCCCGGTGCAAGTGGCAGCACCGCTTTGAGGTCCCAGAAGCGCATGGCTTCGATGCCGACGCTGGCGAGCAGCAGCACCAGGAATCCGGTCAGGGCAATCAGGAAGGGCCGCCGATCACCGCTGAGCACGCCCTCCAGCCGCCGGTAGCCCCAGGCAACGACGTAGAGCAGAAACACTACCCACCACCAGGCCGAAAAACCGAACAGATAGAGCGTCAGATCTGCCAGCCAGGCACCAAAACGTCCTGCCGGATTAATGACCACGGCGCTCTGAACCGCATGCGACCAGCCTGGGTCGGCATGATCATAGCCCCATAGTGCGAGCGCGAGATAAGCCCCAACCGCGGCCAATAGCAGCCAGCGGGCCTCGTTCACCAAGGCAATGATTTTTTCGGGAAGCGGCTGGGAAGGACTGGTTTGAATGGCGGCAGGCTGTTGCATTTTGAGGACGGTCGACGGGGAACAACCTTGATTATTCCCCCCGGCGCGCCCGGAATTTCATGAAAAAGGGGGAGGAAGCAAACGCTTTACATAGTTTAGAACTCATGGATTTAGGTGTTTCACGCAATTCATTCGAAGCGACAGTTCGGGGATTTACAAGGGGGTGTGCTCCCTCGTTGCCACTTGGGGGATATACGGGGAGCCTCCCCTTGTTCGTTCACTTGCGCATTTCCGCCATTGAAGACCTAGGCGTTCGAGCTTAACCAAGCCGGCTTGACTTTAGGTTTCGCGCGCATCCGTTCCCAAGTCTTCGCGCAGGATGATCTGCCCATCTTCATCGATGATCAGGCCTTGCTGCTCCAGTTCCTTCATGACGCGGCTGACCATCTCGCGCGATGCGCCGATCATCTTGGCGATGTCCTGCTTGGTGACCTTGGCCACCACCTGCCGACCATCGCGGGTTTCCGCCAGATCCAGCAACAATCTGGCAACACGGCCATAAACGTCAAGCAATGCAAGGCTCTCGATCTTGCGATCGGCGAGGCGCAGGCGCTTGACCAGACCGCGCATGATGTACAGGGAAACATCGAAACTGCTGGAGAGGAATCGCTGAAAATCACTTTTGGGGACCACCACCAGGTCGCTGGATTGGGTCGCGATCACGGTTGCAGAACGCGGGTGGTCGTCAAGCACGCCCATTTCACCGAACAATTCGCCGGAGCCAAGGATGGAGAGAATCACCTCGCGGCCCTCGTCATCGGAAACCAGTACCTTGAGCACACCGTTCACGATGAAATAGATGTTGTCGGTGCGATCGCCCTCGTGCAGGACAGTGCTGCCACGCGCGGCATGACGCAGCGAAGCCATGCGCGACAGGGTTTCGAGACGCACGGCATCCAGCGCCTCGAATGCGGGGATGGAACGCAGCACTGCTACCGACACTCCAGTCACGATTTTTATCTCCCGTTTGCAGGCGGGCGTTTAACACCCACTGTTACCCCCAAGTATAATGTTCTTTCAAAATTTCAAAAGAGTCTTTTCCCCTCCCATGAGCCCCACCATTCGCCATTCCAGCTTGTTGATTCTCGGTTCCGGGCCGGCTGGCTACACCGCAGCCGTCTATGCCGCCCGCGCCAATCTCAACCCCGTGCTGATCACCGGCCTTGCCCAGGGCGGACAACTGATGACCACTACGGACGTCGATAACTGGCCTGCCGATGATGATGGCGTGCAGGGTCCCGATCTGATGGCCCGCTTCGAAAAGCATGCGGCGCGCTTCAATACCGAAATTATTTTCGACCACATCCATACCGCCGCATTGGCCGAACGGCCGATTCGTCTGGTGGGCGATGCTGGCACCTATACCTGCGATGCCTTGATCATCGCTACCGGCGCATCGGCGCAATACCTTGGCATTCCATCGGAGGAAGCGTTTGCCGGCAAGGGCGTATCGGCCTGTGCCACCTGCGATGGTTTTTTCTACAAGAACCAGCCAGTGGCCGTTATTGGCGGCGGCAATACCGCAGTCGAAGAAGCCCTGTACCTGGCCAACATCGCCAGCCATGTCACCGTGGTGCATCGCCGCGACAAGTTCCGCTCCGAAAAAATCCTGCAGGACAAACTGTTCGAAAAGGAAAAGGCCGGCAAGATCAGCATCAAGTGGCATTCGACGCTGGATGAGGTTCTGGGCGACAAAACAGGCGTCACCGGCATGCGCATCAAGAGCACCAAGACCGGCGCCAGCGAAGATGTCGCCCTGCAAGGCGTGTTCATTGCTATCGGCCACAAGCCCAACACGGATATTTTTGCCGGCCAGTTGAACATGGAGGGTGGCTACATCGTAACCAACGGCGGACGCATTGGCGACGCCACAGCCACCAGCATCCCGGGCGTGTTTGCCGCCGGCGACGTGCAGGACCACATCTATCGCCAGGCCGTCACCAGCGCCGCCAGCGGTTGCCAGGCGGCACTGGATGCCGAGCGTTATCTCGACAACCTGAAGACCAATTAACCTTCAGAGGAACCGAGGCCATGCCGGCAAGTCCTCTGACTCCTTTGTACGGTGAAGAAAACTCTTCCTCCTGAGGAAACAGCGCTGTTCAGAAGCGCAGTGACGGATGCAACGCCGCTGCGCTTCGACCGGGTTCATTACGAACCACCTTTGCAACCGGCGATCCCGCGCCAGCGTCAACTTGACGAAGCCGCGGCGCTG
>JAYUFR010000138.1:0-5224 GCA_043738625.1 Sterolibacteriaceae bacterium
TCAACGCCTGTTGCGCTGAACACGATGCCACTGATTCCGGCGATTTTTCCTTCAACCGCGTAGAGCAACAACGCCGAAGCACCAATGAGCATGCCGCCAAACAACGCCAAGACCAGGTTCATGTTTATTCCTCCTTGATACCATACCCCCTATGGTATATAATGAAGTCTGGTTTTGCAACAGAGGATTGCCATGTCGGATTGGGACGAAAGCAAAACGCGGGTGTTGTCGCGTCTGAAACGGGCTGAAGGTCAGGTGCGCGCGGTGATCGGCATGGTCGAGCGCGAGGACGATTGCGAGCATGTCATCCAGCAGATGGCCGCCGTCCGCAAGGCGCTTGATCGCGCTTTCTACGACATGATCGCCTGCCTTTCCCATCGCGAACTGATGGAGGCCGGCATCAAACAGGGTCCGGCGTTGAAGCGCCTGGAAAAAATCACCGACCTGCTGGCGCGATACGGATAAAGCATGAGCATCCTGCTCGGCGTGATTGTCGGCATGGTGCTGGGGCTCACCGGTGCGGGCGGTTCCATCTTTGCCGTGCCTTTGTTGATGGCGGGTCTCGGCTGGTCAATCACGCAGGCGTCCACGGTTTCGCTGCTGGCGGTTGCGGTGGCCGCCGCGGTAGGCGCATGGATGGCCTGGCGCCACAGTTATGTGCGCTATCGCGCTGCCTTGCTGATGGCAGGTGCAGGCGTGCTATTTGCACCCGCAGGCATCCACGTCGCGAATGGATTGCAAGCGTCTGTCTTGACCATGATATTTGCGGTGGTTCTGGCGATCGTCGCGGCGCGCATGTTCTATATGGCCGTGTATTCGAAAGCCGATGCCGCCGTGGTGCGCGCGACCGTGGCGGGCGAGGGCGCATCTGCTCCCGGCAAAATCTGCAAAGTTAATCCCGCCACCGGACGCTTGATTTGGACCTGGCCGGTGACGATGACGCTAGGACTGATCGGTGCGGTGACCGGCTTTCTCTCCGGCCTGCTTGGTGTTGGCGGTGGCTTCGTGATCGTGCCCGCACTGCGTGCCACGTCACCACTTTCGATGCACTCTGCGGTGGCCACTTCGCTGATGGCGATTGCCCTGACCAGCATGGGGACCGTGATCAGCGGGCTGATTCAGGGACGCGCCCTGCCGCTGGCAGTGGCGTTGCCCTTTGTCGCCGGGGCCGTGATCGGCATGGTGTTGGGGCGCCTGGTGGCGCCGCGTATTGCCGGGCCCCGTCTACAGCAAGGTTTCGCCCTCATGGCGATGATTGTTTCACTGGGCATGGCCGCCCATTCGGCGGCTTGGATATGAAAGGACAGCAGCATGATATTCCGACAATTGTTTGATCAGGCAAGCGGTACCTATACTTACTTGATTGGTTCCCGCCCGGGCGGCGAGGCGTTGTTGATTGATCCGGTCAAGGAACATACGGAAACCTATCTCTCGCTGGTCGAGCAGTTGGGACTCAAGCTGGTGATCGCCATCGATACCCACACCCATGCCGATCACATCACCGCCCTTGGCGATCTGCGCACGCGCAGCGGATGCGTCACCATGATGGGCGAACGCACCCATGCCGAGTGTGTCTCGACCCAGTTCCATGATGGTGAGTTGATCAACCTCGACGGCTTGAAACTACGCGCGTTGTACACCCCGGGCCATACCGATGAATCATTCAGCCTGGTGATGGATGACCGCGTGTTTACAGGCGACGCTCTTTTGATCCGCGGCACGGGGCGCACCGACTTTCAGAATGGCGACGCGCGCGCCGGCTACGATTCCATCTTTAACAAATTACTGCGCCTGCCTGACGCGACCTTTGTTTATCCAGGCCACGATTACAAGGGCTGGACTGTGTCCACCATCGCCGAAGAGCGCCGCTTCAATCCGCGCCTACAGGTGAAGTCGGCCGATGAATACGCCGAGTTGATGGCCGGATTGCACTTGCCGAGCCCGAAATTAATGGACATCGCAGTTCCCGCCAACCTGGCTTGCGGCAAAACCGTCCCGTTGCACTAGCACCATGGGGCACTGCTGGTTTAGTAGTATAAAAATCAACGGCTGGCACTAGTACCCAGTCAGCAAGCGAGGTTGTTGTTGCCGGGATGTGCCGGATTGTGCCGTCGTGTGCAATCCGATTGACGAACCGGACTGCGCCCCGGCGCGTTCGCGCTGCTTGCGCTCATTCGCTTTCTTGAGTTCGATCAACAGCGCGAGATCATCTGCCAAAGCCTGCAAGTTTTTGTATTCCGATCGGTTCATGGTGTTCTCCTTTCAAAGACCATCGCCGTTGAGCGGCGATATGCCTTGAAGTTTTTGCAATAGCCATGCCACTTCCCTGCGGTGTTGATTAATCAGTTACTTGGAAGAGTTACCCGCGAATTTTCATTTGCCATGAAATCAAAATCTGTCGCCACACCCCGACAACGCGTCCGCAGCAGCAATCCAAGGGTTTGATTTTGTGCATTTCGCACTGTCTCGGAAGAGAGACGTTTGTACAACGACCGACACCATCAATTTCTCTTCCGCATTCGTTTGCCTTGTTGAACTTTCTCTTCGTGCTTCTGGCCGCATGGCCCCGAGCATTCTGCCGGCATCGGGCCGAACACAACCATGGCCAGATCGCCCGGCATCGACACGCGCAGCCGTCCGCTCGGTTCAATCTGGCGGTGTTGTGCCAGTAGAGTTGCGGCGTCCACTTCGGCGACGACCTGGTGAGCTGCTCCATCCGGTGCCCGACGAGTCCGCGCTGCAAGCCTTGTTCACCCCGGCCGGGCAGCGCACTGCCGAGCAGACTGTTCGCGTCGCACTCGACGATGCATTGATCGCCGAACTCCAGGCCGCCGATGTTGTGGTGTTGGGGTGCCGATGTACAACTTCAGTGTGCCCGCACCGTTGAAAAACTGGATGGATGCCATTGCCCGCGCGCAAGTCACTTTCAAATACACCGACAAGGGTCCGGTAGAACTGCTGCAAGGCAAGAAGGTCTATGTCGCACTGACACGCGGCGGCCTCTACCGCAACACACCGAACGACAGCCAGATGCCGTATCTGAAGACGTTGTTCGCATTCTCGGCATGACCGGAGGTACAGTTCGTCTATGCGAAAAGTTTGGCCATGGGGCCGGAAGCTGAACAAGCTGCTCTGGCTTCGGCGCGCACCAAGATTGAAGAAGTCGTATCCGCCTGATTAAGGCAAAGGAGTTCGTCATGACGCCGATCACCGCAAACCTGAAGTCCGAAACCGTCACCCGTTCACGTGAAGTTGAACGCCTGATTACCGGTCAAGCCACTTCCGATGGCGCCGGCGTCAAGCTCACGCGGGTACTGACGCAAGCATTGCAGCGCCGGCTCGATCCTTTCCTGTTGCTGGATGCCTTCGGCACCGACAACCCGGATGATTACAGCGGCGGCTTTCCCAATCATCCGCATCGCGGCTTCGAGACCGTGACCTACATGATCGACGGCCGCTTGCGCCACCGCGACAGCGCTGGCCATGCAGGCCTGTTGCAAAACGGCGGCGTGCAATGGATGACGGCTGGCAGCGGCATCATCCATTCCGAGCTGCCCGAACAGGAACAAGGCCGCATGGAAGGCTTTCAGCTATGGTTGAATCTGCCGGCGAAGGACAAGATGCGCGCACCCTGGTACCGCGACCTGCAAAGCGCGGACATCCCGCAATTCACCACCGCTGAAGGGGTAACCGTGCGCGTCGTGGCCGGCAACAGCCACGGTGTGATCGGTGCCATGCAACGCGAGGTGACGCAGCCGTTGTATCTCGATCTGCATTTCGAAGCCGGCGCGAGTTTCGCTCAAGCCTTGTCCGCGTCGTTTAACGCGTTCGTCTACGTCTACCGTGGCGAGTTGCAGATCGGTGGCCAAAGCGTGCCGCAACAACGCTTGGCCATCTTCAACAACGCGACCGACAGTGATGGTGTGGTGTTGCGTACCAATGTGCCAACACGTGCGTTGCTGATCGCTGGCCAGCCGTTGGGCGAACCCATCGCCCAATACGGTCCATTCGTGATGAACACGCAGCAGGAGATCGTGCAGGCGGTAGAGGATTTTCAGGCTGGCCGCTTCGCGGCGGCTGTCTGAAGGCGTTGATCGCAGCTACAACTCGGGCAGGTCGGCCAACAGTTTGTTGAAAGACCTCCGGGTTGGCCTGTACCTCGGACAGCGTCGAGTGTCACCTCGTAAGTAGCGAAGCGTGCCGCGACTGGCGCATACATCGCATCTGCCATGGTGCGCTCGCCGCATATTAAGCGGCAGTGCGCAGGTGCTTCGCGCTCAGCCGGCAGCAAGCCGGCTTTGGGTTTGGCTTCAGCGAGGTATTCGGCGATGGCCAGGGTGTCCCACTCCTTGACACCGCCATGGGTGAGGCCAGGGACCAGAATGGAAGATGACAGCAGCAGGATTTCGGCGCGGGCATCGGCAGATGCGCCATAACCCCATGCGATAATGTGGTGCACAGCAAAGGATGTGCCAGGGGTCACAAACCATGGCACGCATATTGCGACCGGTAGCAAAGTCGCCAGCTTTCGAGAAACCCCCGACCCCATGATCTATCGAGCCTATCAAACGTATGCGGATGTAATGGATCCGATACGATCCCTCGCCCAGGTCACCAGCGACATTTTTTTTCGTCCGTGGCCGGGCACCAAGATCGGTGAGCTTGTGTTGCCCCGTGTTTCGGCGGCCTGCGAGGTATTGGCGCGCACCCGGCTGACGCACCGTCGCCCAGCCTTCGACATCGACAGCGTGACGGTGGCCGGGCGCGAGGTGCAGGTGATCGAAGAAATCACCCATCACACACCGTTTTGCGATCTGCTGCACTTCAAGAAAGACCTCCCGACAAGGCAACCGCCGGTACTGATCGTGGCGCCGATGTCAGGCCATTTCGCCACGCTGTTGCGCGGTACTGTGCGCACCATGCTGCCCGATCATGATGTCTACATCACCGACTGGCACAACGTTCGCGACGTTTCAATGCTTGAAGGCCGCTTTGGCCTTGACGAATTCGTCGATCACATCATCCATTTTCTCGAACTGATTGGCGAACGCGCCCATCTCCTCGCTGTATGCCAGCCTGCGGTACCGGCGCTGGTTGCAGCTACCGTGATGGCGGAGGACAACAACCCCAGCCAGCCGCACAGCATGACCCTGATGGCGGGGCCGGTCGACACCCGCGTCAACCCGACTAGCGTGAATGAGCTCGCCATGAGCCATCCGATCGA
>JAYUFR010000139.1:0-5192 GCA_043738625.1 Sterolibacteriaceae bacterium
GCGGGCTTCACGCGAAGGTGGGTTCTCGGGAATGGGAAAACATTTGCCGCCGCATGGAAACGGCCTTCACGCAATCGAACTTTGAGGGTGGTGTGGTCGACGGCATTCAGGCGGTGACGCAGCATCTGACGATACATTTTCCGGCTTCCAGTGCTGGCCGGAATGAATTGTCGGACAAACCGGTAATGCTATAACCGATCAACCTTGTTATCAGGAGACCATCATGACAGTAGCGAATGTTGTCGCGAGCCCGACCGGGTGACGAAAAATGACCTCTTGCCTTGTGAGCCCATGCTAAAACATATAGAAAAATTTGAACGCGTTATCAATGTCACGTTGCTATTGATGCTGGCACTCGTGGTGGTTTTGGCAACCATTGACCTCGGCTGGATCATCGTGAAAGACATGCTCACTCCACCGGTGATTCTGCTCGATAGCGAAGAACTCCTCGAACTATTTGGCGCCTTTCTCCTGGTCATGATCGGTCTGGAACTGCTGAATACCATCAAGATCTACATTACGGAAAAGACTGTCCACGTTGAAGTTGTTTTAACGGTGGGGATCATCGCCATTGCCCGCAAAGTAGTGGTCCTGGAACCGGAGATGCTGGATGGAACAACTTTGCTTGGCATCGCCGCCGTTATCTTTGCATTAACTGTTGGCTACTACTTCGTCAGGCTGGCCGCACGAAAAAGCACCAACACCTGACAGGCGAGAATAGTGACTCTAATTGAGTAATTCCATTGCGGAATCGACGCCCACTCTTCCTGCGATGAACGAACCGGCGTCGCATATGCTTGGCGTGGATGAAGCGGCACGGTGCTTGCAGGTCGATCCCCGGATCGGACTCCAAGCGCTAGATGCCAAGACCCGCGCCGGCTTGCATGGCCCCAATCGCCTTGCCGAGAAACCGCCCCGCTCCCCCTGGATATTGTTTTTCGGCCAGTTCAAGAGCCCTTTGATCCTGGTCTTGATCCTGGCCGCGGCGCTCGCCGCGAGCATCGGCAAGCTCACGGATGGGGCGGTGATCCTGACCGTCGTGCTGCTCAACGCCGCGTTGGGTTTCTATCAGGAATACCGGGCCGAGCAGAGCCTCGCTGCACTTAAAAAAATGCTGCCCGCAAAAGCTCGTGTGCGACGCGAGGGCGCTACTCAAGAGCTTCCCGCCGAGCAATTGGTTCCGGGGGACATCGTGTTACTGGACGCAGGCGACCGCATACCTGCGGACGGCAGACTGATCACCGCATTCAGCCTCGAAATAAACGAATCCACGCTGACTGGCGAATCGCTGCCGCTCGGCAAGCAGGTTGCGGCCTTGACCAAACCTGATATGCCTTTGGCCGAACGGCTCAACATGGCGTACATGAACACCATGGTGACGCGGGGACGCGCCGAGATGCTGGTCACCGCCACCGGAATGCTCACCGAAATGGGCAAACTGTCGCTGCAGCTTGCCAGCGTTGAAGAGGGCCCCAGCCCGCTACAGCTCCAGCTCGACGAACTCGGAAAACGCCTGGCAATGGTCGCTGGCGGGCTGGTGGGATTGTTGTTCGTCCTTCAGCTTCTGCGCGGCGAATCGCTTACCCAAGTCATCCTGGATTCGATTGCCTTGGCGGTGGCGGCCATGCCGGAAGGATTGCCCGCCGTGGTGACCGTCACGCTAGCGCTTGGCATGCGGCGCATGGCGAAACAGCACGCGATCGTCAAGCGCTTGGGAAGCGTTGAAACTCTGGGCTGCACCACCGTCATCTGCTCCGATAAGACCGGCACGCTGACCTTGAACCAGATGACCGTCCGTGCGCTGTTCTACCAGGGGCATGCACTCACCGTCACGGGCGAGGGCTACAACGCCAGCGGCGAAATTCACTCCGCGACGGGCGAGAAGTCGATACAGGATCTCGTTCCCTTGCTACAGGCGGTGGCCGCCTGTAACGACAGTAGACTGAACAACGGTGACCTGATCGGCGATCCGACCGAAGGGGCGCTGCTGGCCCTTGCTGCCAAAGGTGGCATTAATCGCGATGCCGTCGAAGCAACATTTCCGCGTATCGCGGAAATTCCGTTTGACTCCGCGCACAAGTTCATGGCGACGTTTCACGGTGACAGCAGCGGGGTGCGCATGTTTGTGAAGGGCGCTCCCGATGTGCTGCTTGAACATTGCAGCCGGCTTTTCGAGCGGGACGGCGAGATCGCGTTGGAGGATGCGTTTCGGAACCGGATCAACGAGGAATACAGGGCGCTGGCGGAACAAGGGCTGCGCGGACTGATCGTCGCCGCGCGCACATTTCCCAAGGCCGGGTTCGATCCTGGTGGCGACTTGTTCGCTTACGTGAAGGAGCTTAGCTTTGTCGCGTTGGTCGGGCTCATGGATCCACCGCGTCCGCAGGCGCGGGATGCTATCGCCTTGTGCCAGCAGGCTGGCATCCAGGTCAAGATGGTCACCGGGGATCACAAGGACACGGCCGCCGCCATCGCTCGCGACCTCGGCTTGAAAGGGAAAGTCATTACCGGGGCCGAGCTAGATGACATCGATGAGGCCCATTTGGCGCTGATCATTGAAGACGTGGCAGTATTTGCGCGAGTCGTGCCGCAGCACAAGGTGAAGATTGTGCAAGCGCTCAAGGCGAAGGGGCATGTGGTGGCGATGACGGGTGACGGCGTCAATGACGCACCGGCGCTGAAGCACGCCGACATCGGCATTGCGATGGGGAGCGGAACCGAAGTGACGAAAGAGGCCGCCACGATGGTGCTGACCGACGACAATTTCGCCACCATCGTCGGTGCCGTGAGGGAAGGCCGCACGCTCTATGACAATATCCTCAAGTTCATCCGATTTCAGCTTTCCACCACCACGGGGGCGATCCTTACCGTGTTTTTTGCGCCTCTCGTGGGACTGCCGGAACCTTTCACGGCGATACAAATACTGTGGGTGGCCATGATCATGGACGGGCCGCCCGCCGTGGCGCTGGCGCTGGATGCGGCGCGGCCGGGCATCATGATCGAGCCGCCGCGCCGCCGCGCGGCACAGATACTCACGCGGCGCCGCCTGGGCAAGATCTTCGCCTTTGGCAGCACCATGATGGTTGGCACACTCGGCGTTCTGTATTACGGATTGCAAATCGGAACAGAGGAGCGCGCGCTGACCCTGGCGTTCACCACCTTTGTGCTGTTCCAGTTCTTCAACGTCTTCAATGCCCGTGCTGAGACCGGTTCCACTTTCAACCGCCACTTCTTCAATAACCGCATGCTGTGGGCGTCACTGCTCGGCGTGGTGGCGCTGCAGGCGGTGGCCGTGCACTGGTCTCCCGCCCAGGCGATCTTCCACACCATGGCCTTGACACCGAGCGACTGGGTGATTGCAATCGCAGTCGCGGCCTCTGTTCTACTGTTGGAGGAAGCACGCAAGCTGGCAATGCGTGTTCTAAAACACTTACGGGTCACCATGTGAATTCGTCCCGGTTTCAGCAGTCGTTGCCCGAGTAGCAGCGACTGCGCGCGATGACGATTATCGCGGCGTGGCGCTGATGAGCGCGACGAACTGCCTGGTGTACTCTGCGTTCCGCCGGTCACTGTTGCTGCCTGCACTGCTGTGGCTCGTTGCCCTGCTGTGTTGCCTGCGAGAGAGCGCTGCTTCACCAACGATCAAGAAACCGGCCCATGCGAAAGTTTGAGCATCCCTTACCAGTGCGGAGAACACGATGAACAAAGTAACTTCTGACCACCCAGCACCGGCAGCCATTGAGGGTGCCAGGGTTGAAAGATCCGGTTTGCGGAATGACGGTGACTGCGCAACGGTGGCCATCTTCTGGTGAAAAAATCCTTGATCTGCGCCTTAACTTTCTGGACCAATAACGGTGGTGAAACTGGCCGTCACCAGAAGAATCAGGCTTGCAACGACAATCTCTGCATTGATCGAACGGCGCAGTTTCAGAACGGCGGCGTGTTTGCCATCAAGCAATTGTGGTGTTAGCCGGAGCTTGTTCATGGCGGCCAGGGCCAGTAACATCGCGACGAAAAATAACTTGGCCACAAATAATTGACCGTAAGCGGTTCCCCATAGCATCTCGGGCTTGCCGAGCAATAGCCAGAGCAACAACACTCCAACCGCGGCCAACAAGCCGACAACAACCGCCGCAAGCTTGCCGAAGCGCTCCATGGTTACGGCAATATTCGCGATATCGTCGGCATGGGTACTGCGGTGCAAGGGCCACAGCGCGCCCAGCCAGAAGGCAACAGCAAGCAGATGCAGGCATAGCAGCATCTGCGGCAGCAGGCCCAATCCGGATCGCATGACCACTTCGCTCGCGTGCCCCACCAGCGCAAATGAGGTGGCAGCGACGAACGCAGCAGAGAAGGCGGCCCATAGGGTGATTCCATGCACGCGCTTTCGGCACATCACAGCGATGATCAGAAGACTTGCCACGCGGAGTCCAGTGGCAACGCCTTCACTGGATTTCAGCACCAACTGTGTCATGGCGACATCCCACATCCCGGACAACTCATCACTCAGCATGCCATTCATCAGCGCAATGCGCAGTACGGACAAACCCATTGCTCCCAGGGTCATGCGGGTGATGAAGCGCCGCAATGCGCGATCTTCCTGTTCCGAAACCAGATCGCAAAAACCAGCAAGAAACATCACCCCGCCAGCAGCGCCAAGGCTTGCGCCGTAAGTCGTTGCCTTGACGATGATGGTCAGCGCCTGCCAGCCGTCAAGGTCACGAAACACTTGCAGCGCAGTGGATTCCATTATGGTCAGTGGCCTACAGTGAATGACAAGCTGCCCGTCATGGCATGACCGTCACCGGACAACGTGCTCCATTTCACCTTATAGATTCCCGGTTTGAGTGCGGGAAGCGGAAGTGAGAAGGTAGTTGATGCCGGCGCGGCCGGATCCACCGCGAGTGGAATCTCCTGTCCAACACTGAGTAGTTTCAGTTTTGTCAGTTTCGTTGCATGCCCGAATTTAAGATCGATCGTTTTGGGTGGGGTACCAAGCACCGCATGATTCGCAGGTGTTGACCTTTCCAGCATCGCATGTGCAACCGCGTGTCCGGCAAAAAGAAAGCTGACGATCGTGGTGCCGGCGAGTAGCAAGAATTTTCTGTTCATGTTGTTTCCTTTCGTTGAGTAAATCGTGATTGCGTTGCTCATGGCTTCAGGAGAATTGCAGAACATTAGTGTTGCATGTT
>JAYUFR010000140.1:0-15070 GCA_043738625.1 Sterolibacteriaceae bacterium
TTCGGCAAGATAATGGGCAGTCGCCTCGCCTTCGTTGGTGAGATTGGTCGCAAGGATGACCTCTCGCACCACGCCATCGGCCGCCCGGCCAAGCAGCCGGTCAAACGCCAGTTCGCGCGGGCCGACCCCGTCCAGCGGTGACAGACGTCCCATCAGCACGTAATACAGCCCGCTGAACGCGAGGGTCTGCTCCATGGTGTTGAGGTCAACCGGCATCTCGACCACGCACAACAGCGAAGGATCGCGTTTGGATGAGGCGCAACGCTCACAGATATCGCTTTCGGCGAAGTTGTTGCAACGGCTGCAATGACGCAAGGTTTCAAGACTGCGCGTGAGTGCCAGCGACAGGCGCTCAGCGCCTCGCGGATCGTGCTGCAGCAAGTGATAGGCCATGCGCTGGGCTGATTTGGGGCCGACACCAGGCAGGCAACGCAGGGCCTCGATCAGTTCTTCGAGGCTGGTTGGCAGTGCCATCAGAAAGGCAGTTTCATTCCGGGCGGAAGATTGAGTCCGGCGGTGAATCCAGCCATGCGCTCAGCGGTCGTACTCTCCACGCGTCGGGTGGCATCGTTGAGCGCGGCTGCGATCAGGTCTTCCAGCATTTCCTTGTCGTCCATCACCGAGGCATCAATGGAAACCCTGCGCACATCATGCTTGCAAGTCATTACCACCTTGACGGCGCCAGCGCCGGATTGGCCTTCGACTTCAATCGCTGCCAACTCTTCCTGCGCTTTCTGCATGTTCTGCTGCATCTGTTGCGCCTGCTTCATCAAATTGCCCAAGCCGCCTTTCATGTGAACTCCTTCAGATAGGTTTGATCGTTGATTCGTCAATGGTGGCATCGAAAATGTCCACTACCGCACGCACGAAAGTGTCGCCTTCGATTGCGGTGATGGCCTGATCGAGGCGCTGCTTCTGGACATTTCTGGCGGCCTCCGCCGGCGTCGTCGTCGCGGTATCGGCCAGCGTAATGTTGAGTACGGCCTTGTTGCCGAAGAGACGCTGCAACTCGCTCTCCAGCTTGTCCTGCTGTGTCTTGCCGAGCAAATGCTTATGCACGGGTGAAAGCCGCAGCGTTACCCGCGTATCGTCAGATTCCACAAGTTCGCAATGCTGGGCCAACTGACGCGCCATGCCGGCCAGCGACAACCGCGCCACCATGGTATGCCAGTCATCGCCTTCGGCAGGCTGCAATTCGGATTTAACAGCAGCGACGGGCACCGAAGGCAGATTGTTGGCGGACATTTGGCGTGAAGGCGCCGGCGGCGCGACCACCACGGGTCTCCCGCTACCCGTTGCTGCGGTTTCAGGACGAAACGCGACCAGCCGCAACAAGGTCATCGTAAATCCGGCATATTCGTCAGGCGCCAAGCCCAAATCGTCGCGGCCGTGAATCGCGATCTGATAGCTGAGTTGCAAAAATTCGGCAGCAAAAGCTTCCGCATAGGGCGCCAGCCGCGCTCTTTCGGCGCTGTCGCCCAAAGCATCCGGGGCAAATTGCAACAAGCTGATGCGATGAAACAAGGTCGCCAGTTCCTGCAATGCCGAATCAAAACTGAGGCTGCGCGCCTCCATCTGGTCCGCGACCGCCAACAGCGCAGAAACATCCGCTGCAACCAGACCATCGAGCAATGCGAACAAATAGTCGTCTCCAACCGTGCCCAGCATGTCGCGCACGTCGCCCTCTTGTACCCGACCTGCGCCGTGGGCAATGGCCTGGTCGAGCAAACTCAGCGCATCGCGCATGCTGCCCGCTGCGGCCTTGGCCAAATGACGCAACGCGGCGGGTTCGAAAGCTACTTGTTCTGCACCAAGGATTTGCGCGAGATGATCAATAATCGCGCCCTGCGGCATCTGCTTGAGGTTGAACTGCAAACAGCGCGACAGCACCGTCACCGGAATTTTCTGCGGATCGGTAGTGGCAAGGATGAACTTGACATGCTCCGGCGGTTCTTCCAGCGTCTTCAGCATGGCATTGAATGCATGGCCGGAAAGCTGATGGACTTCGTCGATGACATAGACCTTGAAGCGGCCGCAAGTCGGGGCGTAGACCGCCTTGTCGAGCAACTGGGTCATGTCGTCCACACCGCGATTGGAAGCGGCATCGAGCTCGATGTAATCGACGAAACGGCCACCGTCGATTTCTGTGCAGGAGGAGCAAACACCACACGGCGTCGGCGTGATCCCGGTCTCGCAGTTGAGGGCCTTCGCCATGATGCGCGCCAACGTGGTTTTGCCAACGCCACGGGTACCGGTGAACAAGTAGGCGTGATGCAGACGCTGTTCAGCCAGGGCGTGGGTCAGCGCACGCACCACGTGTTCTTGCCCCACCAGTGTGGCGAAAGATTTGGGGCGCCATTTGCGCGCCAGAACCTGGTAACTCATTCCGTCGCCGTAAGAACTCTAAAATATGTGAGGTGTGGCGAGCCTGAACCCCGGCACTTGCAGAATTCGGTTATGGCTGCTTCCTTCCGGACCTGACCAGATTCACCAACCCGCAATGCGGGGAGACCCGCCACAACAAATTCTAACAGACGACGCACACCTGACTGGAGATTTGCAGCGTCCATCGCCCGTCAAGACGGATCAAAGGAAAAAATGGCTCAGCCACCAGGCAATGGCTGAAATCAGGGCACTCGCCGGTATCGTCAATACCCATGCCCAGGCGATACCACCGGCCACGCCCCAACGCACACTCTTCGGCCCACGCGTGGAACCCACGCCGGCGATAGCGCCAGTAATGGTGTGGGTCGTGGAAACGGGAATACCGAAACCGGTCGCCAGAAACAAGGTCAGTGCGCCACCGAAGTTGGCGGAAAAACCGCGTGGCTGATCAAGCTTGGTAATGCGTTGTCCCATTGTCTTGACGATGCGCCAACCGCCAAACATCGTTCCCAGCCCCATGGACAGGTAGCAGGCAGCGATCACCCACCAGTCAGGCCGCGCGGCCAGGGGATCGGTGAGGTTGGCTGCAATCAGCAGCATCCAGATGATGCCAATGGTTTTTTGCGCATCATTGCCACCGTGACCCAGGCTGTACATCGCCGCAGAGATCAATTGCAGCCGGCGAAACACCATATTGGCCTTGCCTGAAGGGACACGGATGCACATCCACGATACTGCCACCATCAGCGAACCACCGAGCAGGAAACCCAGCACTGGCGCAACAAAAATGAACAGCACCGTTTTCCCTACGCCCGCCCAAATCAGAGCGCCGAACCCGCTCTTGGCCAAGGCCGCGCCAATCAAACCGCCGATCAGTGCGTGAGAGGAACTTGATGGAATACCATAATACCAAGTGATGATATTCCATCCGGTAGCGCCAATCAGTGCACCAAACACCACGTAGTGGTCAACGATGGCAGGATCGATCGTGCCCTTGCCGATGGTGGTCGCGACCTTCAACTGAAACACAAAAATGGCGACGACATTGAAGACCGAAGCCCAGATTACGGCCTGATATGGCTTCAGAACACGGGTTGAAACAACGGTGGCGATTGAGTTTGCCGCGTCATGGAAGCCATTCATGAAATCAAAGGCCAGCGCCAGCGCGATCAATAGCAGCAGAACGCCCAGGTTGATATCGAGCGAGGCCATGAATCAGGAATTTTCGAGAACAATGCCTTCGATGATATTCGCCACGTCTTCGCAGCGATCGGTAATGGTCTCCAGCAGTTCGTAAATACCTTTGAGCTTGATCAGCTCACGTACATCGGCCTCTTCGCGGAACAACTTGGCCATCCCGGTGCGCATGACCCGATCGGCATCCGACTCGAGACGGTCAATTTCCTGACAGGTCTTGAGGATGGCTTTGGCGTTGCTCATGTCCGGCAGCAGATTTACCGCATCTTTCACACGTTCGCAGCAAAAGCGGCAAATGTCAGCGAGTTGCACCGCCTCCTGGGTCAGCTTGCGCACGTCATACAGATGCATGGTCTCGGCAGAGTCCTGGGTCATGTCCAGAATATCGTCCATGTTTGAAATCAGCCGGTGAATGTCATGCTGATCAATCGGCGTGTTGAACGAGGTATGCAACAACGCCATGGTCTCATGCGTTATTCGGTCGGCCCGCTTTTCCATCGAGTCGATATTTTGCCAGTGTCGCATCAAGGTTTCCGGCCCTTCGGACATATCGGCCACCAGCCTCGCCAACTCACGGCCGCCTTCTGAAATCAACTCGGCGTGGGCATTGAACAGTTCAAAAAACCTGCTCTCTCTGGGCATCAGCTTGGAAAACATGGGCAATCCGCCTTGATATAAAAGGCCGCCAGTCTAGCAGTTCAATCCTCCTGCGTTGCAAGCGCCGCAATTGCTACAATCCCCGCCTCCCCACTGCTTCAAAACCCTCAACTGTGAAACGTTCCCGCTTTCCGCGCCGCACCAAACAGACTCCCGATGTTGACGCACTCGTCCGTCTGGCGCAGGCCCTTGGCCGCTCTTCCAGCCATATCGAAGACAGCTACTGGGAAACGCGCCTCCGCTTGCTGGTGGAAAACCAGCTCAAGAACGGTAGCGACGAATCCCTCAACACAGCGCTCGACCAGCTCTACACGGGTGGCGAACGTGCCTATGATCGGCTGGCGGATCTGATAGAGGCCTGTTGCGAAAGCCGCTCCGGAGAGTTCGATCTGGTGATGTTCGCTGCGCCGGTATTGGCGTGGTCGCGCTTCACCATTCCCGCCGGCACCATTCCCGCAGAAGTCCTCACCAACGCACGCGTGCATTTGCACGCCCATGTATTTGCCCAGGACACCCGGCTCGGACTGGCCGACTTTCTGTTCGGCCCGGACCAGTTGCCGCAGGGATACTGCGAAACCGCGCAACTGCGGGACAAACTCGCCAAGGCCGCGCTACACAGCCGCGACCAGCATTTCGATCCCGCGCAAATGCCAGAAACCGTGGGTTTTCTTTCCGACACGCGTTATCTGCTCGGGGTCGTTGCGGTGCCCAGCGGCGGCGCCCTTTTTCGCTGGCAGGAAAACGATGATGATCGCGATGAAGTCCTGAAACGCTGGCGCGCGCAGGGCGGCGAAGCCTTGCGGCCCACCTTGCCAGCCTGTGCAATGGAGGCACTATTGCCATTGCCGTTTTTTTCGGCATGCCGCGAAGCCGATCGAATTTCGCGTCCTTACTCGGTACGCGCGGGAATAGCGTTCCTCAGTACTTCGTTCAATATGGAACCCGGACAATTGCGCGCCGTGGTGGCACCATTTTTTGAACGGCAGCTCGAAGAGTATCGTATTGGCATTACCCTGGCGGGTTCGAGCGAAGTGATACATGGCGTGGTTTGGCCGCTGCTTGAAGCCGAGGATGAAAGCACCGACATCCCCGCACAGGTAGAAGCGATCCTGCGCGAGGCGGGGCTGACAGAAATTCTGTTCCTCGATCAACGCTTCCCGCTTGAGTTTTGCGAAGACTGCGGCACCCCGCTGTATCCCAACCCCGAGGGAGAGCCCGTGCACGCCGAAATACCAGAGGAACAGGTCGCTTCTGCGCCGCAACACCTGCACTGACTTATGCGGTTGCGTAGGGAGTTGGATCTACTTCGGGCTCTCGCCCGCTGAGCAAGTCCGCCAACAACTTTCCCGACCCGCACGCCAAGGTCCAGCCCAAGGTACCGTGCCCAGTGTTCAGATAAAGATTGCGATAGCGACTCTGGCCAATCAGCGGAACATTGCCCGGCGTCGCCGGCCGCAACCCGGCCCAGCAATTGAGGCCATCACGCGCAGCAATACGCGGGAACAAAGCAAAAGTCCGGGCGGCAATTGCATTGCAGCGTACAGCATTGATGCTGATGTCGTAGCCGTTGAACTCGGCAGTGCCGGCGACCCGAAACCGTTGCCCCAATCGCGTCATGACCAGTTTGTGGGCATCGTCGGTCACACTGACAGTAGGCGCCTGATCACCTGCCCCCAGCGGGATCGTGATTGAGTATCCCTTTGCCGGATAAACCGGGATACGGATACCGATGTCCTTGAGCAGCTGCGGCGTATAACTGCCGAGTGCAGCGACATAGGCATCTGCATTTAATTCTGCACCGCCGCGCAGACGCAAAGCATTTACCGTATCTGCGGAGCATACAAATCCGTCGATCGGGCAGCCATAGCGGAACTGCACCCCATGTCCGACGCACTGTCGCGCCAAACCCTGGGTAAATTTGAATGCATCCCCCGACTCATCTGTCGCAGTGTATGAACCACCTACTATCGGCACTGCCGAATTCGTCAGTGCCGGCTCTATCGCCAGGCACTCCGGCGCACTTTTCACCACGCGGTCGCACCCGTGCTGTCGCATAAAGTCGGTCTGCGCCGTGACCCGTTCGAGCTCCCGGGCATCGGTGTAGATATGCAGGATGCCCTGCTCCAGGTGATCGTATTCCAATGCCAGCTCACGCCGCAGCATCTTTAATCGATTGCGGCTGTAAAGCCCGAGGCGCAGCAGAGCAATGGTGTTTTGACGAGTTCGGCTTGGCCGGCATTCGGAGAGAAAACGTGCGCCCCACACCCATTGTGCGGGATCGGCACGCAGGCGCCACAGCAATGGCGAGTCTTCACGCCCCAACCACTTGAGCATTTTCAGCAACACGTGTGGATTGGCCCAAGGTTCGGCGTGGCTGACGGAAATTTGACCGCCGTTGGCAAAACTGGTTTCCATGCCTGCTGTGGCCTGTCGTTCGACGACGGTTACCTCGTGACCGGCTTCCTGCAGATACCATGCAGTGGTAACGCCAACGACACCGGCACCCAGAACTACTACACGCATCAACCGACCTCCCGGCTCGCGGAGAGATCGTGTGGAATCATTTCGGATATCGCAAGTCTCATTCGGGTATGGTAACTTGGTGGTGAACACCTGCATGGAGTTTCGAATGTCAAAGATCACGAAATCGGATGCCGAATGGCGTGCCCAGCTCACCCCAACGCAATATCAGGTTACGCGCGAAAAAGGTACTGAACGCGCATTTACCGGCGAATACTGGGACTCCCGCGACGACGGGTCATATCGCTGTATCTGCTGCGGCGAACAGTTGTTCGTATCGGAACAGAAATTCGATTCCGGCTGCGGCTGGCCCAGTTTTTCGGCTCCGGCCGACCCTGCGCTGGTTACCGAACACGAGGACCTCAGTTACAACATGCGGCGCGTTGAAGTCACTTGTTCGAGCTGCGGAGCCCACCTCGGTCATGTTTTCGAAGATGGTCCACAGCCCACGGGATTGCGCTACTGCATCAACTCAACATCACTCAAGCTGGAGAAGAAGTGAGACGGCTATAATTGGCCAGATGAAATTTCTCTTTGACCTTTTCCCGGTCATCCTCTTTTTCGCAGCATTCAAGGTTGCCGGAAGCAACCCACCGATTGCGGCTGCATTTCTGAGTCAATTTTTTGGTCTGGTCGGAATCGCAGGTGGCGTCGACGTCAAGCAGGCGCCAATTTTCGTTGCTACCATGGTTGTAATTCTTGCAACGATTGTACAAATTGCCTGGGTCCGGTTGCGCCATGGCAAGGTGGACAAAATGCTGTGGGTGAGTTTGACACTGGTCGTGTTTTTCGGCGGCATGACCCTGTGGTTCCGCGACGAAACCTTCATCAAGTGGAAACCGACGGTGCTTTATTGGGTATTCGCCGCTGTGCTGCTCTTTTCCGGAACCGTCCTCAAGAAAAATCTGATCCGCGCAGTGCTGGAGAAAGAAATGCAACTTCCCGAAACCGTCTGGGCGCGACTGAATCTGGCTTGGGTGGGGTTTTTCGCCTTCCTCGGCATCGCCAACCTTATGGTCGCGTTTGCCTTCGGTTTATCCACCGATGTCTGGGTCAACTTCAAACTGTTTGGCGGTATGGGCCTGATGTTTGCCTTTGTCCTGCTGCAAGGCCTGATGCTTTCTAAATACATGGAAAAGGACCCGCCCACCTGATGTTGTACGCAATTGTTGGTGAAGACATACCGGACAGCCTTGAGTTGCGCCTGGGAGCACGCCCGGCGCATCAGGCGCGGCTCGAAGCCCTCCAAGCTGAAGGCCGTCTGGTGATAGCCGGTCCCTTTCCCTCCATTGACGTACCCGATCCCGGTCCAGCCGGTTTCTCGGGCAGTTTGATCGTCGCCGAATTTGATTCACTTGAAGCCGCGAAGGAATGGGCAGCAACGGATCCCTATAGCATCACCGGCGCTTACGCAAACGTCACGGTGAAAGCTTTCAGACAGGTTTTTCCCAAATGACACCGATAGACTTGATGCGGCAACGACTTGCTCCGCTTGACCCGATCACACTGGATATCCTTGACCAGAGCGATCTCCATGCTGGACACGTTGGCGCCCGGAGTGGTGGTGGGCATTTTCAAATGACCATCGTATCTCTTCTGTTCGCCGGCCGACGCACAATGGAACGACATCGCATGGTGTATGATGCGCTGGGCTCGCTGATGCAGAGGGAAATCCATGCATTAAGCATCACCGCTAAAACCCCTGACGAACTATAGGAATGCCTCTATGAAACGGACTCTGATCCAAGCTTCGCTGATACTGCTCGCCGCCACGCTGAGTATTTCAACGGTCTTTGCGGCCAAAAAACCCGCTGATTCTGTCGGTTCATCCTCAGGTGGCACAGTTGCCACCGTCAACGGAAAACCAATTCCAAAATCCCGCGCTGATGCCTTGGTCGCAAATGCGGGTACCCAAGGTCGGCAAGATTCCGAAGCCTTGCGCAAGCAGGTCAAGGATGAATTGATCACTCGCGAACTTCTTGCACAAGAGGCCCAGAAAAAAGGCTACGACAAGCACGCGGAAGTTTTGCTTGCTCAGCAACAAGTGCTCATCAGCGCTTATCTGAATGACTATGTTAAAGCCCATCCGGTTTCCGATGATGCAATAAAGAAACAGTATGAAGCGTTCCGCGCTGTGGCCGGCGACAAGGAATACAAGGCGCGCCACATTTTGGTGGAAACCGAAGATCTAGCAAAAGACATCATCGCCCGCTTGAAGAAGGGTGAGAAATTTGAAGATCTGGCCAAGCAATCAAAGGATCCTGGCTCCAAGGACAAGGGTGGTGATCTGGATTGGGCCACGCCAAACAACTATGTGAAACCTTTCTCCGACGCATTGGTCAAGCTGGAAAAAGGCAAATACACTGATACTCCGGTGCAGTCACCCTTTGGCTGGCATGTGATTCGTCTTGATGACACGCGTCAGTTCACTCCGCCAGCCATGGACGAGGTGAAGCCACAGATCATTCAGAGTCTGCAGAGCCAAGTGGTCAAACAGTACATCCAGGAATTGCGCGAAAAGTCGAAGGTTGAGTAAAGCTGTTTCGCTAGTGATTTCGACGGGGGCTACGGCTCCCGTTTTTCATTGGGAATAATTTGTGCCATTCACCTACGAGCACAACTCAGGCTTTGAAGCACGGTGCATCGCCTGTTATACTCACAAACTCGTTAGTCGGCGTCCAAACCGGCCATCCGAGTCACTCCAGTTTGTATTCTTTATCGATAAAGGGAACCAAATGAAACAATCACTACTCGTTGCCGCTCTCATCGCCTTGGCTGTGTCCGCTTGCAGCAAGAAGGAAGAAGCCGCTCCTGCCGTCGAGGCTCCTGCTGCTGCTGCCGCTGCTGCTCCGGCCGCTGCTGCCGCCGCTCCGGCTGCTGCTGACGCTGCTGCTCCTGCTGCGGCCGCTGCTGCTGCTCCTGCCGCCGCCGCTGCTGCTGCTCCGGCTGCTGCTGACGCCGCTGCAAAGAAGTAAGAATCAAAAAGTAATTCCGGTTTCCACCGGAGCTAAAGCCCGGCCATTTGGCCGGGCTTTTTTTGTTTCACCCGATCGAACGCCAATCGAAGCCGTCGTCCTGTTCTGCGATCCCAATCCAGTCAGGCGCGCAGCCCATCATTTGGGCGAGCGCACTGCGCGCCAATTGCGGGGTGTTGTTCTTTTCGCTCAAATGTGCGGCAATCAAGTGTTGCAGGTTGCTCACATCCAACTGTCCGAGCAACGCCGCTGCCGCATCGTTGGCGAGGTGGCCCAGACGCCCGGCAATGCGCTGCTTCAGGAAGCCCGGATAACGCCCATTGGCCAGCATTTGTCCATCGTGATTGCACTCAAGCACCAATGCCGCACAGCCCGACAGCATGTCAACGATATGTGGCGTCGACTCGCCGACGTCGGTTAGCACACCCAGCTTTACTGCACCGTCGGAGAACGCGTACTGAACGGGCTCTCTGGCATCGTGTGGAACGGGAAATGGAAACAGTTGGAGGTCGCCGATCGAGAACTGGTTGCGGCCATCGATCAATTCCACACAAATCTCCTTTTCAGCCATCAAACCGGCGACACTCGTGCCATAAGTGAGATAAACCGGCCAGCCGAAACGAATCGCGCAACGCCCGACACCACCGATATGATCGCTATGCTCATGAGTGATGACAACAGCATCAATATCCGCATGTGACAGCCCCAGACGGGCTAATCTTGGCTCCAGTTCGCGTGGACCGAAGCCGCAATCCAACAGTACCCGGGTCGCGCCTGCCTCAACAACCAAGGCGTTACCGCGACTGCCGCTACCCAGAGAAGCAAAGCGAATCACGGCAATTGGTCAAACAGCAGAAACACAGTGGCGACTCACATTGCAATGAACAAACATCGACTTCACTCCCCCTCAATTCCGTTAAATAAAGTCACACCTCTATCCTCTGGGGGATTTTATTCCAACCAAGCATAAATTCCGCTGATACAGAGCTCTGCTGCGGGTTAAGCAGGATTGTTTCATTTTGAAATTGCCAATATCCGTTCGGGCTATTGAGATGGATGCCTGCGACATTTACATTCCGTCCGAGTTATAAATGGGGCAATTACTGAAAATGAATAACAAAAATCATCGTGCAATCCTGACAATTGTCAGTCTTTTCGGATCGGCGATGAGCCAGTCTGTCTTCGCCAATTTGCCGACGGTGGCAATGACCTCCACTGGTTCTGCGAATTCCGGCAGTGGGGAAGTCGGATATGGGGTGGCATCAAAAACCTGAAAGTCGGTCCCGTATTCAAGTCCAATTTTTTAGCGGCTATGTGACCTTGTTCAAAGGCATATTTACCGATGCAATCCCGGACTCGCCAGTTTCGAGCTCGAGCTATCCGTTCTTTGGAACGGCCGGCGACACGACCCATTTGATAAGCGGCCTGAGCTCGGGCTCGTATTACGACGAAGTGTCGAGACCCGCCACGGGAACCAAGGGGGATCTATACGCTAACCTCCTTCTTGACCCCAGTGCCTGAGCCTGAAACCTGCGGTATGTTGATGGCAGGTCTAGGATTGATGGGATTCATCGCCCGCCGGCGCAATCGGGGGTAACACGTAGACTGGTTCGTAAAATTAAGGGGCCGATGGCCCTTTTTTTTTCAAGTGCGTCCGTAGTTGTCTTCAAAGCGGACGATGTCATCTTCCCCAAGATATGCGCCCGACTGGACCTCAATCATCTCCAGCAGTACTTTCCCCGGATTTTCGAGTCGGTGAGTCTGGCCTAGCGGAATATAGGTCGACTCGTTCTCCCCGAGTAGAAATACTTTTTCTCCGCACGTCACGCGCGCGGTTCCGGTCACCACGATCCAGTGCTCCGCGCGGTGGTGGTGCATTTGCAGCGACAGCGTGGCTCCCGGGTTCACCACAATCCGCTTGACCTGAAAACGTTCCGCGCCATCCACGCTGTCGTAGTGGCCCCAAGGACGGTAAACCTTGCGGTGGGCGTTGGCCTCATTGCGATTTTCGTGTTTAAGTCTGGCAACAATCTGCTTTACGTCCTGAACGTGATCCTTGTGTGCAACAAGAATCGCATCCGGCGTTTCCACCACCACGACATCCTCCAGCCCGACACAGGCCACCAGGCGCGATTGCGAGATGACCAGACTTGAGTGTGTACCGATAGCAATTACGTCGCCACGCAAACTGTTGCCTGCTTCATCTTTCGGCGATATCTGCCAGAGGGCATCCCAAGCGCCAACATCCGACCATTGCGCGGGCAACGGCACAACAATGCCCAAACCTTCAGGCAATTTTTCCATGACCGCGTAGTCAATTGAATCGGACGGACAATCAAGAAATGTCTGCCGTTCGACCCGTAAAAAATCATTATCCTGTTTGCGTTCGGCAAAGGCCGAGCGGCAGGCATCCAGAATATCCGGCCGGTAAATGGTCAACTGTTCAAGCCAGACCGAAGCCCGCATCATGAAAATACCGCTGTTCCAGAGGTATTCGCCGCTGCTCACATACTGCTCTGCGACAGCGAAATCGGGTTTCTCCACGAAACGAGCAATCTCCCGTGCGCTACCTTCAAACACCGGCTTTCCAAGACGAATATAGCCATAGCCAGTCTCGGGATGCGTCGGCGCTATGCCGAAGGTCACCAACTTTCCGTCCGCCGCATGCCGCGCGCCTTCTTTCACGGCAGCAAGAAATGCATCCTGGTTTCCGATCACATGGTCTGCCGGCATTACCACGAGGATGGGATCATCTCCACGTTCCAATGTGGCAAGTGCTGCCAGCGCCAAAGCCGGAGCGGTATTGCGCCCTGCCGGTTCGAGAATCAATGCGGCGGGGACGACATTGATCTGCCGTAATTGCTCGGCAGTAATAAAGCGGTATTCCTCGTTGCTGACGACCAACGGGGCCAACACGTTGTAGTGACTATTGGAATGGGACACATGCAGACGCTTGGCGCTCGCTTGCAACATGGTATCCCCACCAACCAATGCCAGTAACTGCTTGGGATATTGCTCACGGGATAACGGCCACAAACGCGACCCGGAACCGCCGCAAAGGATCAGAGGCTGTAAATTCAATTAGGGGCTCCAGTGAGGGTTAAATCAGGGCCGGCATCAAATACCAAGTAGCGTAACCCTGATAACTACAACTAACGGACCAAGCACGATACCAGCGAAGCGAAAAGACTGGTCCGTCATTTTCTCTCAAACCGTCGAAGCTGAGGAAAATCAATAATGGGATTTGTTATTACACCTCAGCGGCGCCCAGTACCTCTATTGGCGATAGCGACGATCAACCCGACAACAGCCATGCCAATCAACAATGGCGACTTTTCCCACCCGGAGCAAAATAAACCGACCCAGACACCAGGCTCCCGTTCCTTGCCCGGCCTATCCATCTGCGCAAGCTCGCCACGCAACACCCGTTGCAGTACTACCAGGAGTCGGTCAATCGTCCGATATCAATCCAGTTGAAAAAACGTGTCTGGGCAAAGAACGGCAAACCGTTGTCCACCAATAACGGGAAAAGTTGACTACCGATATCAAAAATCTATCCGGACGGCACCCATTCCAGTATCTCTGGTTCAAAGAGATAGATACCAGTGCTGGCAAGCGTCGACTTGGCTTCCTCCGGTTTCGGCTTTTCCTGAAACGAAATCACCCGACTATCCGCATCGGTCACCACTCTTACCCGCGTCCCCTGGCCAGCGGCCAGAATCATTGCTTTCATAAAGCCCTCTTATCGATGACCAACTGGACAAGGCGAAAATAATTTTCGCCTATCAACTCAATTTTTGATTAACGATGAAACCGAACAACTCAAAACCGGGGCGATTCACTATCATTGACGCACCGAATTAATAAATAAAATAGTCCGTCCTGACTAATGACGCGCCGGTTCAAAACACGAACATGACCTCAAGTACTTCCAACAAAAACAGCATGAAGTACCTCTTCGCACTTCTGGCAGGCGTAATCATTGGTGCGTACCTGTTCATCGGTACCCAGCCACGCTCTTTCCCTGAACAGGACAAATGCGGCAATTCCTGTTATGGCGCATCCGAACTGGTTGGGCTGGCGGGCTCCGTCGGGCTGCATCTCGCGCCCGGGATGTTGCCGAAGAAAGTCGCCGAGACAGAACGCTGCATCGCCATGGCTGATCCTTCGCCCGAAGCCGCCATCGATATCGTGGTCATCCCCAAGAAGGACATTCTGGATATTGCGGATGTCGCGGAGGAAGATGTCTCGTATGTCATCGACTGCATCGGGATGATTCGCACCATCGTCCGCGAACGACAACTGTCGGTCTATAAAGTGATGACGAATGGCCAAGGGTTGCAGAAGGTGAGATATCTTCACTTTCACATCCTGGCCGATAAATCCTTTATCTTTCGCACGCCCCTAAAGGACTGAGCAAAAATTCAGCGCAATAAAATCCGAACAACCGGGCGACATTCGGTTTCACCCGGTGCAGATAAAACTTCCGCCGGACTTTCGATTGAGGTCCATAAAGCAACATCAATAACCCCATGCATCTGCTATCGACATGGATAACCTCGCCAAAATCAAGATGGATCGAATCAGGGATGATCGTAATCGCGGGCATTACCGGGTGGGCGCAGGTCAACGGTTTGCGTAGCGAGACCAATACACTCGACAAAATGAAAGCGCGAATCGAGTATTGACCTCGACTATCTCAGAAACTGGTCGGTGGCATTGGATTTTAATATTATTTTCAAGACCGTTGGCGTGGTGTTAAAAGATCAGAATGCCTACTGAACCGGGGATCTATCTGATGCTGCTCACCGGTGTGGCGTTGATCGCATTCCGCGCCCGTCATGGTTTCCTAAACCCCGACGGGCGAGTTTCCACCTGGTAACGGCTCTTGTCTCTACGCCGAGAATTACTTTAACTGCTCAAGTAGAAGGTTCAGAATGCGCTTGGAAATATCGGACTTGTCCACGCCGCCTTCATTGGTCAACACCTGAACGGTTGTCGTGTCGCCGTTGCCCTTCAAGTAAACCCGGTATTTGCCTGTCGCATCCGCCTGGCCCGGCTTGTCGTCACCTTTCCAGAACATCAGCTTCGAGACGAAGCCCTTGCCGTTATCTTTCTTTTTGCCATCGACTTCGGGATCCACATAACGAACATAGTAGATCCCCTTGGAGCGATCGCGATCTTCAACGGTGAATCCAACGCGATCCAGCGACAACCCAACTCGCCGCCAGGCACGATCAAAAGCCTCCTCGACTTCGAGCGCACCACTCCCATCGATGGCAGTCAGCTTGGCGCGCGGCTGGCTGGGATTGGCGGCCAGCATTTCCTTGGCCTTG
>JAYUFR010000141.1:0-15012 GCA_043738625.1 Sterolibacteriaceae bacterium
AGCGCCCACCGCGAATTTGCGGCAGTTTCTCGAACACCGTGGGGCGCTTTTCCGGGTCGTCGCGCGAAACGATCTCGCCTTCCGGCTTGTGGTAGAGCAGCACACGCGGCAGCCGGTCGGCGGCCAGCTTGAGATGCACCAGGCGGCCATTGACCCGGACCGAATCGGCCGGCCCGATGCGCTGCCCAACGTGGGCAGGCTCGCCATTGACGCTGATGCGCCCGGCCAGTATCCATTCCTCCAGCTCACGCCGCGAGCCGTGGCCGGCATCAGCCAAAGCCTTGTGCAGCTTCACCGAAGACGTTTCGACGGGTGTCGCGGGTGGACGCCGAAGCGGGCCCTGCGACTGCGGAGCGCGCGCCTGTGGCCCGCGCGACTCAGTCCGTGGCGGGCTCTTCGACTGGCGGAAGGGACTGCGCTTTTGCTTCGGGGAGTTCGGCAAGATCCATCACCCTTTCAATTTCCGTCAGTGACGGCAGTTCAGACAGGCTACGCAGGTTCAGGTCATCGAGGAATTTGCGGGTGGTCGCGTAGAGCGCCGGACGGCCCGGCGCATCGCGATGGCCCACGGTGTCGACCCAACCGCGCCCCTCAAGGGTTTTCAATATGTTCGGCGAAACCGCGACGCCACGAATGTCCTCGATGTCACCCCGCGTCACCGGTTGCCGGTAGGCAATAATCGCCAGCGTTTCCATGACTGCGCGCGAATACTTGGGCGGCTTTTCGTTCTTGAGGCGCTCCATGTAAGGCTGGTATTCGGGTCGCGTCTGAAAACGCCAGCCGGATGCCAGTTGTACCAGCTCAATACCGCGCTCGGCCCAGTCACGGCACAAGTCGTCGAGCAAGGTACGCCAGGTTTCGTCATCGAAATTCTCGTCGAACAGTTTCTTCAGTTCGGACTGGGGCAATGGCTCGGCAGCCACCAATAGTGCGGCTTCGAGTACGCGCTTGAAGTCTTCGGGTTTATATAGCGGCAACATCATCGACTCTCACATAAATCGGCGCCAGCGCCTCGGTCTGGGTAATCTCGATCAAACTTTCGCGCGCCAGTTCCAGAATCGCGAGAAAGCTGACCACCAGCGCCGGCGGCCCGGCAGCCAAATCGAACAAATCCTCGAACACCACGAAACCGCGGCCGCGCACCCGACGCAGGATCAGGATCATGTGCTCGCGCACCGAAAGTTCTTCGCGCCGCACCTTGTGGTGCTGCATGACGCGGGCCTGCGTCATCAATGCCAGCCACGCCACCTGCAGGTCGTGCAGGCTGACGTCGGGCTGCCGCTCGACCACCTTGTCGGCAATCCACACGGTCACCCATTCGTAGTTGCGTCCTGCCTGCGGCATCGCATCCAGCTTCGCTGCAGCGGCTTTCATCTGCTCGTATTCAAGCAGGCGTCGTACCAGTTCGGCACGCGGATCCTCCGGCTCACCCGTCTCGACGCGCGGCGGGCGCGGCAGCAGCAGGCGCGACTTGATCTCGATCAGCATCGCCGCCATCAGCAGATATTCGGCCGCCAGCTCGAGGTTGCTCTTGCGCATGGCCTCGACATACACCAGATATTGCGCGGTCAACGGCGCCATCGGGATATCCAGAATGTTGATGTTGGCCTTGCGAATCAGGTACAGCAGCAGATCCATCGGCCCCTCGAAACTATCGAGGATGACTTCCAGTGCATCGGGTGGAATGTAGAGGTCGGTCGGCAGTTCGAGTAAAAACTCGCCGTAAACCTTGGGCAGATGCGGTGCGTCTGGTAATGCCCCGCCTTCGATGATGGTCAGCTCTGTCATAAAAATCCTTGGCCGCGGATTTACGCTGTCAACTGTAATCCAGCCCCATCGCGTCGCGTACCTCGCGCATGGTCTCCTGTGCCTGCTTGCGCGCTTTTTCGCACCCGTCGGCGATGATGTTGCGCACCAGTTGCGGATCTTCCTCGTACATCCGGGCCCGCTCCAGCATTGGTTCCTGCTCCTTCAGCACCGCGTCGATCACCGGCTGCTTGCATTCGAGGCAACCAATGCCGGCGCTGCGACAGCCGGTCTGCACCCATTGCTTCACGTCCGCTCCGGAATACACCACATGGAACTGCCATACCGGACACTTATCCGGATCGCCCTTGTCGGTGCGCCGTACCCGTTGCGGATCGGTCTGCATGGTGCGAATTTTCTTGCGCACCGAATCGGCATCCTCGCGCAGCGTGATGGTGTTGCCATACGACTTCGACATCTTCTGGCCGTCAAGACCCGGCATGCGCGACGCTTCGGTCAGCAGCGCATCGGGCTCGACCAGAATCATCTTGCCGCTGCCCTCCAGATAGCCGAACAAGCGTTCGCGATCGCCGTGCGACAGGTTTTGCACCTCATCGAGCAGTTCGTGAGCCTGATCCAGTGCCGTTTCGTCGCCTTTTTCCTGATGCAGCGTACGCAGGTTTTCGTAGAGCTTGGCACGCTTGGAACCAAGCTTTTTAACCGACTCCCGCGCCTTGTCCTCGAAGCCCGGTTCGCGGCCATAAAGATGATTGAAACGGCGGGCGATTTCACGGGTGAACTCGATGTGCGGCACCTGGTCGTCACCCACCGGCACCCGGTTGGCGCGATAAATCAGGATGTCAGCGGCCTGCAGCAAGGGATAGCCGAGGAAGCCATAGGTCGACAGATCCTTGCTCTCCAGCTTTTCCTGCTGGTCCTTGTAGGTCGGCACGCGTTCCAGCCAACCCAGCGGCGTCATCATCGACAGCAACAAATGCAGCTCGGCGTGCTCCGGCACCTTGGATTGGATGAACAAGGTCGCCTGGGTCGGATCGACACCCGCCGCCAGCCAGTCGATGATCATGTCGCGGGCGCTGGCGGTGATGTTTCCCGGTGCGTCGTAGGCTGTGGTCAGCGCATGCCAGTCGGCAACGAAAAACAGGCACGGGTGTTCGTGCTGGAGCTTGATCCAGTTGCGCAGCACGCCATGGTAGTGGCCGAGATGCAGGCGCCCGGTGGGGCGCATGCCGGAAAGAACTTTTTCAGCGTACATAAAAATCTCAGAGTGCAAAAATCGTGCCGATCAAGGCCATGAATATCCGTAGCAACGGCATCAGGATACTGTTCAAAATTCCAGAAAACAGCAACGCCAACAGAATCACGAAACCGTAGCGCTCGATTTGGGCAAATTTCCACGCCACCTTGCCGGGCAGCAAGCTCACCGCAATTCTCCCTCCGTCCAGCGGCGGCAGGGGCAACAAGTTCAGCAACATCAGCATGCCATTGACCTGGATTCCGGCCTGCGCCATGGTCATCATGGCCCGGGCATAACCAAAATCGGGCATCGACAACGCAAACTTGAAGACCAATGCCCACATGAACGCCATTACCAGATTCGCGCCCGGTCCGGCCGCCGCTACCCAGAGCATGTCGCGCTTCGGATTGCGCAGCTTGCCGAAATTGACCGGAACTGGTTTGGCCCAGCCAAACATGAAGCCGCTGAGCATGTAGGTCAACGCCGGAATCGCAATCGTGCCCAGAGGATCAATATGGCGCAAGGGGTTGAGGCTGACTCGCCCTTCCTGCCAGGCGGTCGGATCGCCGAAATGGCGGGCGACGTAGCCGTGGGCGGCCTCATGCAGCGTGATCGCGAAGATAATCGGGATGGCGGAAATCGCCAGCGTCTGAATCGAATTTTCCATGGGACCGACGGATTCTACCAGAGGGTCACTACAAGCCGAGCGGCGCCAGCGCCCCGCAACCGGCGCGCACCAGCTCGGGTGCAGCCCCGGTCAGATTGATCACAGTGGTCATTTCCAGGCCGCAATGGCCGGCTTCGATCACCAGATCGAGCTGTTTTTCGAGGCGGTCGCGAATCTGCTCGGGGTCGGTCATTGGCGTCTCCTCACCGGGCAGCAAAAGGGTTGACGTCAGCAGGGGCTCATCCAACTCCGCCAGCAGAGCCCGCACCAGCGGATGGTCGGGCACCCGGATGCCGATGGTCTTGCGCTTCGGGTGCATCAAGCGGCGCGGGACTTCCTTGGTGCCTTCGAGAATGAAGGTATAGGCGCCCGGCGTCACCGCCTTGAGCAGCCGGTATCCGCTGTTATCCACCCGCGCATAGGTGGCGATCTCCGACAGGTCACGGCACATCAGGGTGAAGTGATGGCGCTCGTCGACATCCCGAATCCGGCGGATCCGTTCCAGCAGCGTGGTATCGCCGGTGTGGCCACCCAGCGCGTAAGCCGCATCGGTGGGAAAAGCAATCAGGCCACCCTTGCGTACGATCTCTGCCGCCTGCTTGATGAGACGGGGCTGCGGATGTTCAGGGTGGATTGAAAAGAACTGTGACATTCAGGCGTATCGGGGCCGATCAGTGCAGGCGCGTCCACACCGGCACCAGATCCTGCGGCAAAGCGGGCATCCTGCCGAGATCGATCCAGCTTTCCCCCGGTCCGTGGAAATCCGAGCCGGTCGATGCAAGAAAGCCAAAGGTCCGCGCCAGCGTTGCCATTTCTCCCACGTCGCCGGCCCATTGCGAACCGGACAACACTTCGATGCCATCGCCGCCGCAGGCCTTGAATTCGGTAAGCAATTTACGCAACTCAGCCTTGGTCAGCCGGTAACGCCCCGGATGGGCGACCACAGCCATACCACCTGCGCCGTGAATCCAGGTGATGGCGTCTTCCAGCGTGGCCCATGCGTGGCTGACGTACCCCGGCTTGCCCTTGGCCAGCCAGTGATCGAACACCGATTTCGCATTCTTGGCCAGCCCCTGCTCGACAATGAAGCGCGCCATATGGGCGCGACTGACCAGGGCGGGGTTGCCGGCAAAGCGCAGTGCACCTTCGTAGGCGCCGTGGATGCCTACCTTGTCGAGTTCGGCTGCCATACGCAGCGCCCTTGCATCGCGTCCCGCGCGAACACGGGCGAGCCCTTCGGCCAGTTGTTTGTTGGCGACATCAATGCCGAGCGCGATGACATGCACCGTGGTGTCGTCTCCCCACGAGACAGAAACCTCAACGCCATTAACAAAACGCAGGCCCAGCGCAACCGCTTCGGCTTTCGCTTCGGCCAGCCCGGCAAGTTCATCGTGGTCGGTCAATGCCAGCAACTCGACACCATTGGCATGGGCGCGCCGCACCACTTCGGCCGGCGCCAGCAGGCCGTCGGAAACCGTCGAGTGACAATGCAAATCCGCGTTCAAGCAAAAAACTCCTCTATCAAGCGCGCCACCGCCTCCGGCTGGTCGTGCTGCATGTTGTGGGCGGCATCGTCCAGCATCACCTGCTTCACGTCGCGAAAACACGCAATGCGGGCACGATAACCCTCGGGGTCAGCCTCGAAAGCTTTGACAATGGAGGAATCCCGCGCGGTCATCCACAACACCGGGGCTGTCGCTTGTCGCCATGCTGCCTTGGCATCCTCGATGGCGTAGTAAACCGGGTTCGACCAGAAGTGGCATGGATCGGCGGCAAAACGAACGCCACCTTCGCACGGGTTCGTCACATTCCGGGCCAGAAAACCGGCCCGCTCCGGCGTCAGGCGCGGATTATCCCGCATCAGGCGCTGGGCAAACGCCTCCTGGTCGGGATAAACCCTGAAATTCCGTTCGCCGCGAATCTGATCAAGCCACTTTCGCGCACGCCCCGGGGCATCAGCATAGGCCGAGCGGGGCATCCCGCCCCCTTCCATGTTCACCAGGCGGGCAACCCTTTCGGGACGCAACCCGGCGTAGATGCTGGAGATGGTGCCACCCATGCTGTGGGCCGCCACGAACGCCGCTTCATCCGGTGAGTAATGGTCCAGCAAGGCATCCAGATCGGCAAAGTAATCCGGAAACCAGTAAGTATCGTCATTCCATTGCGACTTGCCGAAGCCGCGCCAATCGGGCGCGATCACCCGCCATTCGCGCTGCAGCGCGTCGACGATGAACTGAAAAGTGGCCGACGTATCGCCCCACCCGTGCAGCATGAAAATCTTCGGGGCACCGGCGTGACCCCAGCTTCTTACGTGAAAGCTGCGGCCGCGCAGTTGAACAAATTCGGGGGTATGAGTTTTCATATCTTAAGGACTGCTATTCACCGCAGAGGACGCGGAGGACACAGAGGGATTCAAAACCTTTTTAAGGTTTCCTCCGTGTCCTCTGCGTCCTCTGTGGTGGGGGTTTTTGGGCAGGTTGTGCAATTTTAACAAAGCCCTTGCCCTGATCCTTGAAGGCCCGGCATAATGCGCCTCATCATCGGGAGAGAGTGATTTAGTTCACCGCCGAAGGCGCAACCCCCAGGAATCGCTCAGGCAAAAGGGCCGATGACGCAACAAGAATCTGGAGAGCGATGGGAGACCATCCACCGACGGGGCACACGAAAGCGCGACTTTCGCAATCTCTCAGGTCCAAGGACAGATGGGGCAAAGACCAAGGGGTCTTTGCCCTTTTTAATTGTCTGCACCCCATGAACCAACGCACCGCTCTTTACGACACCCACGCCGCCGCCAGCGCGAAAATCGTCAACTTCGCCGGCTGGGACATGCCCATCCACTACGGTTCGCAGATCGAAGAGCACCACGCGGTGCGCCGCGATGCCGGCATGTTCGACGTGTCGCATATGCTCTCCATCGATCTCGACGGCGCCGACGCCCTGCCCTTCCTGCGCCGCCTGCTGGCCAACGACTGCGCCAAGCTCTCAAGTCAGTCGCCGGGCCGCCCCAAGACTAACTTGGCCCCCTCGGGGGGCGGATCGGGCGAAACGCCCGATCCGGGGGCGCAAACAATTTTGCCCGGTAAGGCGCTCTACTCCTGCATGCTGCAAGAAGATGGCGGCGTCATCGATGACCTCATCGTCTATTTTTTCAGCCCGACACGTTACCGCATTGTGGTCAATGCCGGCACTGCCGACAAAGATCAGGCATGGATGCAAAAACAAATCGCGGGGTTTAAGGCAACATTGACTCCGCGCCGCGATCTCGCAATGATCGCAATACAAGGCCCCAACGCCCGCGAGAAACTTTGGGCGGCCTTCCCCGCCAGTCGCAACATCAGCGAAGGACTCGCGGTGTTTCAGGCGGCCGAATGGAACGATTGGCTGGTGGCGCGCACCGGGTACACCGGCGAGGACGGTTTCGAAATCGCCCTGCCCAATCACGCCGCAGCCGGCGCATGGCGGGCACTGCAAGCTGTCGGCGTCGCTCCCTGCGGTCTCGGTGCGCGCGACACGCTGCGCCTCGAAGCGGGGATGAATCTTTACGGTCAGGATATGAACGAAAGCGTCTGCCCGCTTGAGTCGGGGCTGGCGTGGACGGTGAACACCAAGGACGCCAAGCACGACTTCATCGGCCGCAAATCCTTGGCAACCCCTACCCGGCAACTCGTCGGCCTGCTGCTGCTTGATCGTGGCGTGCTGCGCGCCCATCAGCAGGTGTTCACTGCAAAGGGCGAAGGCGAAACCACCAGCGGCAGCTTTTCGCCAACGCTGAACCAGTCCATCGCACTGGCACGTGTGCCCGTCGGCGTTGCGGTTGGTGACGAAGTCGAAGTGGAAATTCGCGACAAGCGGCTCAAGGCAAAGGTGGTCAAACCACCTTTTGTACGCAACGGAAAATCTTTACTCCAGGAGAACTGACATGAACGTCCCCGCCAATCTGAAGTACGCCAAATCGCACGAGTGGATCAGGCAGGAAGCCGACGGCAGCCTCACCATCGGCATCTCCGACCATGCTCAGGAAGCGCTGGGCGACATCGTCTTTCTCGAATTGCCGGAAGCCGGCCGCATCGTCAAGAGTGGCGAAGAGTGCGCGGTGGTGGAATCGGTCAAGGCCGCCTCTGATATCTACGCCCCGGTCTCGGGTGAAATCATCGCCGCCAACAGCGCCGTCATCGAGACGCCGGAAAGCGTCAATCAGGATGCCTATGCGGCATGGCTGTTCAGGATCAAGCCCTCCAATCCGGTCGAGTACGCGGCGCTGCTGGATGCCGCGGCTTATACAAAAGTCGCCGAAAGCGATTAGCCCTTGCCGTCAACCTCAATGCGTAATGCCTGAATGCAAAATTCCAGCCCCCTCTCCACCCTCGAACAACACGACGACTTTATCGCCCGCCACATCGGCCCGGACGACAAAGACATCGTCGCCATGCTGGCCGCCATCGACGCCGCAAGCCTCGATCAGTTGATCGAACAAACGGTGCCGGCTGCTATCCGCCTCGCCGCACCTTTGGCGCTGCCGGAAGCGAAATCCGAGCACGAGGCGCTGGCCGACATCAAGGCCATCGCCGCGAAAAACATCGCCACAAAATCGCTGATCGGCATGGGCTATCACGACACCATCACGCCCAAGGTCATCCTGCGCAACGTGATGGAAAATCCCGGCTGGTACACCGCCTACACGCCCTATCAGGCCGAGATCGCCCAGGGGCGGCTGGAAGCGCTGCTCAACTATCAGCAGATGGTGATTGACCTGACCGGAATGGAACTGGCCAACGCCTCGCTGCTCGACGAAGCCACTGCCGCCGCCGAAGCCATGACCATGGCGCGGCGCATTTCAAAATCAAAGTCGAACGCATTTTTCGTTGACGCGGATTGCTTCCCGCAAACACTCGACGTGGTAAAGACCCGCGCCGGATTTTTTGGTTTTGAACTGATCGTCGGCAAAGCTGAAACAGCGGCCCAAGCCGACGTATTCGGCGCCCTGCTGCAATACCCCAATGATCGCGGTGAAGTCAGCGACCTCACCGGCATCATCGCCGCACTGGAAGCAAAGAACGCAATCAGCGCCGTCGCCACCGACCTGATGGCGCTGGTGCTGTTGAAGTCGCCGGGGTCGATGGGCGCCGACATCGCGCTCGGTTCCTCGCAACGTTTCGGCGTACCGCTCGGCTTCGGCGGCCCGCACGCCGCCTTCTTCGCCACCAAGGACGAACACAAACGCTCGGTACCAGGCCGCATCATCGGCGTCTCGGTCGACGCGCGCGGCAAGACGGCATTGCGCATGGCGTTGCAAACGCGCGAGCAACATATCCGCCGCGAGAAGGCCAACTCCAACATCTGTACCTCGCAGGTGCTGCTTGCCAACATGGCTGGCATGTACGCGGTGTATCACGGCCCGCAAGGCCTGCACATCATCGCTGAACGCATTCACCGCCTCACCACCATCCTCGCGCTTGGGCTGCACCAGACCGGTGTCAAGGTGCTTAACCGGAACTGGTTTGACACGCTGCAAGTGGAAAAATCCATCGATGTGCCCGGCGTCAACATGCGCCAAGTATCAGCCACAGTGCGCGGCATTTCGCTCAACGAGAAAACCACCCGCGCCGATGTGGCGGCCCTGCTCCTGGCCCTCACCGGGAAAGCGGCCGACATCGCTGCGCTGGATGCGCAAGCCATCGCGGCCAGCCCCATCGCCGATCTGCTGCGCAGCGACGCCATCCTCGCCCACCCCGTGTTCAACACCCATCACAGCGAACACGAGATGCTGCGCTATCTCAAGAAGCTGCAAAACCGCGACCTGGCGTTGGACCATTCAATGATCTCGCTCGGCTCCTGCACCATGAAGCTCAACGCCACCAGCGAAATGATTCCGGTCACCTGGCCCGAGTTCGCCGACATCCATCCGTTCGCGCCGCTGGCCCAGGCAGCCGGTTATCTGGAAATGATTCGCGGCCTCGAAGAATGGCTCAAGATCATCACCGGATTCGACGCCATCTGCATGCAGCCCAATTCCGGCGCGCAGGGCGAATATGCGGGGCTCGTTGCGATCCGCCGCTATCAGGCCGCGCGCAATGAATCCCGGCGCGACATCTGCCTGATTCCAAAATCGGCGCACGGTACCAACCCCGCCACCGCGCAGATGTGCGGCTTGCAAGTGGTGGTGGTGGACTGCGACGACAACGGCAACGTCGACGTCGCCGACCTCAAGGCCAAAGCTGCGCAGCACAGCGAAAATCTGTCGTGCCTGATGCTCACCTACCCTTCCACCCACGGCGTATTCGAGGAAGCGGTGAAGGACATCTGCATCATCGTCCATCAGCATGGCGGTCAGGTGTACATGGACGGCGCCAACCTCAACGCGCAAGTGGGACTCACCAGCCCTGGCCATATCGGCGCCGACGTGTCGCACATGAATCTGCACAAGACCTTCTGCATCCCGCACGGCGGCGGCGGGCCGGGCATGGGGCCGATCGGGCTCAAGGCGCACCTCGCGCCCTTCATGGCCAACCACGTCGTACAGCCTGTTGATGGCCCGCACCAAGGTCAGGGCGCGGTCTCAGCGGCACCCTTTGGTTCAGCGTCGATTCTGCCGATCTCGTGGATGTACATCGCCATGATGGGCGGCACCGGCCTCAAGCGCGCCACCGAGGTGGCCATCCTCAACGCCAACTACGTCGCTCACCAATTGACCGATCATTACCCGGTGCTCTACGTCGGCAAGCAGGGTCGCGTTGCCCACGAGTGCATCCTCGACATCCGCGCCATCAAGACCGCCACCGGTATCGCCGAAATCGACATCGCCAAACGGCTGATGGATTATGGCTTTCACGCGCCCACAGTGAGCTTCCCGGTGGCCGGCACGCTGATGGTGGAACCGACCGAGTCGGAATCCAAAGCCGAACTGGATCGCTTCATCGCCGCCATGATCTCCATCCGCGATGAAATCCGCAAAGTTGAAAACGGCACGTGGCCGGCCGACGACAACCCGCTCAAAAACGCGCCGCACACCCAGGCCGACATCATCGAAACCGAATGGAAGCGGCCTTACACCCGCCGCGAAGCGGCCTTCCCGCTGCCCTGGGTGGCCGATAACAAATTCTGGCCCAGCGTCAATCGCATCGACGATGTGTACGGCGACCGCAATCTGTTCTGCGCCTGTGTGCCGATGGAGGCGTATGCGTAAACGCCTGCCGTGAGTAGTTATCCCATTATTCATTGGCGCGAGGTAGACGAGGCCCGCTCTGCACGCTGGCGTTCGGAAAGCGGCATGCCACCGCCGCAAAATATCGTCATCGCCGACGACACCATCAGCGCCAACACCGCCTATCGGCTGGCCTGTGATGGCACCGCGCTCTTGTGGCGTGGCGATTTCCAGAATGCGCGCCAGTTGCTGCTGGCATTGGGTCGGCGCGCCGACCGCAAGCCGCGCAACCCGCCTGACCTGACATCGCTATCCATCACGGAGATTTTCCAGTTGCACCGTCAGACCCAGGCGCAACGCGCCCGTGTGCTGAGCATGCTGCTGCTGCCGTTCGAGGCCGACCACAGCGTCCCGCTGCGTCGTGCGCCCGATGTGCGCCTGGCCTGCAGCGAGGCTTATGGCGCGACAGATGAACCCTACCTCGCTTCGATGCGCGAACTGTTGGGCCTGATCGGGGCCCACGAGTGGCGCAAGAATGGCGTGGAAATCAAGGTGCTCGGCGATCGCATCCATCCGCACTACGGCGTGTTCGCCCCGGTGCGCAATGAGTATGTGGACCTGGTGGCCGAAGCGCCGTTGCCAAAATCGCATGCGCTGGCGTTCGACATCGGCACCGGTACTGGCGTCCTGACCGCGGTGCTGGCCCGGCGTGGCATCACGCATATCGTCGCCACTGACAATAATCCACGTGCACTGGCCTGCGCCCGCGACAATCTCGCGCGGCTCGGGTTGAATGAACAGGTGGAAGTGATGGAAGCCGACCTTTTCCCCGCAGGGCGCTCGCCGCTCATCGTATGCAACCCGCCGTGGGTGCCGGCACAGCCCAGCTCTCCGCTCGAACACGCGGTTTACGATCCCGACAGCCGCATGCTGCGCGGCTTCCTCAATGGACTCGCGGCGCATCTGGAACCGCACGGTGAAGGCTGGCTGCTGCTCTCGGATATTGCCGAACACCTGGGCCTGCGCACACGCGCCGAACTGCTCGCCATCATCGAAACAGCAGGCTTGAAGGTAGTCGGTCGAATCGACATCCGGCCCACGCATCGCAAAGTCTCCGATGCAAACGACCCGCTCCACGCCGCGCGTGCAGCAGAGATAACTTCGCTCTGGCGCCTCGCGGTTCGTTGAACGAGTCCCGCGATTGCAATATTTTCTGTAGCCTTCGAACACCAAAGCAAACGTACCCGGAGAAATACACGCATGGCTGATCAACTGCTGATTCTCACCGTGATTGGTGACGACCGACCCGGGCTGGTGGGCGAGCTGTCCGCCGCCATTTCCGCGCATCAGGGCAACTGGCTGGAATCCTCCATGGCGCGGTTGGGCGGCAAGTTTGCCGGGGTCGTCAAGGTCGCTGCACCTGCCGCCAACAGCGCCGCATTGCAGGCCGCGCTGGCAGGGCTGTCCGGCCTCAAGATCACGGCCGAGACTTCTGCGGGTGAGGCGACCTCCGGCGGCCGCCGCCTGCGACTGGCGCTGGTCGGCCACGACCGCATCGGCATCGTGCGCGAAGTCTCACAAATCCTTGCCCGCCATGCGGTGAATGTGGAAGCGCTCAATACCCACACTGCCAGCGCTCCCATGTCGGCGGAAATTCACTTCCACGCCCAAGCCGACCTTCTCGCACATCCGAGCCTGGACGTTCGCGCGCTGACCGATGACCTGGAGCGAATTTCGAATGATCTGATGGTCGACATCACACTCGACGAGACAATCCGGGCCTGATTGGCAGCATCGTTGGTGCCGGCTTTCGGTCCGGTTGCATGATGAGGCATGCCATCGTGCAGTTGGTGTTGCCTGAAATCCGTAGGGATATACTGTCAGCTCAATATCTGCCTGCCGTGATGCAGCAGGGCGTGAGCGATTTTTTCTGAGGAGATAAAAATGCAATCAGAGCGCAAATCGGACGGGGAGAATTGCCCGTTTGAATTCAACTTCGACGCCGCCACATTCAAGGTGGGCGATCTGGTGAGCTATCGCATTCCGGAGAGCTTTGACCAGATGCCGTTCGTCGGGCAACTGCTTGAGGTCGGTGAGGATTATGTCTTGATCACGGCGAACGACCCGTCGGACCCCGATCGCCGCATGCGCGGCACGCGTGAGAGCCGCCCCATCGTCAGTACCAAGGAAGCGCTTGGATAGTGCCCGGTTCTGTTGAATCTGCCCAGATTGCGCCGTCAACGCCCGCGGATATGCGGGTGGTAATCGATTCTTCTCGGGCGTTCGCAATCCCCGAAAACAGCGCGCCCTCCGCACCAATGCATTACACTCAATTCGTCTCGTGGACAGTGGGTGCAAAACCGTTGATGTCACGTCTTTGTCATGCAGTCAGTTCAAGCTTGCAAAAACATTCGGGGCAGATACTCAACCATTGATGGCTGACACCCTCTACTGCTATCACTGCGGGCAGCATCATCCGAAGACGGAAATGCGCCAGATCGAGACCAAAGGCGCACGACGCTGGCGCTGCATCAAGAGCATAGAAGCCGCCAGGAAGGGCCGGGAAGCGCGTGAAGCCTTTGGCCGACAGACCACCGATACCAACAAGGCTGAGGCGCAGAGCAAACTCAAGGCGCTACTCAACCCTGAGTGGCTGTCTGACTAGTCCGCAACATAGCTAGTGGCACGAAGAGTGGTGCACCTCTGAGCGTCCGCTATTGACGGTGGACTCAACCGGTCCAGGCATGGCGCTTATCGGTGATACCAACTCCAGAACGACTTTTGTTACTTGAGGAATTGCAGCATCGTGTCATCCGCGTCGGTGAAATCGCGTTTGTCATGACAGAACACTGCACCCTCGATGCGCTCGGGCTGTGTTGCATAACAGACGCCCTTGATTGTTTCCATCACGACTGCGCCGTTCCTGTGCCGCGCACCCATAGCCATGAAGTCGAGCATTCCCGAGAATGAGACAAGGATGGCCATCTGCAAAACGTGCGCAGCTTCAAGTGAACCACCCTCAAACATCTCGGCCGACCAGCGGCCGAAACCGGCGTACAAACTGCGCCCATTGACTGGCGCCGGATTGAGGACGCGCTCGCTGTCAATTTGCCAACGGTGTAGTTGCTCGCCGTTAACATGGATTTCGGCCCAGGTCGTGCCGTCCACAATGTCCGGTACGGTGACGTCGAACTGACGTAGATCCTCTTCGCGCAAGGCATGAGAGAAAACCAGGCCGAGCACGTCTAGAAAGTGACTGCACTGCTGGCGGCTATCCGAGTAGCTGCGGAAGACAGTCCGTTGCGCAGTCAATGCCTTGCCGATGTAGGGCGCGAACTGGCCGACAGCACCGGGGCAGGTGCCATTGGGATAGCGCAGCCAGGTGCCTTCGATAGCGGTGACAACATCCCCGTCATGCTGAACCACCAGCTTGAAGGCATGCAAGGTGTCTTCCAGACCGGCCACTATGCTCCGACCATGTTTTTCAATGCGAATGCGCCGACGAAAAATACGCGTGCCGTAGTCGCGGTTAAAAATGGGGTTCTTGAAGTCAGAAATCATCGCAGCGAGCCGGCCAAGCATGGCGGGAAACGGGTATTTCAGACGGTAGCACTGAATCTCCGTGCCGACAACGGATTCCCGCCCATCGCAGAACGATAAACAGTTGTCAACGCGCTGGCCGCTGTCGACAAACACCGACAATCGATTCCGCAGGTAATCAGCCATTTAACGAAATGGTCGCTGCCATCTGTCGCGTAGCCGCGACAAAACATTGCGGTTGCAGCGCATGTAATTTTCTCAACTCGCTGAACATAAAGCACAAATCTCACAGGCACAGGCCTTGCTGAATACGTGCAGTCCGGGTCGGCCGACCGCGCCACGGCTCGCGACTTTTTCAGTGAGGAGAATCCATGCTCAAATCCCAGAACTTCCTTGGTCGTCTTGACGACGCCTTCAGCAACCGCGACCCACGAAGTTCCGGCGTCAAAACGCCACCGCTGCCGGCGAATTTGGCGACCCCCGCAAAGCCAGCCGTCACTTCTCCGCTAACCTCTGCCGGGACGCCGCAGCCCCAAGCAGAGTCGAACGCGACGGCCACCACCAAGTTGGAGTCCACCACCGGTAACCGGCTGATCGTCGGCCCCGACGTGAAACTCAAGGGTGCGGAAATTCTTGATTGCGATACGCTGGTGGTTGAAGGTC
>JAYUFR010000142.1:0-14978 GCA_043738625.1 Sterolibacteriaceae bacterium
AAAGTCACGCCGTGCATGAGCTGCGCCGCTATGGCTGCAGCAGGCCAGTCGATCGCCCAACCGATGATGAGGAAGCGAATTGTGGTCAAGGCAAAACTGACGCTCAGGATTGCGCGCAACGAAAACGTTCGCATCAGCCATGACATCCAGACGAAGACGGCGATTTCCGCGATCACGCCGAGCGACCACAGCGCCCCCACCGCGGTCTTGCCGTAGCCATGATCGACCAGGTGGATCGAATAAAATACATACAGGGGCGCATGGGCGGCGGACATGAAAAAACCCGCGGCGAGCAGCGCCGCCATCTGCGGCGAACGCAGAACCACGCCGAAATCCACGGCAGCGTGTGGCACCGTTGACAGGTCTGCTTCCGGCAGGACCAGTGCCGCTGCCAATGTGGCCGTCAGGAGGGCAATGCCGATCCATAACAGCAGGTCGACGGAAGCCATATCGAGCATCAAGCCCACACCCTGCACCGCGAGAATGAAACCGACCGAGCCCCACAGCCGGATGCGGCCGTAGCTTTCGATGCGATGGCTCAGGTGCGACAGTGTCAGCGCTTCAACCAATGGCAGTGCGGCGGTAAAAAAGAACGCCAAGGCAGCAGTAACAAGAAACAAGGCCGTGAAGCTGCGGGCCTGGAAAAATCCGGCAAACACGATGAGCGATGCCACGGCGCTGAAGCGGATAACCCGCATCTTGGCGCCATGATGCTCGGCCAGCCAACTCCAAAGATTGGGCGTGACCAGCCGCATCACATTGATCAATGACAGCAGGACGCCGATGCCCAGCGCAGAAATTCCCAGCGACTTCAAATACAGGCTGAAGTAGGGATTGAAACCGCCGAGAAAAGCCAGGTAACAAAAATACCAGGCGGACAGCCGCCAGTAGGGAATGCCGACTGAGGACACCTCGATCAGGCGGGGCGGATCAACCGCCGCCGATGCGGCCGGGTATTTTCGGCATGGCGCAGACCACATCGCCGCACTGGGCACGATGGCGCAGCGCGGCATCGATCAGCACCAGCGCCAGCATGGCTTCGCCGATTGGAGTGGCACGTATGCCGACGCAAGGGTCGTGGCGACCATGCGTTTCCACCATGACCGGGTTGCCCTGCAAGTCGACTGAGCGGCGCGGCAAGCGCATGCTTGAGGTCGGCTTCACTGCGAATCGGACAACGATATCCTGCCCGGTTGAAATGCCGCCCAGAATGCCACCGGCATGATTGGTGACAAAACCCTGCGGCGTCAGTTCATCGCCATGTTCGCTGCCGCTATGGGTGACGGCGCCAAAACCGGCACCAATCTCGACCGCCTTCACCGCATTGATGCTCATCATGGCAAAAGCGATCTCGGCATCGAGCCGGTCGTATACAGGCTGACCCCAGCCCACGGGCACGTTTTCCGCCACCACGCTGATCTGTGCACCAACCGAATCGCCGGATTTGCGCAACTTGTCCATGAACTGTTCCAGTTCCGGAACGACGGCGACATCAGGAGCAAAAAACGGATTCGTGTCGACCAGACCCCAGTCGGTGAACGGAATGGTGATCGGCCCCAACTGGCTCATGCAGCCGCGTATCGTCACGTCATAGCGTTCGCGCAGCCATTTTTTGGCGACCGCGCCGGCAGCGACACGAACGGCGGTCTCACGCGCACTGGCGCGTCCCCCGCCGCGATAATCGCGAATGCCGTATTTCTGCAAGTACGTGTAGTCGGCATGACCGGGCCGAAATGTATTGACGAGATTGCCGTAGTCCTTGCTGCGCTGATCCTCGTTACGGATCAGTAAAGCGATGGGCGTGCCGGTGGTGCGACCTTCGAATACACCGGAGAGTATTTCAACGCTATCGGGTTCGCGGCGCTGGGTAACGTGACGTGACGTGCCCGGTTTGCGACGGTCCAACTCCGGCTGGATATCAGCCTCGCTCAGTTCCATTCCCGGCGGACAACCATCGACAACGCAGCCGATGGCCGGACCGTGGGATTCGCCGAAAGAGGTGACACGAAACAGCGTGCCGAAGGAGTTGCCGGACATGGAAAGGCCTTGAAAAGACGGTTGAATAACGTACGGCAAGTCTATCACGCCGCATGCCTGACTCCGCCTGCGCCACGCCGCGCAGGGGCTTTTGCAGTCAGGGGTTTTGCTGTTCCTCGGGCCAGTCCTTGATATAGGCCTTGAGCATGCGGTTTTCGAAGCTCTGCTCCTCAAGCACCGCCTTGGCCACATCATGGAAGGAAATCACGCCCATCAGCATCGCGCCATCCGTCACCGGCAAATAACGCACATGATGATCGATCATGAGCCGGCGCAATTCATCGACCTGCATCTCCGGCGTGACGGTCATTGGATCGGCCACCATCACATCACTGACTTTTACATCGCCCCAGGCCGCACCGTGGGCATGAACGGTGTTCAGTACTTCACGAAAGCTCAGCATGCCAACCATCTTGCCGCCCACGAAGCAGACCAGCGAACCGATATCCTGATCGCTCATGATCGCGATCGCGTCGGCCAGGCGCTTGTCCGGCGCAATGGTGTAGAGCACGGCACCCTTGATTGCGAGTATTTGCTTGATTTTCATGGCCGCTGCCTCCTCGAACGTAATTGCGCTCCGCTTTATGCTCTCCAGTAACTTCAGCGTTCCAGATGTTCCAGTTTGTTCGGCACCCCGACCCATGAGTCCGCATCGGCGAACGCTTCCTTGCGCTCAAGGATCACCGGCCACGCTTTGGCCAGTGTGGCATTCAAGGCAATGAACTGCTGCTGCCCGGTCGGCACATCGTCTTCGGCGTAGATCGCTTCTACCGGACACTCGCTGACGCAAAGGGTGCAATCGATACATTCGTCAGGATCAATGACCAAAAAATTCGGCCCTTCGTGAAAGCAGTCGACCGGACAAACGTCGACGCAGTCGGTATATTTGCACTTGATGCAGGATTCGGTAATTACGTAGGCCATCGGTAAATGTCTGTGCGAGTTTCTGTGATGTCAGGGTAGCACCATCCAACTTGTGCGGCAAAAAGCGCGGCCGGCCTCCTTAAACCCCACCACTCGCCAATAGCCGCCGGTTTTGTTAAGCTAGCATCACTCAGCTTGAATTCCAGCACTTCCAGCACCGCATATCCCAAACCGCAACCTGAACAGAGCGTTCCAGCGAACGCCACCCGATCAACCAGAGGAACCCATGAGCGAACATATCCACCACGTCAGCGACGCCAGCTTCAAGAGTGAAGTGCTTGAATCCACAACCCCGGTCCTCGTGGACTATTGGGCGGAGTGGTGCGGCCCCTGCAAGATGATCGCCCCGATTCTTGAAGAGGTTGCCAAGGAATACGCCGGCAAGCTCAAGATCGCCAAGCTCAACATCGACGACAACCAGAAGACGCCGGGCGAATACGGCATCCGCGGTATTCCTACACTGCTCCTGTTCAAGGGCGGCGCCGTTGAGGCCACCAAAGTCGGCGCACTCTCAAAATCACAGTTAACCGCATTTATTGACAGCCATCTTTAATCCCGTTACAGTCAGCCGCAAATCCGGGCGGCAGAAACAATAACAACGCCGCCACACCGGATCCGGGTTTCAAAAGCCCACCCCAACTCCAGTTCTTCTTCCAGTTCCATCCGGACGACTCCGTCCGGATCAAATCCACAGGTTCTGCTTATGCATCTCTCGGAGCTCAAAGCCCTCCACGTCGGCCAACTGCTTGAAATGGCCAACGTCAGTCAAATCGAAGGCGCCAACCGCCTGCGCAAGCATGAGTTGATCTTCGCCATGCTCAAGAATCAGGCGAAAAAAGGCGAAACCATCTACGGCGATGGCGCCCTCGAAGTGCTACCCGATGGATTCGGTTTCCTCCGTTCGCCAGACACGTCTTATCTGGCCGGCACCGACGACATCTACGTCTCACCCTCGCAGATCCGCCGCTTCAACCTGCATACCGGCGACACCATAGAAGGCGAAATCCGCACCCCGAAGGAAGGCGAGCGCTATTTCGCGATGGTGAAACTCGACACCATCAACGGCCAGCCGCCGGAAAACAGCAAGCACAAGATCCTGTTCGAGAATCTGACGCCGCTGCATCCGACCGAACACCTCAGCCTCGAGCGCGACATGCGCGGCGAGGAAAACATCACCAGCCGCGTCATCGACATCATCGCCCCGATCGGCAAGGGCCAGCGCGGACTGCTGGTGTCCAGCCCAAAGAGCGGCAAGACGGTGATGATGCAGCACATTGCCCACGCCATCACCACCAATCATCCCGACGTGATTCTGATCGTGCTGCTGATCGACGAGCGGCCCGAGGAAGTCACCGAAATGACCCGCACCGTCAAGGGCGAGGTCGTTGCCTCGACCTTCGATGAACCCGCTACGCGCCACGTTCAAGTGGCCGAAATGGTGATCGAGAAGGCCAAACGCCTGACGGAGCACAAGAAGGACGTGGTGATTCTGCTGGACTCCATCACCCGCTTGGCGCGCGCCTATAACACCGTGCAGCCGGCTTCCGGCAAGGTGCTGACCGGTGGTGTCGACGCCAATGCGCTGCAAAAACCCAAGCGTTTCTTCGGCGCCGCCCGCAACATCGAGGAAGGCGGCTCGCTGACCATCATCGCCACCGCCCTGATCGACACCGGCTCGCGCATGGATGACGTGATCTACGAAGAGTTCAAGGGCACCGGCAACATGGAAATCCACCTCGACCGCCGCATGGCCGAGAAGCGGGTTTATCCAGCCATCAACGTCAATCGCTCCGGCACCCGGCGCGAAGAGTTGCTGCTCAAGCCGGACGTGCTGCAAAAGATGTGGATCCTCAGAAAGCTGCTCTACAACATGGATGATCTGGAAGCCATGGAATTCCTGCTCGACAAGATCAAGGCCACCAAAAACAACGGGGAGTTTTTCGACTCCATGCGCCGGGGTTAGTCCCGGTTTGCATGGAGGGAATTGGCTACGGCCGCTCGCCAAACTCGCTTAACCAGCTGCGCTGGTTAGCCTTCACCAAACCTTCCGTACACCGGGGCTGCCGCCCCGGTTTGCAAACCGTCCGGTTTTCAAGGATAATGCGCGCCTTTCCGGCTCGCCACAATCACGAGCCGCGGCAACCGAGGATACGATCATGAGACAAGGCATACACCCCGATTACACCGAGATTGAAGTCACCTGCAGCTGTGGCGTCAAGTTCAAGACCCACTCCACCAGCGGCAAACCACTGCATGTTGAAGTCTGCTCGTCGTGCCATCCGTTCTATACCGGCAAGCAGAAAATCGTCGACACCGCCGGCCGCGTCGAACGCTTCCGTCAGAAGTACGCCAAGAGTGGCAGTGGCGCAGCAGTCTGATCGTGCCAGACAAACAAAAAAGGCAGCCTCGGCTGCCTTTTTTGTTTTATCGCTGATGAAACCGCTGTCGCTGCCCCCCAGCGGCTGGCCCATCATCCTGTTCTGCGGGTTCTACCTGCTGACTGGATTGTTCGGCCACGATCCATGGAAGACCGAGGACGCCGTGCATCTCGGCGTGGCTTACGAATTTGCCACGCACGGCAACTGGCTGACGCCGCGCCTCGCGGCTGAATCGTGGTTCGGCAGCCCACCCCTTTATCACTGGTGCGCGGCCCTGCTGGGGAAAGCACTGGGGGGACTGCTACCCTTCCATGAGTCCGCACGGCTGGCTTCGGCACTGTTCGGTAGCCTGTTGCTGGCAGGTCTGGCATTCGCCGTAAAAACCCTGCAAGGCCCACAGGCTTCTGGCTGGAGCGCCCCTCTGCTTGTCGTCGGTACATTGGGATTGCTGCTACCGATCCACGATGCAGAACCGGCCATCGCCCTGCTGGCGGCACAAGCCTTTCTCTACTACGGCATCGCCAAAGTACCGGAGCGCGCAGTGGCGGGCGGCGTTATCGCCGGGTTCGCCCTCGGCGCCGGCTTCCTCACCATGGGCAGCACAGCCTTGCTGTTTCTGCTGCCGGTACCGATCTTCCCGCTTTGTCACCCGCGCTGGCGCAGCGCAGCGGCCCTGGGCGGCATCGTATTGGCATTGCTGGTCGGTCTTTTGTTGGGCGCGCTGTGGCCGGCCTCGCTGGCAATGTGGTCGCCCGAATCGCTTGCGCCCTGGTGGCAGGCCGAAACAGCAAGGCTCACGTTGAAGCCACTCGATTGGACAGCCTTGCACGAACACCTGGAACTGCTCGGCTGGGCGGCGTGGCCAATTTTGCCACTCGGACTGTGGACGATCTGGAATCAGCAACGCCATTTATCAGCGCCGCAGGTGTTGATTCCCCTCCTCGGCACCATCATTGCCTTGCTGGAGATTGTATTTTTTGCCGATCCCCAGCCCCTGCATCATCTGCCGCTGATTGTTCCGCTTGCCCTGCTCGCGTCTGCCGGCATTGACCGGCTGCGGCGCGGCGCAGCCAACGCCCTCGACTGGTTTGGCATGATGACCTTCACCATGCTGGCGGGGCTCGTATGGCTGGGCGGTTACGCCCTGGCGAACGGTACGCCGGAACGTCTCGCTAAAAGCTTCGCCAAAATGGAACCGGGCTTCATCGGGCAACTATCGATACCGGCCTTCGCGTTCGCCGGCGTGTTGACGCTGCTCTGGCTGCTGCTGCTGTTTCGCCTGCCGCGTTCCCCCTGGCGCGGTGTGACCCACTGGGCCGCCGGGGTGAGCTTGATCTGGGCGCTGCTGGTCGCCTTGTGGCTGCCGTGGATGGACTATGGCAAATCCTATCGCCCGGTCGCCGCGTCGCTGCAAAATGCCCTGGGCGGCACCAGCAGTTGCATCGCCGCCCAGGGCGTGGGCGACGCACAAAAAGCCTCGTTGCGTTATTTCAGCGGTCTGGCCACCCTGCCATTGTCCGGCGCCGGTCATGGCTGCCCGTGGCTGCTGGTGCAGACCAGTGATCGCAGCGCCAAGGCGCCCGCCGGCTGGCGCAAGGTGTGGGAAGGCAATCGTCCGGGAGATCGCAGCGAACGGCTGCGCCTGTATCGGCGCAGTTGACGCGCAACGCGCGCCACTTATAGCTTGAGGAAGTGCTCCCGGTAATACTTGAGTTCTTCGATCGACTCGTAGATGTCCGCCAGTGCCTCATGCTTGCCGTGCTTGGTAAGACCCTTGGCTAGCTCCGGCTTCCAGCGCTTGCACAGTTCCTTCAGCGTCGACACATCGAGGTTGCGATAGTGAAAGTAAGTTTCGAGTTTAGGCATCCAGCGCGCCATGAAGCGGCGGTCCTGGCAGATGGAATTGCCGCACATCGGCGACTTCCCTTGAGGGACATGCAGCTTGAGAAATTCGGTAGCCTGCAACTCAATATCTGCTTCGGACAAAGCGGAATTTTTGACCCGGTCGATCAATCCTGATTTGCCATGCATCTTCTGGTTCCATTCGTCCATGCCGGCCAGCACCGCGTCTGTTTGATGCACAGCCCACATCGCGCTTTCGGCGATGGTTTCGAGATTGTTGTTGGTGATCACCATCGCAAGTTCGATAATGTGGTCGCTGTCGGGATCGAGCCCGGTCATTTCCATGTCGAGCCAGACAAGGGCGTTTTGATCTTGTGCCATAATTTTTCTGCTGCCTTATTCAATGCATCGCAACGATAGCCGCGATTTTGTCACACTTCCTTTCGTCACACTTCCTTTGGACACCACGCCTTGACGCCAATCATCTCCGCCGTTTTCCTGCTCGCCGTGCTCGGCACCACCGGGCTGCGCATCTGGCTCACCTTCCGCCAGATCGGCCACATCTCCGCGCATCGCGGTGAAGTCCCCGCGCAATTCGCCGACCGCATTCCCGTCGAGGACCATCACAAGGCGGCCGACTACAGCACGGCCAAACAGCGCATCGGCCTGCTCGACACACTGGTCGCAACCATACTGTTGCTGCTGTTCACCCTCGGTGGCGGCTTGCAGATGATCGCTGATGCAGTGCAAGGTTTTTTTCCTGAAACTGCCAGCTACGCTTTCGGCCTCGCCCTGTTCGCCGGCTTCGGCCTGGTCGGTTTCATCGTCGACCTGCCCTTCTCGCTGTATCGCACCTTCGTCATCGAAGCACGTTTCGGCTTCAACAAGATGACACCACGCCTGTATGTGATCGACCTGTTCAAGCAGACCGCGCTGGCCGTGCTGCTCGGCGCGCCGCTGTTGCTGGCGGTGCTGTGGCTGATGGGCCGCATGGGCGAACACTGGTGGGCTTATGTCTGGCTGTTCTGGATGGGTTTCAACCTGCTCGCCCTGCTGCTCTACCCAACAGTGATCGCGCCGCTGTTCAACAAGTTCGTGCCGCTCGCCGATGCAGCGATGCAAACACGCATTGAGTCCCTGCTTACCCGTTGCGGCTTTCGCGTCGGTGGCCTGTTCGTGATGGACGGTTCGAAACGTTCTGCGCACGGCAACGCTTACTTCACCGGCTTCGGCGCCGCCAAGCGCATCGTCTTCTTCGACACGCTGCTGGAACGCCTGCAGCCCGAAGAAGTGGAAGCAGTGCTGGCCCACGAGCTTGGCCACTTCAAGCATCGCCACGTGTGGAAGCGCATCGCGGCGATGTCGTTGATCAGCCTCGGCCTGCTCTGGCTGCTGGGCCAGTTGATGCTGCAGCCCGGCTTCTATGCCGGGCTTGGCGTGACCACCACCGGCACGGCAATGGCGCTGATCTTGTTCTCGTTGGTGCTGCCGGTGTTCACCTTTCCGCTGTCGCCACTGTTCTCGTCGTTGTCACGCCGTCACGAATACCAGGCCGACGCCTATGCCGCGCAGCAGACCAAGGCGAGCGATCTGGTCACCGCGCTGGTCAAGTTGTATCGCGACAACGCGTCGACCTTGACGCCGGACCCGATCCACTCGATGTTCTACGATTCGCACCCGCCGGCCAGCCTGCGCATCGCCCGACTCACGCACGCCTGAAGGAAACCAGCCATGGCTAAAAGTCCCCTGCGCAGCCGCCTCACCGCCATCGAAATCGCGGAACTTCTCAAGGACCTGACCGGCTGGTCGCGCAAGGGCGGCGTGATCTCCAAGACCTACCAGTTCAAGAATTATTACGAAGCCGTCGCCTTCGTCAATGCCACCGCCTGGATTTCCAACCGCGCCGATCACCACCCGGACATCGTGCTGGGCTACAACCAGTGCGAGGTGAACTACACCAGCCACGACGTCGGCGGATTGTCGGGACGTGATTTTGTCTGCGCCACCAAAATCGACAGCCTGTTCAAGCTTTGAGCGAAGTCGCCGGCACCATCGTCGCCGCCTTCGGGCGACATTACGAAGTCGAGCTCGACAGCGGCGCCAGCGTCACCGGATTTCCCCTCGGCAAGAAAAGTCCTTTCGCCTGCGGCGACCGCGTCGAGCTGGCACTCAGCGCCGCCGACCAGGGCCAGATCATGCGCCACCAGCCGCGTACCTCGCTGCTCTATCGCAGCGACACCTATCGCGAAAAACTGATCGCCGCCAACGCCACGCAACTGCTGCTGGTGGTCGCCACCGAGCCGGCCTTCAGTGACGAACTGTTGACCCGCGCATTGGTGGCCGCCGAGCATGATCAACTGCGCGTGGTGATCGTGCTCAACAAATGCGATATCGCCGAGCACCTCCCGGCCGCCCGTGCCATGCTGATGCCCTACACGGCCATGGGCTACACGGTGGTGGAGTTGTCGGCCAAGCAGGATGTATCGCAACTGCGACCATGGCTGGCGGGAAAAGCTTCAGTGCTGGTCGGCCAATCGGGCATGGGCAAATCAACGCTGATCAATGCGCTGCTGCCCGACGCGATGGCAGCCACCCGTGAAATCTCCACGGCGCTGGGCTCGGGCAAGCACACCACCACCCACGCCCGCTGCTATCGACTGGATGCCGAAAGCACCATCATCGATTGCCCCGGCTTACAGGAGTTCGGCCTTACCCATATCTCGGAAGCGCAGATCGCGTCGGCGTTTCCCGAGTTTCGTCCATGGCTCGGGCAATGCCGCTTTCGCGATTGTCAGCACACCGCCGAGCCGGACTGCGCGCTGAAGAATGCAATCGCCAACGGATCGATCAGCGCGCGCCGCCTGGAAATTTTTCGCCGCATCATCGACAGCCGATAACCCCTATGGCCAATTAGAGCCGGTTATTCAGGTGCCACGCGATTCCTGCGCCGTGACTAAACCCCGCCCTGAACCAATTGCATAACAACCCCAATCAGCGCGCCCACGGCCAGTATCACCAGCGCAAGGCTACCAATGCCAAACCCGGGGCCGCGCTTGCTCGCCTCGGCGGAATAACCCAGCACATACCAGACCCGCCCGAACAACCACACCACGCCCGCCACCGCAGCCCACAGCCCACTGACGTACAACCCAAACAGCCACAACGAGGGCAGAAACATGGCCACGTTTTCCAACGTGTTCATCTGCACCCGGAAGATGCGTTCAAAATCGGGATTGCCAGTGGTCGCAGGCGCCTTGATGCCATACTTTGCCCGCCCCATGGCAACTCTTGCCCCGGTCCACAACATCAGAAAAACCGTCAGCAGGGTAATCAATGTCAGCAGGTGGTAACCATCCATGTCGTCTCTCCTTTATGATAATTAACTGCGCTGCCCAGTCTATTCGCAGTCTTTTCTTTTTGCCAATATGGTTGCAGAACCATCGAACATGACCAGCTCAAGCCTTGCCGCCGCCATCACCCGCGCCACTGAACACGCCCGCGCCACCGGCGCCCTGCTGCCGCTCGGCATCGAACAGTCCACTATCAGTGGTGGCGACGGCTTCGAGTTCTCCGTCTTCTGCCTGACATCGCTGGCGCTCAAGGATGCCGCCAAGCTGTTCAATCCCAATCCCGGCGCCAAGCCGACCAATCCCTTCCTGCCCTTCGAGCAGGATCTGTTCGTCGCCAACCTGTCGGACACGCACGTCGCCATCCTCAACAAGTTTCCCCTGTTCGAACACCACATCCTGATGGTCACGCGCGCCTACGAAGAACAGCTCTCGCTGCTGAACATCCCCGACTTGGCCGCAGTCGCAACTACGCTGACGCAACTGGACGGGTTGGTGTTCTACAACGGCGGCGTGGTCGCCGGCGCCAGCCAGCCGCACAAGCATTTGCAGTGGGTGCCTTCCGGCACCTTCGCGATCGAAGCGGCCTTGCCCGCCGCGGCGAACTGCGGCGAGTTGCAGCAACTGCCGGCATTCCACTTCCGCCACGCCTTGATCGCGCTGGACGAAAAGATCGTCGCCGACCCGGCGCAGTCTGCACCCTACCTGCACGAAATCTTCTACCGCGCCTGCGCGCACTGCGGCGTCACGGCGACCGATGGCATGCTGCCGCCCTACAACCTGCTTGCCGGGCGGCGCTGGCTGCTGCTGGTGCCGCGCAGTTGCGAGCATTGGGAATGCGACGCGGAAAAGGTTTCGATGAATGCGATGAGCTTCGCCGGTTCGATCTTCGTGCGGCGTTCCGAGCATATGGAACTGGTGCGCAAGGCCGGGCCGATGGCTTTGCTAAAAGCGGTGACTTATCCAGCCTGACTGAGCAATACAACGAGAGTCGGCCACATCAGGTTTCATTGTCACCGAAAAGGGCGTTGCCGATTTAAGAGGTAAAAACCCGGGAGTGCGAGAAGTGTTGCTTCGCAATTTTTTAATTTAGGCTTTAATACAAGCGTGTTTATTACAGAAAACTCACGCAGACAAAATCGCGTCAATCTTCAAAACTGCTGATCATATCCGCGAGCACTGGCACATCGGCCAGCGCGCGCAACGCATCATTCAAATGCGTACACCCCATGACCTTGCCTAAACGCTCGCCAACTATATAGCGCCATTCACTGGCGGGCGCTCCGATCAGGAGTCGCAAATTATCCGTAGCCTCAGGACACTCTAAAAATGGCACAACATGGGGTACAGCGAATACATCTTTAATTTCGTGCGTCTTGGCGTCGATGGTGGCCCGCAGCGTATATTCATGAACTGAAGTACGGCCACCCTCGGGATTCGTGGCACTGTCCCGAAATGCTGCGTCCACAGAAATATCGTTATCCATCCAAACATCAATCCGCCTTGCTCTTCGCATCGACGGCTCCTGAATGACCGGCAATTCATGCCAGCCATATACATCCTCAGGATGCGGCAGTGAACCCGCTATTGCCGTCATTGAGCTTGATAGTTTCCTTCGCACTTCTGAGAGCTGGAGCCTTCGCGAAGGCCGATGTACACGCCTGCTTTCGAAGTCAAACGCCTCTCGCGCCGAGCTTGATCAATCCGCGTTCGATTTTCAGGCCATCTTGACCAGGCCCAATCGGCAATGACAGAAATGCCGGGTACGTCATCGATCAACAAATAGAGAGGAGCGGAATCTAACTGACCTGCCGGAGCAATCTTCCGAAGGGTGGCCCGCAGCTGGTCGATGCCACGTTTGCCAACCGGTTCGTTCAGGCATTCCCTGAATGGCTGCGATCGGATAGATGGTACTTCACGGCCATAAGGCGAGAGAGAAGCATGTATCCCGTCAAGCGTGATAGTGGTGGGTGCAGCAAGCGGGTTGCGGGAAAAAACATCGCGTGCTGTCCCCACAAGGCTGAGACCCGAATCCCGACCTCCCGACCAGGTCGCATCGATCGAGGCAGTACGGCGAATCGAGCGAGGCCGTCGATATGGCGAATGGCCAGCTGGATCAGGTAACTCAACGGGTTTCGACTTCATCTTTTACAATGGATGCCAACTGGACATTTGCCCAAAATTGAGTACGGACACCGCCGTGCTCCCATAATCATGTCCGCAAGCTTCCACGATCTAAAACATCAAGGCCAGACGGCCATGGCCGGACACTTGCTATTGAAGCAACCACAAGGCTATAGCAACTTTCCGATTCGATTGGCATATCCTTGCATCGTCGGAATCAATTCGGCAACTTTACCAACGCTATAGTTCAGTTTTGTAACGCGCATCCCAAGCGCGGCGACAACCTTGCCCGCCTTGTTTTTGATCGGCACGGAACCGATGATGATGCCCTCGGTGTATTCGGAGTCGGCAATGGTGTACCCCTGCTTGCGCACCCGAATCACTCTTTCATAAAGCGACTCCCGCGTGGTCAATGTATTGGGCGTCACCTGTTCCCAAGGGCCCGTTTGGAGGAATCGATCAAGATTCTCGTCATCAAAAGCGGCGAGAAACACCTGGCCCGCTCCAGTGCAGTGCAATGGTGATTTGTGACCTACACGAACCTGCCACACTGAAGAAGAACTCTCTGTGCCATCAAAATACTCGACCTCACCATTCGAATATATGTTGATGGAGTGAGACTCACCGGTTCTTCGCGTAAGCGCCAGCAGCAGCGTCTTGATCGGCAAATAAACTGGATTCGATGCAAACAAGGATGTTGCAAAGGTTACAAGCTTCGGCGCCGCACCGTACTTGCCCTTAAAGGGCGTCTGCCGCAATAGCCCTAAAGCCTCCAGATTCGTCACCAGGCGATGTGCGGTTGGTCTCGGAATGTCGAGAACGCGCACGACATCAGCAGTCGTAATCATTCCCTGTTCAGCCGTCAAGTTCAGAATCGCAAAAATACGTTCAACTGGAGCACCGAATCCAGAGGATTCAATAGTCAATTTTTTCTTCGAAGGAAGTCGCATTCAATCCCTTTCTTGCGCTGCACACACGTCTAATATCCTGTTTTCAGACAATTCATTTGTCTCATTAAATCAGCTTTTATAAAGCGAGTACGGCAATAACACACTCAAAGAAACCAGGATTTCAACCCATAATTTAGCGCGATACCTGCGTGAATGGCCGAAAATAATTGTCTCGATAAATGAGACAATTATTTTAGACATCCCGATCTGCTCCCGACTATACTTCACTTTAATCTGATGGCCGTGGTAGCTGCGTACGCTATTCACGCGCCGACAAATCAGTGCATATACAAACGAGGAGAAAACATGAACAGGCGCGGCGCCAATGCCATGTTCATCAACCAAGACGTCTCCAAGGCGTCCGACTGGACAAAAGTCGTGTCCGAGACCGAGAAGGCCTTTGATCCGGTGACGGTTCTCGTTTTGTCACCGGTGCCGAACATATCATCGACGGAGGCATGACGGCACACTAAGCCTTGCAACAGTTTTTTGAATGGAGAAGTGCTTTATGGCTATGGAAACAGGACTGATCTTTCACCCTTATATGCGGCCCGGGCGCACCGCGCGGCAGACCTTCGACTGGGGCGTGCAGAGTTCGATCGCCTGTGATCGGATCGGCTTCACCAATATGCTGATCTCGGAGCACGCGTCGGAGGTTTGGCAGAATATTCCGAACCCGGAGTTAATCATGGCCGCGGCGGCGCTGCAGACCAAGCGAATCAAATTCGCGCCCATGGCCCACATCCTGCCGCACCAGCATCCAACAAAGCTCGCGATTATGGTCGGCTGGTTGTCGCAGATTCTCGAAGGGCGCTATTTCCTCGGTATCGGCGCTGGCGCCTATCCGCCGTCGGGCTATATGCATGGGATTAAAAACGGTGCCGACACCGTGTTTCTGAATGAGATGGTGCGCGAGTCGCTCACCATCATGGAGAAGATATGGAAGCGGGAGCCTTTCTTCCACGAAGGCAAATTCTGGAACGCGGGTTATCCGGAAGAGGCCAAGTCCGACGATCCTGATGACGAGCAGCACAAGCTGGCCAATTTTGCACCCTGGAATGGGGCTTTTCCAGAAATTGCCGTCGCCGGGTTCAGCGCCAACTCGCCCTCAATGAAACTGGCTGGCGAGCGAAATTTCAAGCCGATCTCGATCTATTCGGGGCTCGATGCGCTGAAGCAGCACTGGGACATTTATTCGGAGGCGAGCATCAAGGCGGGGCATATCCCGGACCGTGCACGTCACGCGGTGACTCAGACGGTCTTCGTCGCCGACACCGACAAGGAAGCGAAGCGATTGGTCATGGAAGGCCCCATCGGCTATTGCTTCAATCGTTACCTGATCCCCATATTTCGCCGCTTCGGCATGATGAACGGCT